>JBOHKK010000013.1:0-36083 GCA_050729115.1 Geminicoccaceae bacterium | reverse complement strand
CACGCGCCCGAGCCCAAGCGCCAGCGCCGCCGGATCCGGCCGCGCGCCGGCGAGCGCACGCAGAGCATCGCGAATCGTGGCGCGCCCGCAAGCTGCACGGTGCCCGCCGCGCACCGGCGCGAGACGCATCCTCAGCCACGGATCGAGCGGCGCGTCGAAGGCAGGCCTGCGTGCCGGCGCTGCTGCTGTCGTATGATGAGCGTCCATCGCCATATCCCTTCCAGGCGGCCGGCCGAGGTCAATCTCAGCGGCGGGTACCCGAGGTTTGTCGAGCCCCAACGTTTCAGGGCTATGTCCGACGCGCAGCTTTATCGGTTTCAATTGTTTCAGGCGCGGCTCATGGCTGGGACCCGACCGCCGGCGGTGCCCGGCGGTGACGACGGCTGCGCCTGGAGCCCGCAGGGCACCAACGCCCGCGACCTCGAGCACCTCGTGAGGTTGTTCGGCTACGCGCCGACCGAGGCGCTGCTCTGCGCGATCGAGATCGGCGGCGAGCCGGTAGCGCTGGGCGAGGAGCTCGGCCACATCAAGGACGGCCATCTCGCCGACCTGCTGGTGCGCGGCAATCCGGCCCAGGATCTCGCGATCCTGAAAGCGCGCCTGCGGCACGACGATTTCTTCACCACCCGATGGCCGTGGGCAGCCAGGTGGCGATCTGCGGCTGCAGGAACAGGGTCAGCAGCGCCATGGCCTGCATGGCGACGAAGGGGATGATGCCGAGATAGATGTCGGTGGTCCTGACCTCGGGCGGCGCCACGCCCTTCAGGAAGAACAGCGCCCAACCGAACGGCGGGGTCAGGAACGAGGTCTGCAGGTTGAGGCAGATCATCGTGCACAGCCAGACCTTGTCGACCCCGGCGGCCTCGAAGATCGGCATGAACAGCGGCACCGCGATGTAGGAGATCTCGATCCACTCGATGAAGAAGCCGAGCACGAAGATCAGCAGCATCATGAACCAGATGTCGGCGGCCACGCCGCCGGGCAGGAACCCGAACAGGTCGTGCACGAGCTGCTCGCCGCGCAGGCCCCGAAACGCGAGCGCGAACACCTGCGCGCAGATCAGGATGAAGAGAACCGTAGCGGTGATCCGGGTCGTGACCTGAAGCGTCTCCCGCAGGACCTTGAGGTTCACGCGCCCGACCGCCGCGGCCATGAGCAGGCTGCCGAGCGCGCCCATCGAGGCGGCCTCGGTCGGCGCGGCGACGCCGCCGATGATCGAGCCGAGAACGGCGACGACCAACGCCAGCGGCGGCAGCACGACCTTGAAGATCTTGAGCCACAGCTGCCCGCGGGTGAACGCGGCGAGCTCCTCCCTGCTTGCCGCCGGGGCCATGCCGGGCCACAGCATGCCGACCGCGACCATGTAGGCGCAGTAGATGCCGGCGAGCATCAGTCCCGGCAAAAGTGCCGCGGCGAACAACGTGCCGACCGACTGGGCGGTAATGTCGGCGAGCAGGATCAGCACCAGGCTCGGCGGGATGATCTGACCGAGCGTGCCCGAGGCGCAGATGGTGCCGCACGCCAGCGACTTGGAATAGCCGCGGCGGATCAGGGTCGGCAGCGTGAGCAGGCCCAGCGTCACCACGGTCGCGCCGACGATGCCGGTGGAGGCGCCCATCAGCACGCCGACCAGGATGATGGCGAGCCCCATGCCGCCCCGCAGGCGCCCGGTGGCGAGCGCGAGCACGTCCATCAGGTCCTCGGCCAGGCGCGACTTCTCCAGCATCACGCCCATGAACACGAACAGGGGGATGGCGAGCAGGGTGTAGTTGGTGACCACGCCGAAGATGCGCGCCGGCAGCAGGTTGAACAGCGTCGCGCCGAAGCCGAGATAGCCGAAGACGAAGCCGGTGGCAGCCAGCGTCAGGCCGACCGGGATGCCGATCATCAGCAGCCCGAAGAAAGCCCCGAGCATCATGAGCGCGAGAATCTCGAGCTCGGTCATCGCGCCGCCCGGGCCCGGTCCTCCCCCGTTACCAGCGCGAGGCAGGCATGGATCGCCTCGGCGATGCTGTAGAGCAGCAGCAGCGCGAAGCCGAGCGGGATGAACGCCTTCAAGATGAAGCGGTGGGGCAGCCCGCCCGGGTCGGGCGAGCCCTCGTCGATCACGTAGGACTGCAGCACGTACTTCCACGCCAGATAGATCACGAGCGCCGAGAAGACGACGCCGATCAGGGACGCGGCGAGATTGACGACGAGGCGCGCGCGCTCGGGCAGCTTCACGTAGATCAGATCGACGCGCAGATGGCCGTCATGGAGCAGCGCATACGCCATGCCGATCAGCACGATCGGCGACATCAGATGCCATTCGAGCTCCTGGGTCGCGACCGAGCCGATGCTGAACAGATAGCGCAGCAGCACGTTGGCCGACATCAGCAGCACGAGCGCGAGCATCACCCATGCCACGATCCGGCCGGAGACATCGACGATCGCGTCAATGCCTCCGGCAAGGCCTCGCAAGCGGTCCATGCGCCCTTACGACGGCAGAATCCGGTCGTAATAGACGCCTTCGCTGCGCGAGGCCCAGTCCTGGTACTGCTTCATGAAGGCCATGTACGACTCGTGCACCTTCTTGGTGGCCGGATCCTGGGCCACGGCTTCGGCCAGAACGTCGTCGGTCGCCTCGCGCAGGCGTTGCACGACCTCATCCGGCAAGGGCTGCGCCGTGACGCCCTCGTTGGTGACGAGCTCGACCATGGCCTCGGCGTTGGTGCGCTGCGCCCAGGCGTAGCTGACGATGTCGCAGGCCGCGCAGGCGTTCTCCACCACCGCCTGCAGGTCGACGGGCAATGATTCCCAGGCCGCCTTGTTGACGATCAGCTCGCTGACGGTGGCCGTCTCGTGCCAGCCGGTGGTGTAGTAGAACTTGGCGGCGTTGTGCAGGCCCATGCGGCGGTCCTGATAGGGACCGACGAACTCGGCGGCGTCGATCACGCCGCGCTCCAAGGCCGGGAAGATCTCGCCGCCGGGCAACAGCTTCACGTCGACGCCGAGCGCCCCGTAGACCTTGCCGGCGAGGCCCGGGATGCGCATCTTGAGGCCGTTGAAGTCGTCCACCGAGTTGATCTCCTCGCGGAACCAGCCGGTCATCTGGATGCCGGTGTTGCCGCAGGAGAAGGGCACCAGCCCGAACGGCTCGTAGAGCTCGCGCCACAGCTGCAGGCCGCCGCCGTCATAGAGCCAGGCGTTCATGCCCGCATAGTTGAGGCCGAAGGGTACGGCGGTGAAATATTGCGCCGCGAAGGTCTTGCCGGCCCAGAAATAGGCGTTGGCGTTGTTCATCTCCACCGTGCCGCTGCGCACGGCATCGAAGCCTTCCAGCGCCGGGATCAGCTCGCCGGCGCCGAACACCTGAATCGTGAGGCGGCCGCCCGACATCGCCTCGATGCGTTTGGCGAGATCGGTGGCGCTGCCGGGGCCGTCCATGTAGAACGGCGCCCCCGGCGGATAGGCACTGGTCATCTTCCAGCTGAACGTCTCCTGCGCCCGCGCGATGTGGGGCGCGGCGATCGCGGTCGCGGCAGCGGCCGTCGCGCCGCCGGCTTTGAGCAGCTCTCTGCGCTTCATGACTTACCTCCCTATGCGGCCCCGAGACCCGGGGCGGCCTCCGGACGCTCTTCGCGCCTCGGACCTGCCTTGGCCGAGCGCACGGCGTCTGCGGCCGCGCGCTCGAGCGCGAAATTATAAGCAGCGATTCTACTCGGAGTCGCCCGGAAACTGCGCCCGTTGTTCCGAACCTCGAGCATCGGGCGGGGCAATTGCGCGCAGCTGCCGCTTTTCTCGGCGACACCATGCCCGCAAGACGGCCCAAAAAATGCCGCTCCGGACCTGAGATCTGCGGGAGCGCGTCGCGCCAGTACCGTCGTTGGTGCCCCGGACGTGGTGTAGGGTTGGACTGCGCGCGGCGCGCCGAGGACCCGTCATCGGATGGCCTGGGATGAGCCGTAATCACAAACGCGTTTTCTCTCTTGCCGCGATCCGCGATTGCATCATAAAAGATGTTTATGTAGGCGCAGGATCTTGCCTCTTCCGTAAATTAGAGTTGATATGGCGGCAACCCTTTGGGGCAAAATCTACTACCAAGATCGCTTCGCTGGCATCCTCCAGCAGGAGCCCGGTGGCCGTTGCGCATTCACCTATGACCCAGCCTACATCGAAGCGGACAGTCCCGCCATCGCGCATGCGCTGCCGCTCCAGGAGGCGCCTCATCTCAGTGAGGGTGGCCTGCATGCCTTTTTCGACAATCTGGTTGCTGAAGGCTGGCTGCGGAATGCCCAGGCACGGGCACTGGGCGTCCGGCCCGATGACAGGTTCGCCCTGCTCCTGGCCTTTGGCCGTGACTGTGCCGGAGCTGTTTCCATCATCGACCCCGATCCCGTGCATGACCTCGAGCTGGATCCGGCGGACGTGCAGAGCGTCGCGGCTCTCACCAGCCGCGCGTCGCTTTCGGGCATTCAGCCGAAGCTGACCGTCGTCAAGGGTGCCCGTGGCTATCGTCCCGCCCGGCCCGACGAGCTCAGCACCTACATCGCCAAGCTGCCGGGACAAGTGCCTGACCTGGTTGAGCTCGAATGGCTGACGACGGAGGCGACGCGGAAGTTGCTCCCCGAAGAGCCGGTCGCCGAGATGGAGATTGCCGCCATCGGCGATATCGCCGCTGAAGCGCTGTTGGTTCGCCGCTTCGACCGCACCCTGGATGGTCAGAGGCTGCACTTCGAGGAATTCAACCAGCTTCTCGGCAAACGCTCCGACGAAAAATACGACGGCAGCTACGAAGAGATGGGCCGGTTCATCCGGACCACGCCCGGCACCGTACCGGCCGAGGCCGAACGGCTCTTGCGGCGTGTGCTTGCCTGCCTCCTGACCGGGAACACGGACGCGCACCTCAAGAATTTCGCCATGTTCCACACGGCAGAAGGGCTACGCCTCACACCTTCCTATGACCTTGTGGCGAGCGCTCACTATCCGCAGTTCGACACGGTCGCGCTGGCGCTTGCGGGCGCAGCCGATCTTCGGCTCGGCGATTTGCGACCCAAGCACATCGTCGCGCTCGGCGCGGGCTACGGACTCCCCCCACGGGCCATCTCGCTCGCCGTGGACGATATCGGCAAACGACGGGAAGCGGCCGAGACCGCGATCGCGGAAGCGAACGTCGGCTCCGCGCCGCTGCGCGACAACCTCATCAGCACCATGGCAAAGCGATGGAATGGAACCTTCGCCTCAACTGGCCAGCTCTTGTCGAAGAGGCGCGCCGGCGGCGCAAGGCGCAGAGGCTTACGCAGCAACGGCTAGCCGCCATTGCCGACGTCAGCGCGCCGACCGTCTCTCGCTTCGAGAGTGGCGAAAAGAACATTCAGCTCGCCAGCGTGCTGGCGATCCTCGAGGCTTTGGGCATGACCGAGCGATCCCCGATTGACTTTCCTGACAAGACCGAAACCTTCGACAGCACCCGTGACGTCGTTCTCTTTCCCGCCCGCACCGCCAGTGGAGAAATCACCTGCGCCGTCAGCGGCGAAGCGCTGGAGGATCGCTTCGGAGCCAGAGGCGCGAGCCAACGCGCTCGGCTTGCAGCGTTTCGCCATCAACGTTCGAAGATCGAGGATGCGGCCAGGAGGAAGTTCGTCGCTCGCCAGCTCGAGCCGGATGGCTCAATCCTCATCCGGTCAGCGGAAGCATGAGCCCGTTTCGCCAAACCCGGCAACCCCAGGCATGCAAAGGATTCTTCGAACCAGGGAGAAGGTTTTAGAAGCCCTTCCACCAGAAGCAGTTCCAGGAATCTTGTCTTCGCGTGCCGCGCTGCCGGCTCCGCCGCCGAGCGGCAGTCGCCGCAGGCAAAGGCTCGCTTCCCCGACGATCACCACGTCGCCGGCTTCCAGCGCTGAGGCGGCTTTGAGGAGCACCAGCTCGCCCTCGCGGAACCGGCGGCCGCCGATCACGGCGGCGCGGTCCATTGCGACGCAAAGGTTGGTGCTCATGATCACTTCGAGGTGGCGACGAACACGCCGTCCCAGTTCGGGCCGGGTGGATCCTGCCTCATGGCGTCGATCCGGGTGCGGTAGACGTCGTACAGGTCGTCCAGCCGATCGTCGAGGGCGCGGCATGCGCCGACCATCGCGCTCGCCTCGTCCCAGCGCTGCTGGCGGTAGGCCTCGAGCATCTCGAGATGCCGGGCCCGCAGCGCGGCGAACGGCGCGCTCGCGGCCACCTCGGGCTCGCCCAGCAGGGCGAAGATGCGCACCGCTTCCTTCTTGCCCTTGACCGCAATCAGGTCGAGCTCCAGTGCCGCGAAATCGGGCGCCAGACGCTGGGTCTCCTCGCTGATGATGATCGGTACGGCATAGGTCTTGCACTGGCCCTCGAGCCGCGAGGCCAGGTTCACCGCATCGCCGAGGACCGAGTAGTCGAACCGCTGGTCCGAGCCCATGTTGCCGACCACGCACTGGCCGGTGTTGATCCCGATCCCGATGTCGACCTGGATCGCCTTGCGGGTGGCGGGGCGTGGTTGCCACAGGCGCACGCGCTGGTCGACCTCCTGGAGCTGCTCGGGATCGAGCCTGCCGCGCAGCTCCAGGAGCGCCGCCTCGCCGCCGGTCGTGCCCTGTTGCTCGGCCAGCGTCAACCAGACGGCGGCGCGCACCGGATCGGGGGCGACCCCGCGACCCTCGGCGTACTGCAGCCCGGCATTGCGCTGGGCCGGGGCATGGCCCTGCTCGGCGGCGCGCTCGAACCAGGCCGCGGCCGCCTTGGCATCGAGCGGGGTGCCGAGGCCGTCGCGGCACGCCTTGCCCAGCGCGTACTGGGATTTGGCGAAGCCCAGATCGGCGGCGCGAAGCAGCTCCGCGAGGTGGCCATTGCCCGCTACGGCCTGCCGCTGCCCGGCGGCCCGGTTCTGGTCCGCCGGCACTGCCGCCGCACTTTCCTCGGCCAGCGTGACGTTCAATGCCCGAATCGCCGCGTGCATGCCGAGCGCCGCCCGGCAGGCGTTGGCGGCATGCTCGAGATCATCGAGCGGCGCGTTCCAGAATGCCATGATGCAGTCGCCGATGTACTTGTCGATCGTGCCCCGGCATCCCAGAACCACGTCCGTCATCGGCGTCAGCAGCCGGTTCACCAAGGCGGTCAGACCTTGCGGATCGTCCTTGTATTGCTCGGAGATGGTGGTGAACCCGCGGACGTCGCAGAACATGATGGACATGGTCCGCTGCTCGCCGCCGAGCCGCAGAAGTTCCGGCCGCCGCGCCAGCTGATCGACCAGCTCCGGCGCCAGGTACTGCTTGAACGCCCCGCGCACCTGCCGGCGCTCGGTCTCGGAGTGCATGTACGAGATGCCTTCCGCGGTGACGAACACGAGCAGCACCATGAGCGACGGCTGGACGGGATCGAACAGCCAGCCGTGCCAGTCGAACGCCAGCCACGAGCCGGCGAGCACGAGTGCCGTCGCCACACCCCCCACGACCAGGCTCACGAGCGCGCCCACCGCACGCAGCAGCACGATCAGGACGAGGCCGAGCACCAGCATGTAGGCGAGCTCCGCGCCGTCGGCGAAGTCGGGCCGATGGAGGAAGTCGCCGGCCAGGATCTGCTCGATCGCCTGGGCGTGGACCTCGACCCCCGGGACCGAGGCGTCAAGTGGCGTGGCGCGAATGTCGTGGAGGCCGGGGGCGCTGGTGCCGATGAGCACGATCTGCCCGGCGACGGTGTCCGGATCGAAGTCGTCCTCCAGGACCGTCCATGCTGGAATGTAGCGTGCCGGCTCCTGCTTGGTGAACCTGACCAAAAGGCGACCGTGCCGATCGGTGGGTATCTCGAGCTGTCCGATCCGGATGGTGCTGACGCCGGTGCGTTCGCCGAACGCGGGGATGCCGCTCGCCCCCGACGATTTGATGACAGCGGTCCGGGCTCCTTGAGCGACCCGGAGCGCTTCCGCCGCGAGCGACGGGTACAGCGTGCCCTGCAGCGCCAGGATCAACGGCACGCGTCGGATCACCTGATCGCTGTCCGGCGTCGAATTCAGCGCGCCGTTGCCCAGCGCGACCGTCGCCAACTCGGGCAGGTTCGAGACCGCGCTGGTGAATTGCGGCACGAAGGGTCTCGGATCGTCGCCGGCGATCGCGAAGGTGGCCTTCTCCTGCGGGAAGCCCCCCGGCTCGCTCGCCTCCGGCTCGAGCGACGCGTCGGCCAGGGCCCAGGCCGCCAGCGGGTCCGAAGCCCGCTCTTCGTCGCCTCGAGGTGGCGAGGCATCCGCCAGAGTGACGCCGGGCCTGGTGTGGGTCAGGACGAACCCGGTCACCACCGGGGACTGCTCGATGGCGTCGGCAAGAATGCTGTCGTGCGAGGGCAGGACCGCGACGCTGTCCCGAACCGAGAGCACCTCGAGGGTCGCCGGCCACAGCTTCAGCGCCTGCTCGGGCGAGCTGCGATCGGGTTCCGCGAATACGACATCGAAGGCGATCGCCGCGGCGCCGGCCGCGGTCAGACGCTCGAGCAGGTTCGCAAGATGGGTGCGTGGCCACGGCCACTGGCCGATGCGGGCGAGCGATTCGTCGTCGACGTCGACGATCCTGACCGGCATGGCCGGATCGTAGGCGCGGGGCGCGAGGCGCTGGTACGTGTCGAACGCCAGCCAGCGAAGCTCCTGGAGCGCCAGAGGGTCAAAGACGCGCAACGCGAGCATGGCCGCGAGGACGACGAACGGAATGGCGCCGATCAGGACCCGCCGCATGGTCTGCCTTGTTCCTCAAAGCCAGGAGGCGACGGGAGGCTAGCAGATGCGCAGGAGATCTGCATCCCCGCAACCGCAGGCTGGGCGCGACCACTGTCGATCCACCCGCTCCCACCCGCCGCGACCGCATTTCCCGTGGGGCGTTCATCCTGACGCGACCAGGCGCCGGAACAGCCAGTCGTAGCGATCGACCATGGTCTCGAGCCGGAAATCCGCGGCTTTTGCGCAATTCAGCGCCCCCAGCCGCCGGCACTCTTCGGGCGATGCGAGCAGCGCCGCGAGGCGCTCCGCAAACGCGGCCTCGTCGTCGCGGGCGAACAGGCAGGTGGCGCGGCTTGCCGCGGGCAGCATGGCTCGCAGATCGCCGACGTCGGTCGAAAGCACCGGCAGGCCGACCGCCATGGCCTCGAGCGCGCTGATCGGCATTTGCTCGGTGTCCGAGGTGAGCGCGAAGACGTCCAGCGCCCCGAGCAGCGCCCCCGGCCGATCGACGAACCCGGTGAAGACGACCCGCTCGGAGTGCCCGAGCGCGCGGGCTTGCAGCTCGAGTACCGGCCGCTCGGGCCCGTCGCCGGCGATGATCAGCCGCCATGGAACCTCCTCCGGCAGCAGCGACGCGATCCTGAGCAGACGGGCCAGGTTCTTTTCCGGCCGCAGGCCGGCGAGCGTCCCGAACAGGCGCTCCTCCGGCTGCCGGCGCAGCTCGAGAGGTCGGCGTGCCTGGTCGTTGAGGACCGCCGCGTCGACGCCATTCGGGATGTGGTGCACCCTAGTCGGGTCGAGCCGCCAGGATCCGGTGGCCAGCCTGCGCAATGTTTGGGAGGGCACCACGACCGTCGTCGAACCGGACAGGGCGAGCCGGCGCATCCAGACCCGGCGGCGCAGCTGCCCTTGCGCCTCCTCCGGACCGAAGCCGTCGACCACGTGCAGATGGGGACAGATCGGGCGAGCCCGGTCGGCGAGCGCCCACTCGATGGCGCCCCAGTTGTAGGTCACCAGGAGATCCGGCCGCTCCTGATGCAGAAGGTCTCGGAAAGTCCGCAGATTCGCCAGGCTGAGCCGGCCGCCTTTGCGCACGCCGACCGGCCGCGGACGTAGACGCACGCCCGGCTGCACGAGGCGCTCGGCTCCCCACGCGCCGTCCAGGCTGACCACGACATGCTCGAATTCCAGCCCCAACGCATTGGCCAGCGCGGCGAACCGCACCTGCGTGCCGCCGACTGCGAAGGTCGGGAATACATGGACCAGCTTCAGCACATTCCCCACCGCTTGCTCATCGGCCATCGCAGCGCCCGTCCCAGGGCCCAGCCGGTCGGGAGCCAGTGCGTTCCCGCGCAGCCATTGTCGGCTCCGATTCGAGGCGTCAGTCCCGTCGGTCGAGAACAGACTTGAACAAGCGCAGTTGCCCCGCGGTGGTCGGCCCCCAGCCGAAGCGCTTGGCGTAAGCCCGGGTCGCGGCGCGCGCCGGCGGGTCGGCGAGCAGGTCGCGGAGCGCGCCGCTCAACGCCTGGGGAGTGCGTTCCTCGACCAACCGCCCGGCCGCAGGAGCCCCGACGATCTCGGGCGTGCCCCAGACGGCGGTCGCCACCACCGGCGTGGCGCAGGCGAGCGCTTCGAGAAGCACGTTCGGGTAGCCTTCGCGAGTGGAGGCGAGCACCAGGACATCGGCGGCATTGTACACGGCGGCCAGGCGCTCCTGAGGCATCGCACCCAGGAACCGCGCGCGTCCGCCGATTCCCACGTGCTCGGCCAGGCGCTGCAGCGCGGCCGCGTCGGGGCCCTCGCCGACGATCGCGAGCGTGGCCTCCGGCAGCCGCGCGATCGCCCGGATGACGAGGTCGTGACCTTTGCGCGGGATGAGCTGGCCGACCGACAGCACGACGACGCCGTCCACGTTCAGCCCTAGCGCCCGCCGCGCCGCCACCCGGTCGCCGGGCGCGAACAGCTCCAGGTCGACGCCGTTGCGGAGGACCCGAATGCGGCTCGCCTCGATGCCGAGCTCGATCAGGCGGGCGCGTAGAGCCTCGGACACCGCGACGATGCCGGCGGCTCGCTTCGCGCCCCAAAGGATCCAGCGCCCGGGCAGCCGGTAGTCGGAGATCAGGTTGATGTCCGTGCCACGCGCCGTGATCACCACGGGCTTCCCCAGGCGCCGCGCGAGCATGACCGCAGCGACGCCGTCCGGATAGAAGTAATGGGCATCGAGGACGTCGAAGCGGAAGCGGTCCCGCAGGACCCGCTCCAGGCAGCGCCGCAGGGCCCCATACATCAGGACCGGGGCCGAGGACATGCCGATCTTGGGGATCAGGGCATAGCGGGGGTGCAACACGGCGATACCGTGGCGTCGCTCTTCCCGGGGCACCCCGGCGAAAGTCGCGTAGCGGCCAAAGCTCCGGTTGGTGAAAGGAAACCAGGGCACCGGCGCGACCACGACCGAGGCGACCTCGCCGCTGTCCAGCAGACGACGCAGCCGGTTCTCCACGAAAATCCCGTGCTGCGGCATGTCCCGGTTCGGATACAGCGAGGACAAGGTCAGCACGTTGATGGTTTTCTGGTTCGGCAGTCCGCGTCCCCTCCTCCGGCCCGGCAGGAACGATCGATGGAGTCGCTCTTATAGTCGAATCCGCCTCGGCGCGGGGATGGTCGCTGCCGTGATGCTCGGTGGCCGCGCAAACAGGGCCGGTCGCGCGCCCGGCCCCTCCCGGGCGATCAGTTGCTGGCTGGCGGCTGATCGCCGGCTTTGGCCATCTTGGTCCCGGACAGGCTCTTGGTGGAGGTGAGGTAGAGCGCGCCAGCGCGGGCTCGATGCATTTTGGTCGCGCGTGAGGTTCGCCGGCCGATCAGGTTCGCCCAGGCAAGGGATGGCCCGGCATCAGCTCGTACGGATGGATCCACCCCGGCAGCGCCCTGATCCGCTCCAGCCAGGCCTCGATCTGGGGATGATCGCTCCAGCTGACCCCGAACTCGTCCGGCCAATAGAGATAGCCGCACATGGAGATGTCGGCGATGGTCGGACGCTCGGCGACGGCGAACCGCCCGCCCTCGAGATGGCCGTTCAGGACGGAAAGTGCGTTGCTCACGCGGCCGCGCAGGAACTCGGTCACGGGCGTCTCGCCGGTGTTCATGAACCGAAGGAGGAACCGCAGCGTCGCGACGTAGCTGGTGAGCTTGTGGTTGTCCCAGAGCAGCCAGCGCAGGATCTCGCGCCGCTCTTCCTCGCTCGCCCACCCGAACCTGCCGAAGCTGCCAGCGAGATAGTCGAGAATCACCCCCGACTGGGTGAGCCTGACGTCCTGATGCTCCAGCACGGGCACCTCGCCCATCTCGTTGAGCCGGCGAAACTCGGGGGTGCGCTGCTCGCCGTTGAAGAAGTCGACGAAGCGGGGCTCCCAGTCGGCACCGCACAGCTGCAGCATCAGCGCCGCCTTGTAGGCGTTGCCGGACTGCGCGAAGCAGTAGAGCCGGTATTCCGCCATTCGAGTTTGCCTCCTGACTTGGCTGTCGGTTGCGCAGTGACCATATCCTGTACTTACTGTACAGGAGCGCCCGGCATGTCGAATCGACACAATGCAGAGGTGCCGTCCTCGGACAAGAAGGAATCGCGTCCAGGACTGGCAGCCCGCACCCGCCGCAGCTGGCAGGTGCAGGAGGCACGTGCACGCCTCAGCAGCCTGATCGACGAAGCGCTCGCCGGCCGGCCTCAGCGGATCAGCCGGCGCGGCGCGGAGGTCGCGGTTCTGGTCTCGGCGGCGGACTATGACCGACTGATGGCGCCGCGGGAGAACCTTGTCGAGTTCTTCCGCAACTCGCCGCTGGCCGAGGCCATGGCGAAAGGCGAGATCGATCTGGACAGGGACCCTGATGCCATCCGGGATCTGCCCTGGTGAGCTGGCTGCTCGATACCAACGTCATCTCGGAGCTGGTGAAGCCTAGACCGAACGCTGGCGTCACCGGGTGGCTGACCGGGCATGCCGGCGATGAGCCGCGGCTTTTCATCAGCGCTCTGACGCTTGCCGAGATCTATCGCGGTGCCCTCCGCCTCGATCGCAACAGCTCGTTGTACGCGCGCCTGCAAACCTGGCTGACGTCCGACATTGCCATCCGCTTTGCTCACAGAATCCTGCCGTTCGATGAACACGTGGCGCACACCTGGGGGAAGATGACCGCGGCTCTCCCAAAGGGCATCGCCGTCTCCAATATGGATTCGTTGATCGCCGCGACGGCGCAGCACCACGGTCTGATTCTCCTCACGCGTAACATCAGCGACATGCGCCACTTCGTGGAGCTGGTGGTCGAGAACCCCTGGCGGTGAATGTCGGCGAGACCCGGACTGGCGATCGCCGCTGACGCTAGGGCGTTCTTCCTTTGGGCGGCCCCAGCCGCTCCCCCTCCCGGCCACCCAATCCCGTGGTACCCTGTGGGTGGCCGGGAGGGGGCGTGGGCTGGCACCGATCTCAACTGAACCGAAATGCCCTAGCGGCCGATCGCGTAGTTCTGCATGAAGCGCGGATTGGCTGCGGCTTTGAGCACCAGGCCATCCTTGGCGGCGGCGCAGACCCGGCCCAGGCTCCAGTCGTCGCATACCTCGACCGCGTGGCCGCGCCGGCGCAGATCGTCGAGCGTGGCCTTCGGAAAGCGGCCTTCCACCGCGACGTGGCCGGGACGCGCCGCCCGCGGATAGAAGGAGCTCGGCGCATGCTCGGTGTGGAATGCCGGCGCGTCGATCGCCTCCTGCAGGTTCATGCCGAAGTGAACGTGGCGCAGGAACACGTGCAGCGACCACTGATCCTGCTGGTCGCCACCCGGCGTGCCGAACGCCAGGTACGGCTCGCCGTCGCGCAGCGCGAGCGCGGGGGACAGCGTGGTGCGTGGCCGCTTGCCCGGGGCGAGGCTGGCCGGCAGACCTTCCTCGAGCCAGAACATCTGGGCGCGCGTGCCGAGACCGAAGCCGAGCTCCGGGATCACCGGTGAGCTCTGCAGCCAGCCGCCCGAAGGCGTCGCCGCGACCATGTTGCCATGGCGATCGATCACGTCGACGTGGCAGGTGTCGCCCCGCCCCGCCAGCTCGGCCCGGGCCACGGTGGGCTCGCCGATGCCGCCGTGGGCGCCGGCATGGGCCAGGTCCTCGGCGACCCCGCGCGGCTGCCACGGCACCGCGCCGCCATGGCCGTCGATCCGCCCCGGCCGCAGCGCCAGCGACGCGTCGTCCGCGACGAGGCGGCGGCGCGCCTCGTTGTAGGGCTCGCCCAGCAGGGTCGCGATCGGCACCTCGACGAAATCCGGATCGCCGTAGAAGGCCTCGCGGTCGGCAAACGCGAGCTTGGCGCATTCGACCACCGTATGCACGAATGCCGGATCGGTCGCCGACAGGCCGCCGAGATCGAACCCCTTCAGGAGTGCCAGCTGCTGCAACGCCACCGGCGCCTGGCTCCAGGGACCGGCCTTGCACAGAGTGTAGCCGTGATAATCGCAAGTGAGCGGCGGCTCGACGCTCGCCTCCCAGCTGGCCAGATCGTCGGCCGTGAGCAGACCCCGATGGCGGCGGCCCGTGACGTCCAGGACCTGGTTGCTCCGGCAGAAGCGATCGATCGCCTCGGCGACGAAGCCGCGGTACCAGGCGCGCCGCGCCGCCTCGATCTGGGCCTCGCGATCGCCATCCGCGCTCTCGGCCTCCGCCAGGATGCGCCGATAGGTGGCGGCGAGCGCCGGATTGCGAAACACGGTGCCGGGCGCCGGCACGTCGCCGCCCGGCAGATACACCGCCCCGGAGCTCGGCCATTCGGTCGCGAACAGATCACGCACCCGCTCGATCGTGGCGCTGATCATCGGCACCAGCGGATAGCCGTTGTGCGCGAAGCCGATCGCGGGTGCCAGCACGTCGCGGAGCGGCAGCGTGCCGTGA
This sequence comes from Geminicoccaceae bacterium, assembly GCA_050729115.1. GTDB lineage: Bacteria > Pseudomonadota > Alphaproteobacteria > Geminicoccales > Geminicoccaceae > JBKPNX01. The sequence continues at coordinate 21,459 of JBOHKK010000013.1, read as the reverse complement.
TCGCGCAGCATCCGCAGCCAGGCGTCGAACGCGCCCGGCACGACGGCCGCAAGCAACCCGGTCCCGGGAACCAGGTCGAGGCCCAGGGCGCGATAGGCCGGAATCGTGGCGGCGCGCGGCGCGACGCCCTGACCGCAGACTACCTCAGTGGCATCGCGCTTGGCGCTGTACAGGAGGATCGGCAGATCGCCGCCCGGACCGTTCAGATGCGGCTCGACCACCTGGAGCGCGAAGCCGGCTGCGACCGCGGCGTCGAACGCATTGCCGCCGCGCTCGAGGGTGGCCATGCCCGTGGCGGTGGCCAGCCAGTGCGTCGACGCCACCACGCCGAAGGTGCCGAGGATCTCCGGACGCGTGGTGAACGCGGACATGACGTTGCTCCTCCGCTTGATCGCTTGATCTTGGCCGGGCGCGACGGGCGAGCCGTGGATGATGCTCAGCTGGGATGCTCAGCTGGGATGCTCAGCTGGGATGCTCAGCTGGGATGCTCAGCTGGTCCGCGGACCGCCGCGGCGATCCAGATCGATGCCCTCGTAGAGCTCCGCGGACAGGAGACAGACGTCCAGCGCCGGCAGCGCGACGTTGGCCTTCAGCCCGTCCTGATAGGTGCGGTAGGTCCAGCGGGCGGCATCGCAGCGCGAGAACGACTCGATGCGATGGTCGTCCGTGGCGATCAGGAGATAGTGCTGCAGGCTCGCCAGGGTCGCGTATTTCAGCCATTTGTCGCCGCGGTCGCGGGCCTGAGTGTCGCTGGACACGACCTCCACCACGACCGCGGGATCGCTGCTTTCCGGGCTCGCCTGATCGAACGCCTTGAACGAGACCAGGACGTCGGGAACCAGCAGGGTGGCGCGGTCGATCGGCACCGGCGTCTCGGTCACGGCGCGCCATGGACGCCCGCTCAGCTGCCGGCGCAAAGCGCCAATGACGCGCCGGACGATCCGGGCGTGAGCGGCGGTCCCCGTGGAACGCGGGATCGGCAGGCCATCCAGCAGCTCGTAGCGTTCGGTCTTGTCACCGAAGCGCGCCAGAAACTCTTCGACGTCCATGGATTGGCCTGCGCGCAAGCTCATCTCGCTCGTCCTCCGTCCCACGGTTCGCCCCGATCATGGGGTCGTCGTGCTGCCCTGGCAAGGTGTTGATGCGTGACCCCGGGACGATGGCGAAAGCCGCGCGCTCTGGGGCTTGCTCCGCACGTTCGTGACTCGAAGCCACGATCAAGTGATGGTACGCTCGTCTGCGTTCACTCCAACGGGGCCGGCTCGAGCCGGCCAAGCCGTGGCGCGAGCGGCTTCGCGCACTTCAAGAGGGGGGCTCATAGGGATGCAACGCTATAGTTGGCTTCAAGTGGCGGCGGTCGCCGGAGTTGCCGGCTGGGCATTGGCCGGGACCGGCGCCGCAGACGCGCAGGAGCGGGTGCGCTGGAAGCTCGCCAGCTCCTACACCAGCACGCTCGACGTGCTCGGCCAAAACATCCTCAGGGTGGTCGACAACATCGAGACCATGACCGACGGCAACTTCGAGATCCAGTTCAACGAGCCGGGCGCCCTGGTCCCGGCGCTCGAGGTGTTCGACGCCGTCTCCAAGGGCTCGGTGCAGGCGTCCTACACCAGCACCGGCTTTCACGCTGGGCGCGTGCCGCATCTGATCTTCTTCTCCTCGGTGCCGTTCGGGCCCAACGTCAACGAATACGTCGCCTGGATTCAGCACGGCGGCGGGTACCAGCTCTACGAGCAGGGCTACGGCGAGCACAACATCAAGGGCTTTCAGTGTGGCATCGTCGTCGCCGAGTCCTCGGGCTGGTTCCGCGAGCCGATCGAGACGCTGGACGACTTCAAGGGTCTGAAGATGCGCTTCTTCGGCCTCGGCGCCAAGGTCGTGGGCAAGCTCGGCGTCTCGACCCAGCTGCTCGCCGGCGCCGACATCTATCCGGCGCTCGAGCGCGGCGTGCTCGACGCCACCGAGTTCTCCTATCCGTCGCTCGACAAGTCGCTCGGGTTTCACGAGATCGCCAAGCACAACTACTTCCCGGGCTGGCATCAGCAGGCGTCGTTCGTCGAGCTGATCATGAACATGGACGCCTGGAACGAGCTGCCGGCGAGCTATCAGAAAATCGTGGAGATCGCCTGCAACGAGGCGAATCTGTGGCTCATGAGCGCCGCCGAAGCTTCCCAGGGCGACGCGATCGCCTTCCATGAGAGCAAGGGCGTCACCATCCACCAATGGCCGCCCGAGTTCATCGAGGCGTTCCGCCAAGCCTGGGAGGAGGTCGCTCAGGAGGAAGCCGCCGCCGATCCGCGCTTCAAGGAGATCTACGACCACTATGCGGCGTTCCGTGAGGAGTACGCCAAGTGGCGTGAGATCGGCTATCTGCAGGAATAGTCGCCGCGCCATGCGCCGGGTCCCGCGCCCGGCGCACGGCTGGCGTCGGCGTGAGCGAAGGCGCAGCGCGTACCCGAGGGCCACAGGTTTCCGGTTCGCCCTCGCGCTCGTGCTCGCGCCGCTCACCTTCGAGGACGTGTCGGCTGAGTTCGCGTCGGCCGAGGACGCGTCGGCGCAGGCGGTCGGCGGGACCACGTCGGGAGAAACCGGTCCGATGACCAACTGGGCGAGCGACGTCGCAACCAAGACAGTCAGCACCCGCGGCCAGGATGCGGTCGAGGCCAGCCGGGTGACGCTCGCGGTCGCGGGCGGGCCGGTGGTCGTGCAGTGGAGCCTGAGCTTCCTGGTCTACGTTCACACCACCGGCGCCGAGCATGCGCGAAGCGCCACGCTCCAGGTCGAGGCCGTGGCCAGCCTCGAGCGCGACGGCGCCGAGATCGCGCGCTGGATGCTCGGTCAGGACCAGGCCCAAGGTCATCCGAGACCGACGTCGCAGGCGCGGGTCACGGGGACGGCGGGCGGCCTGTTCGTCGATCGGCCCGCGCCCGGGCCCCGGACTTACGTCCTGAAAGTGTGGAACAAGCAGCCCTCGCGCGACGCCGTGGTAACGGTCGGGACGCGCACCATGATCTGCGAGGAACGCTAGTGGTGGAAATCTGACGGATGGTCCCCGGCCCACGCCACCGGCTGCCGTACAAACGGAGCGGCCGGTCGTGACCCGTTTCAGACATTCGGCTCCTGGAGATTGTAACCATCTTCGGTCCCGAGCGGCCTGCCCCTGAGCACGCTCCGCAATGACAGAGCCGAAGCGCACTAGTAGTGCCGCAAGGGGCATACATCATCGCAGCCGCGTCAGACACGTCATGAAGTACAGGCGGTCTCCGCCTCGGAAACGCTCGAAGTTCACAGTTCCCGGGACCGCCGCGTACCGCTTGAGCCGTTCGTTTGCGAGAACGCGATAGTACCAGGGCACTGCGTCGCGGATGAGAGCTAGTCTTCGCCCGGCGTCCAGTTGACATGCTGCCGCCACGTTAGCGGTGATATCGTGGAAGGTCCCGGAGAAGCCGGTGTCTCGGGCCAGCCGCGCCAGCGTAGGGAGATTGTACCGGCGTCGGTAATCGGCATAGAGAAACTTGCCACCCCGCACTAGGACTCGGCTCACCTCTCGCAAGAAGGCGGCATCGTCGCGATAGGCGTGCGACGCCTCGACGTTCACCACGACGTCGAAGGACATGTCCCGGAACGGCAGACGCAGCGCATGCCCGCACACAAACGCGACATTCGGGTGATCCGTGTAACGATGAGTACAGTATCGAATGGCATTGATCGAGAAATCCAGACCAATCGCCCGAGACTGGACCGGCAAGAGGCCGATCAGATGGCGGAAGCCACCTCCCCGGCCACAGCTTATCTCAAGCACGTCCTTTGCGACAAACTCTCCACTTGAAGCCGCCAGAAGTTTAATCAGCTCGGCATAGAGCTGTAGCTGGAAGCGCTCTGGTTCGTCTGATTCCGCCGGTGCAAAGCCGTAATTGTTGGTAACTGCATCTCCCCACCGCAGCGAATACATAAGGTCATAAAGCTCAGGTTTATCCTTCCAACGGATTTTTTTCCATCGCTGTACAGCCGGAAGACCAATGATCAGTACCAGCAGTGTTTTTCCAGTACTATGTATTTCAATCGATGTCGCGAACATTCTGCACTTCGCACGCTCTAGCAAGCGCAGGACAAAAGAATAGAGCGGCATAATACGTCGTCGCGGCGGAACAGTCGCGTACCTTGATCTTTCTAAGTCCATTGGTGTTCCAGAACATGTCGGTGAGGCAGAAAAGGTGTCAGGAAACTTGTGCCTCCCTAGTTTGCGCCGAGATTGGATCGCGCCCCGGCTGACCGACTTCGATTTCCATCGAAAGCTAGGCCGCCTGGCGCTTCAACGCAATCTCGTTTGACCCAAAAGATGGATGTAGCTCAGCCGCCCTGTGGCGGCTGAACTGGAGCAATCCAGAGATCGGGCAGTGGCAAGGGCCGCGACGGCGGCAAGGCGACAGCGGCGGTAAGGCCGGCGGCAACGACGGGGGCGGCAAAGGGCGCAAGTGATTTTGGCCGATTGGGGCATGCTGGCCCGTCCCCTGCGCATGACTAAAGAAAGGACCTGACCACGCAGTGGCGCGGGAAGTGAGTTGATGGGCAATACCCAGGTCAGCTACTGGCTACAAGCTGAACTCCGGCGAGAATCTCCGAAGGCCTCGTGCGCGGGTATCTTCCGTTAGATCTCGACCACTAGGCTGCGGCAGCTCAGCGCCACATGTCGAGCAGCGTAGCGCCGAGGTCGACCTTCGGCAGCTCCGGCCGGGCAGACCGATCGCCGCGTGCCCGGGCCGATCCCGGCATCCGGTGATCGAACAGGCCGAGCAGCGCGTCGGGAATGAAGCGGCTGCGCGGCGCGTGCACGTAGCGGTCGCCGAGCGGCGGCTGCGCGCTCGTGTAGAACCGGCGCGGGTGGATCAGGTGGAGCTGATCGCGCGCGCGGGTCATGGCGACGTACAAGATCCGGCGCTCCTCCTCGATCTCCGCGGTCGAGCCGGTCGCCATGTCGGAGGGGATGCAGCCGTCGGCGACGTTCAGCACGAACACCGCCTTCCACTCCCGTCCCTTGGCCGAATGGATGGTCGAGAGGACCAGGTAGTCCTCATCGCGGAGCGGCGTCCCCGCCTCATCGCCGACCGCCGCGGGCGGATCCAGCGTGAGCTCGATCAGAAAGCGCGCGCGCGTCCGATAGCTGCCGGCGATGCGGCCGAGCTCGTCGAGGTCGGCGAGCCGCGCGCGCACGTGGTCGTACAGCTCCTCCAGGAGCGGATCGTAGAACGCGCGGATCAGCTCGAGCTGGCCGGCGAACGCCTCGCGGCCGGTGAGCGCGCGCATGAGCTCGACCAGAGCCGGCCACAGCTCGGCGCTGGCGGCGGGCGGTTGCAGCGCCGCAAGCGCCGCGAAGTCGAAGTTGCCGGCCTCGAGGACCGCGAGCGCCCGGCGCGCGATGCCGGGGCCGATGCCGGGCAGCAGCTGGAAGGTCCGAAAACCGGCCATCCGATCGCGCGGGTTCTCGGCCAGGCGCAACAACGCGAGCACGTCCTTGACGTGCGCCGTCTCGACGAACTTGAGCCCGCCGAACTTGACGAAGGGGATGTTGCGCCGCGCGAGCTCCAGCTCGAGCCGGCCGCTGTGATGGCCGGTGCGGAACAGCACGGCCTGCTCGCGCAGGGCAAGGCCCGCCTCCCGGTTGTCCAGAACCTGCCGCACCACGTAATCGACCTGGGCGGCCTCGTCGGGCACGGTGGCGAAGACCGGCTTCTGCGGCGAGCGGCGCGCCGAGAACAGGCTCTTGGTGAACCCCTCCGGGGCCAGGCGCATCAGCGCGTTGGCGGCATCCAGGATCGGCTGGGTCGAGCGGTAGTTCTGCTCGAGCGGGAGCACCGCGGCCGGGGGCTCGAACGCGCGCGGGAAGCCGCGAATGTTGCGCACCGTCGCCGCCCGGAAGCCGTAGATCGACTGGGCGTCGTCCCCGACCACCGTGAGCCCGCGCCCGTCGGGCTTGAGCTTCAGCAGGATCTCGGCCTGAAGCGCGTTGGTGTCCTGATACTCGTCGACCAGGACGAAGTCGAAGCGCAGGGCGACGTCCTCGGCGATCGAGGCATGCGCCATCATTCTCGCCCACCAGAGCAGCAGATCGTCGTAGTCGAGGACCCGCTGCGCCTGCTTGGCCAGAGCGTAGGCGCGAAACAGGTCCTTGAGCTCCTCTGCCCAGTCGCCGCACCAGGGAAAGGCGTGCGCGAGCAGGCGCTCGAGCTCGACGCGGGCGTTGACCGCATGGGAGTAGATCGCAAGGCAGGTCGCCTTCTTCGGGAAGCGCCGCTCCTTCTCGCTGAGGCCGAGTTCGTCGCGCAGCAGGTTCATGAGGTCGGCGGCGTCGCTGCGATCCAGCACCGTGAAGGCGGGATCGAGGCCGATCGGCTCGGCATACAGGCGCAGCAGCCGGTTCGCGATCGCATGGAAGGTGCCGGACCACGTGACCGCGCCGGCGACATCGGCCCGGCTTTGCGCGCAGATCCGCTCGACCCGCCGCGTCATCTCTTCGGCCGCGCGGCGACTGAAGGTGAGCAGCAGAATCCGCTTCGGATCGGCGCCGTTCAGGATCAGATGGGCGACCCGATGCGCCAGCGTGGCGGTCTTGCCGGTGCCGGCGCCGGCGATGATCAGAAGTGGGCGACCGGGTGCCGCGCCGCCGCAGGCCGGAACGTCGAACGCGACCGCCGCCTGCTGCGCCGGGTTCAGCGAATCGAGGTGTGCGGCCGCCGCCATGCGACCTTGATATCGCCAAAATTCATCAGCCGGAAGCGAATTGCTGCGCCGTGATGCAAAACTGCGCCCGGCGGCTTTCCGTCCTTGCCTCCTGCCGGGCAATCCCCAAGGCTGCGCAGAGAGGCCCATCGTGACGGGCCGGAGGGCGACGGCGATCGGGCGCCGGATGTGAGCCTGTTGTTCACGAGCGATCACCACTTCGGCCACGGCGGCGCCCGCGGGCTGTTCAAGCGGCCGTTCGGCAGCGTGGCCGAGATGGACGCGACCATGGTGGCGCGCTGGAACGAGGTCGTGGGCGCGGGCGACGAGGTCTGGCACCTCGGCGACTTCGCCGTGCGCCAGCCGGCGGACCACATGGCCCGGCTGCTCGCGGCGCTCGCCGGCACCAAGCACCTGATCGCCGGCAACAACGACGGCCCCGCGACCGCCGCGCTGGCCGGCTGGGCGAGCGTCCAGACCTACCTCGAGCTGGAGGTGGACGGCACCTGGCTGATCCTTTGCCATTACCCGCTGCGCACCTGGAACCGCATGAGCCGGGGCGCCCTCAACCTGCACGGACACAGCCACGGCCGCCTCGCGCCGCTGCCCCGCCAGGTCGACGTCGGGGTTGACCTCTGGGACTTTCGCCCGATCACGCTCGCCCAGATTCGCAGTCATCTCTCGCGCCGCGGCCGGGCCCGGCATCTGTGATCTCGGTACAAGCCTCTCGACTCGCAGGATCGGCGCTGGCTGCCCTCTCGGGATCACCTAACGTTCTGGTTGACAAGAGGGCTGATCCCGGACGCTAATGACCTCGTCCGGTTCGATTTTCGAAAGGAGCTCATTCGATGCCGCTCAGGAATTACGGCGTGGTCAAGGGCCGGCCTCTGGCCCATCACCGCGAGACCGACGACGACACCCCGCACTATCAGATCCACCTCGATGCCGGCGCAGCGAGCTTTCGCCTCCCGGTCAATGTCAAATCCAGCCTCGAACCCTCGCAGCTGGTGTACTTCGCGACCGCCGCCTTCCTCCACCCGCTGACCGAGCAGCTTGCCGCCCTCGCGCCCGGCTTTCACGCCTTGCCCCGGCGGCCGGGGGGCGGCGGCATCGACTACATCCGCGGCAACCCCTTCGACCTCGAGAAGGTGATCGCCCTGCCGCACGATCTGCCTGGAATGGACAACGACCTCAGCGATTTGCTGGCGAGCCAGCTGGAGCGGGCAATCGCCGACCCGGCCGCGATGGTCTACGCGTTCGGCGAACGTTGGGGCCCGGAGGGCCAGCGCGACAAGGTGTTCGGCTTCGCGCCCGGCAACGGCGTCCACGACATCCACATGAACCAGGGCAACGCCGGCCGCTTCGTCAGCGACGACGGCGTCTGGCAGGACGGTGCGCTGCTGATTCACTATCCCGCCGAGAACCGCTGGTGCGCCCTGTTCCTGGCCTTTCAATCGCAGGCTCTGCATACCGACGACGAGACCGGGCACGCCCTGCCCGGGTCGCGCCGCTTCGAGGACGTGGTGCGGGGTGGCGGCACGCCGGACGAGCACGAGTTCAACGATGGCATCGTGCGCATCGTCGGCGCGCTGGTGAACCCGTTCGGCCATGATCCGGGCATGGAGAGCGTGACCCTGCTGAATCTGTCGCCCGAGCCGATCGACCTCGCCGGCTGGCAGATCGCCACCCGCAACGACGACCGGTTCACCATCGCCGGCGTCATCGTCGGCGCCGGCGAGACGGTACGGATCACGCTTCCGGCCGACGTCGCGCCGCTCGGCAACCAGGGTAGCGAGATCAGCCTGCTCGATCGCCAGGCGGCCCGGGTCCACGGCGTCGCCTACACGGGCGCGCAGGCGAGCCGCCAAGGTTGGACGCTGAGCTTCTGAAGCCTCGTGTTTGCTCGAGCGAAGTCGCGTCAGCAACCCGACGGTCGGACGCGCCGGGCCGGGACACAGCCCTGCCTCACACGATGAGCGCAAAGCTCCGACGCCCTGACGTGATCGATTCCGGGCCACCTCGCGCAGCGGCCGAGGTTGCGAGACAAGCGGACGCTCGAGGTCGAGGGAGCGCCTGCGTAACGCTACCAATGCGCGGCATCAAAGCTGCATGCCGGGGTCGCGTGTCGGCAGTGGAGGAAAGCATGAGAACGCCGCTTTTGGGTCGCGGGCATTCTGCTCGGCGTCCTGATGCTCGGTGACGGCGCGGCAGCGGGCATTCTCTTGAGCCGGACGTTGCCGCCAGGATCCGGCCCGGGATTGCGCGAGCGGACGTACCAGGTGTTCGTGCCGGATGGCCTCGGCAGCGAGGACGCCGTGCCGGTGGTCATGATTTTGCACGGCTGCCTGCAAAGCGAGCAGAACATGATCCGCGCGACGCGCTTTACCGAGCTTGCCGAGCGCGAGGGCTTCATCGTCGCCTTCCCGTCCATCACCAGCTCCGCGGCCGAACTTGCCCGCCCTGACAGCCGGCCGCAGCGATCCACAGCAGTCCATCCGGCCAATTGTTCAGCACCCTGCTAGCGCACCGAATGGCGGCCCCGCAGCACGCGCACCCGGCTCGCCTGCGGCCCCATCGGGCCTTCGTCCTCGGCGAGCGAGTACATGACCTCGCTGCCGACCTCGAGGTCGTCGAAAGCATCGCCTTCGACCACGATGCGGTGGAAGTACACGTTCAGTCGGCCCGGGGTCTCGATGAAGCCGTAGCTCTGCTCGGGATACAGAAGCACCACGCGGGCATAGATCGGGCCGTCGTGGGCCTTGACGGCGCGCCGCTGCATGCGCGCGTGCTCCTCCAGCTGGCGCTCGGCGGCATCGAACGCCACGCCGATCACCTGATACGCATCGTCGCGCGATTCGTGGTGGCGGAACTCGCGTTTGACCACGATCTCGCGACCGCGGACGCCGATGTCCACGGTAATCCCGACGGTGCTGCGGTGCGGTTGCTTGTGCGGCGCTTCGACCGTCACCCGACATGAGATGATGCCGTCGGAGAACCGCTCCAACCGCGCCACCCGTTCCCGGACCCTGGTCTCGATCGCCGCGGATGCCGCCATGTTGTGAAATCGAATCTGGAAGGGCACCTGCATGATCGAGCTCCGAAGCCAGGCAAGCCGCCTTGTGTCGACGTGACCGGGGCGCATCCAGTCCCCAAGCGCGCTGTTACCATCTTACAAATACAGATTGTTCCTTGTCATTCCCAATGCCACCGGGAATCGGCGGCGACGCGGCCGCCGATCGCTCGCCGAAGCGGCAGCGCGCCTCCGCTCAGCGCACGGGGTGATCGCTGCCGAGCGTCCAGACGCTGCTCGCCATGGGGCCCATGGAGCCTTCGTCGGGAGCGAGCGTGTAGAGCACCTCGCTGCCCTCCTTCAGGTCGGCGAAATCGGCGTCGCGCAGCACGTCGCGATGGAAGTAGATGTTGAGCTGGTCACGCGTTTCGATGAACCCGTAATCCTGGTCCGGGTAGAGGCGCGCGATCCGCGCGTACGCCCGTTCGCCCTCGTGCACCTTCACGTCCCGGCGCTGCTTTTGCGCGTGCTCCTCGAGCTGGCGCTCGGCAACCTGGAAGGCTTCGTTGACCACCCAGGTGGCGTGATCGTCGGATTCGTGCAGGCGCTGCTCGCGCTTGACCACGATGTCTCGCCCGGGCACGCCGATCGAGATCGAGATCCCAAGCGTGCTCTTGTGCGGCTGCTTGTGGGGCGCCTCGATCACGATGCGTGCGCTGATGATGCCATCGTAGTGGCGTTCGACCTTGGCCCAACGTTCGCGCACGCGCCGCTCCAGCGCGTCCGATGACTCCATGTTGTGAAAGCTGATCTGCAAGGGTTCCTGCATCCTGAGCTCCACGGCTGCGATCCTCGATGCGAGCCCTGAGGCCGCCTATGACAAACGGTCCAGCCCGGTGAATTGCTCCCGCGAGGATCGCCTCCTGGAACAATCCGCGGTAGTGTCCCATTATCACGGACGTTGCGAGGTCCTGCAGCGCCGATCCGGGGAGAGCTCATGCCGACCACGTGGATTCTGATCGCCGACGGCGGCCGCGCCCGTCTGCTCGAGCAGGACCGCAAGTCGCGGGCCTTCAAGCCGACCTCCGAGCGGGAGTTCTTCGGCACCACGGCACAGAGCAAGGAGATCGCGAGCGACCGGCCGGGTCGCACCTTCGACAGCGCTGGACGGGGCCAGGCGGGGGATGCCGGCGCCCACGGCCGGCACGCCATGGAGCCCGGCACCGATCCGCAGCGGCACGCGGAGTACGCGTTCGCGCGTGAGCTGTCCGAGCATCTGGCGACCGCGGCGAACCGGCACCGGTTCGACCACCTCGTCCTGGTCGCGGCGCCCAAGATCCTGGGGGACCTGCGCGAGCTGCTGCCCAAAACGGTGCACGGCAAGATCGTTGCCGAGATCAACAAGGATCTGACCAAGATCCCGACGCGCGATCTCGGCAAGCACCTCGATCCGCATCTGCCGCACTGAGCGTCGCGCGCGCTGCCGATCCGGTCGCCCGAGCGGCGCAACGCTTGCGCAGCCGGGCGCCTCCCCGTCGGCGGTCGGCTCGGTTGTCAGCCAAGCAAGGACGAACTGTGCACGGCGTCGTGCGTCGCTTGTCAGATTCTCGAGTTTCCGACGACCGCCATCGCTCGAGGGGTCGGGATGGTGTTGGCGTCGGCGCCACGAGCCGTCTGCGAAACGGCCTCTCGCAGGCATCCATCTCACCTACCGTGCGCCCCCAGCGCAAGCAAGACGAGATTCATCGTGCTGTTCTTCGACCCCCGGCTGGAAGGGGCGGGCGTGGCGGTCGCTTCGCCCGCTCGAAGATCGGCGGCGCCGGCCTGCGTCACGTTGACAGGGCCCTGCCCCTTGTCTCGCCGGGGACGGCGTTGCGCCTCAGCCCGCGGTGAGCGGCTTAAAGCCCCAGGAGAACAAGGGGCGGCCGCCGGCCGGGGTGATTGCCACCACCTCCTCGACCCAGATGCGCTCGTGCTCGCCGCCGGGATAGAGCAGGTGCACCGGGGCGACCATGCCGTCCTCGAGCATCCAGTCGGTGTTCGGCGTACCGTCGGCGGTGGTCTGCTCGATGTCCATGTGCGAGAGGCCGAGCCCATGGAAGAAGATCACCGCCGCGGCGGGATCGGGCACGCCCTCCTTGCGGTAGACCGCGCGCGCCCGCGCCTGCAGCTCGCTCACCCTGACGCCTGGCCGCATGGCGTCCAGCAGCACCTCGGCGACCGCCTCCGTCGCCTTGGCGAACCGCCGCGCGCCGCCCTCGGGCTCGCCTTCGACCACCCAGGTCTTGCCGCCGTCCCAGCAGTACAGATCGAGGGTGCCGTGGCAGTCGAACATGACGTGGGTGCCCGCTTCGACCTCGTCGTCCTCGAGGCCGGTCTGCAGCATCAGCGTCGGCTCGGCGCCGCGCGGATGGCCCCAGACCATGCCGCCGGGATCCCGCACGAAACCGCCGAGATCGATCGCCGCGCGCGCGTAGGCCTGATTCAGATCGCGCCAGGTGGCGCCCTTGTCCCACGCCGCGATCGTGCGGTGAATCGCGGCCTCGTTCAGCTGCGTCGCGCGCTCCAGCAGGCGAAGCTCGGACTCGGTCTTCACCGCGCGCGCGAACATCAGCGGATCGTAGCCGTCGACCACCTCGAGATCCTCGAGCCCGAGGCGAAAGCCGAAACCCATGTCGTCGAAGGCGACGCGGCCGCGCTCGAGCTTGAGGTCCTGCAAGGCGCCGCGCACGGCGCTGCCCATGTCGAAGGCGTAGCTCGCGCGGGCGCGCTCGAGCCAGTCGATGCCCGCGCCGCTCTTCGGGATGAAGCGGTCGATGTCGGCCTGCGCAGGCGGCAGATCGAGCGGCATCATCACCGCCCGAAACGGCCGGATGTCCTGGACCCAGGTCGGCTGGGCGAGGAAGGTCGCGAGGTAATAGTCGGCGACCACGAGGACCGGGTGCTCGGGCGCCTGGCGCGCGAGCACGACCGCATAGGGCCGCGGCTCGTCGGCCTTGTGGGCGACGCCGTTGAAGCTGGTCAGATAGAACACGTTGTAGGGCAGCGACGCGACGATGCCGTCGAGGCCGCGCGCCGTCATCGCATGCAGCAGCCGGTCGAGGTTGCACAAGGAGGGCGGCAGCGGGGTACGGACGAACCGGCGCGTCGAGGGGGCTTGCTGCATGGCGGTCATGACGGACTGTTTCCTTTCCCTCTGATCTGTCCTGTCTGAACGTCGCCCCGAGGGCTGCCATTGGGGGGCTGCCATTTGGGAGGGCTTGGCAGCTCGCTCGACCGCGCCACCTGCCCTTTCGACATAGTCTGACGCACCGCGGTCGCGTCAAGCCCGTGCGTCGGAGGCAGGCGCGTAGCCCGGCGCCATCGATGCCGGGCGCGTCGGCGCCACGGCAGCCAGCCGCGCTCGGACGAGCGTGTGCGCGATGACGGCGATGGCGACGAGGTGATAGTACAGATCAAACGTCGCGAGGTTGAGGAACACGCCTGCGGTGGCGTAGGCGGCGATGCCGACCTGAACCATCGCCGCGAGATCGGCGGCCCACGCCAGGTCGGGGTGGTCGCGGGCAAGGCGCAGCACGGACGAGGCGGTCAGATAGGTTCCGATGCCGAGCGCGAGGAAGATCACCAGGCCCACGTAACCGTGCTCGCCCAGGACCTCGAAGTAGATGCTGTGGGCACTGCGGTAGCCGGCCTGGCCCGGGGCCTCGTTGCCGCGAAAGATCTCGAAGCCGCCGCCTGCCACAGGACTGTCGCGCGCCACCTCCAGGGCGTAGCGCCAGCTTTGGAGGCGGGCCTGGGCCGAGGCGTCGTCCTCGTAGTCGGCGATCGAGGCCACCCGCGCGTGCCAGTACTCGGGCATGAGGTGCACCGCCGCCGCGAGCGCGATCCCGGCAAGGAGCGCCAGCCTCATCCGATGGCGCGACTTGAGGGCGAGCGCCACGAGCGTGACCCCGAGCCCGACCATGGCGCCCCGTGAGTAGGTCGCCAGAACCGCCACCAGGAAGCAGGGCATCGAAGCAAGCAGGCACAGACGCACCCAGCGACGTCCGGCGGTGAGCTGCAGGTAGCGCACCAGCGGGATGGTCATGAGCAGCGCGAGGCCGAACTGATTGTTGTCGGCGATGAAGCTTCCGGGCGGGCCAAACAACCGATAGTTGCCGCCGGTTGCCAGGGTGAACGCCGCGCCCTTGACCGCGAAGAAGCCCAGCGACAGTACGATGACCCAGATCAGCGCATCCAGCCGGCGCCGGGTGGTGATCAGCCCCAGGGTCACGAAGCCGTTGAACAGTAGGATCTTGATCGTGCGATCCCACTTCCCGTGCGCATGGTCCGGATAGGCCGCAAAGAGCGTGGTGAACGAGACCCAGGCGGCGAGGGCGGCCAGCAGCAGAACCAGGGGGTGGCGCGGCAGGGTCTTGGGTTCGCGTGAGAACAGCCAGGCGGCGATCGTCACCAGCCCGACGACCATGGCGAACGGGAAGTCATAGGTGAAGCCCCAGGTGAGGCGATGCGGGTTCATGTAGCCGATCCACGACCAAACCAGCACGCCCACATGGGGCTTGACGATGATCAAGGGCAACGAGCCGAAGATGAGCAGCGCGACCAGCAGGCTGCGCATGCGTCACCGCCGGCGTCGCCGGCTGGCCTCCTCGAGGGCCTCTTCGCAGGTCTTTCGGCGCGCCGCGACCGGACGAGCCCGCCCATCGGCAAAGCCTCCTCGAGCGCCGGCGCCACCACGGTCCGTCATCGGTCGGCCGCCCTTGTGGTCATGCGTCCTTGGATAGAACACATAGAATCCACCCGCGCAAGAACTGGAGATGCTCATGCCGTCCCAAAAACTTCTCATAGCGAGCCGCGGCTCGAAACATAAGGTTGTTGAATAGAAAAGCGCTTGGGTACTGCCCTAGATACTGGAAGCTTTGAATTGCTAGGCGATACTTTCGGCTATCCCTACTGATGCGGTAGTATGTGTTCGATCTATAAAATGTCGGAAATGTGTCTCGCTCGGCCCGTCCTTCGGCAAATCTCACCAATCTGCCGTGCAGGAAATTTGGGACGACATACGAGATGAGGCTGGTGTAGTCCCAAAAATTTGGGGTCAGAAAAATATACTTTCCGGCCGGCTTCAAGACACGATGGATCTCCGCATAGGCAGCGTCGACATTATCCAAGTGTTCCATCACACTTCGCGAGTAGGCCACATCCACCGTGCCTGTCACAATACTTCTCATGTCGAACACGCTCTCGTTGAACAGAGCTAGATCTGGCGCCGAAACCTCGAAGTCTACGATATCGATCCCGATCAGGGTCCCGGCCCGCCCTTCGAGCTTCATCAGATTCGGCGCCCGCCGGCCGCAGCCGATGTCGAGTACGACGGCGCCAGGCCCGACATGCTCGAGAATTGTCCGCTCCAGGATGCGGTAGGGATGGGCGTGCGACGGAAAATCCCGGTCGATTACCGCCTGGATCTCGGAGGACCAAGCCATGGATCGCCCGCCTCGGCCCGGACAGCGCCTGGCTCTCCTTTCGCGCCGCCCCGCGCCAATTCAGCGGCGCGCTCAGGTCACCAGCGAGCCGTTGTCGACCGCCTCCTGGGCCGTGGTGACGCCGGTCGGGTCCACCAGGGTGGCCATGGTGATGAAGGCAGATGCCGTGCCGGACCCGTCCTGGTCGACGCTGACCTGAACGTCGCTGCCGGCGGGAGCATAGCGCACGAAGGGGTCGATGTCGTCCGGCGTCGCCGCGCCCTCGAACAGCTCGCTGAAATCCAGCGCGTCGCCGGCGTTCGCATCGAAGCCGAAGATCTGATCGCCGCGCTCGGCCAGCGTGAAGTAGAGGTGGCGGTCGGCGCCGGCCTCCCCGAACAGCTCGTCGCCGCCGGGCCCGCCGATCAGGAGGTCGTCGCCGGAGCCGCCGTGCAGCTCGTCGCTGTCCAGACCGCCATCCAGCACGTCGTCGCCCGAGAAGCCGAGCAGGACGTCGTTGCCGCCGCGCCCGGCAATGGCGTCGTTGACGCCGAACTCGCCGTCCAGAACGTCGTCGCGATCGTCACCGCCGACCGTGCCCTGGCTGGTCAGATCCACGGTGACCGTCACCGGATCGCTCGGCGCGCCCCGTGCGTCCTCGATCTGGAAGGTGATCTCGCGGACACCTCGGCCCGCGGGGTCGAGCTCGATGCTGCGCAGGATGTCCTGGTAGGTGGCGACCGGCGCGTCACCCATCAGCTCCAGGCTCCGTCCGCTCGGGTCCGCGATCAGCCTCACCCCGGTGCCGGCGAGCGGCAGGCCGACCAGCAGCGCGTCGTCGGTCTGGAAGCCGTTGGTGATCGCCACCGTGGCTCCGGCGAGATTGGCGTCATCGACGTCCTCGAGGGTGGCGTCGGCGGCGACCTTGAAGGTGAGGAAATCCAGACTGCTGACCGTGGACGGCTCGAGCAGCGCCTCGAAGGTCAGATCGTTGAAATCGGTGTCGCTGCTGTTGAGCAACTGGTCCTCGAAGGTGATGGTCAGGCCCGAAGCGTCGGCCTCGAGTCCCGAGAGCACCTGGCCGCCACCGCCGTCATTCAGGGGGTTCGCAAGCGGATCGTCGCTCGCGCTCGCGCTGTGCAACAGATTGCCCCGGACCGGCTCCAGACTGTCGCCCTGCCCGACGATGAACAGATCCGGCGCGACATCGTCGATGGTCGCCGGCCGGCCATCGCTTCGGAACACCAGCTCGGCGTCGCCGAGGTCGCCGTTGAGCCGGAAGCCATGGGCGATCGTGAAGAAGGCGAACTGAGCACCCGGCGCCAGCTCGCCGTCGGTGTACAGCTCGCTGAGACGGATCTCGTCACCGGGACGAAGCGGTCCGCCGCCAGGGCGGGCGGTGACGAACTCCGGATCGCGCTCGGCGTGCTCGACCCGCGCAAACACGATGCGGGGATCCATCAGCTCGCCGTCCTCGCCGATCAGAACCACGCCGAGCGTGTTCTGGAGCGCTGCGAACTCGTCACGGAAGATGATCCGCGCATCCGCTGCCGGACCGAGGGTCAGGTTGCCCTGGTCCACGCCGTTGATCAGGCCGGGATCGATCGCGCCCTTCTCGCTGAGCGTCGGGAACGGCTGCGCCGATACGAAGCCCACCGGCCGGGTGACTTCGCCGACCGCGGCGCTGACGTCGGCGCCGACGGCAAGGGTCGGCGGCCGGTTCTCGGGCTGCCCCGATGGCGGCGCCGGCCCGGAGACCTCGTCGCCAAGGGTGGCGAGGATCGGGGTCGTCGTGTCGAGGAGCGGCGGCGTGCCCAGGCCAAGCGCGGTCGGCAAGAGCGGCCCCAGCGCGTCCAGGCCCGGGCCGATCGCGCCGGGATCGTACGGCGAGAAGTCGGCGCCGCCCCAATGCACGGGGCCGGTCTCCGGCGACGGCAGGCGACCGACCGCCTCGCCCGCCGCCGGCTCCGCGATCGGCTCCAGGCTGGCGAGGAGCCGGTCGCTCGCAACGGCCGGTCCTTCCGCGACCGCGATCATGGGCGGGTCGTCGCTCTGGGCGGCATCCACGAAGCCCGAGAAATAGGCGACGTTGCCGTTCGGCGTGATGATTAGCAGGCCGCCGTCGACCACCAGGTACGTGGCCCTGACGAAGTCCCTGCTCTGCAGCTCGATCTGTTGGCCCGGCTCCGCGATCACCTGGATGCGCTCGCCCGGCGCCATGTCCTCGATCCGGATCGCCGGGCCCTCGAGGCTCACCAGCTGATCGGCAACACCGCTCGTGCAGGCGCGGGCGACCTCACTCAACTCCTGATCGCTCAAGCCCGCCAGCACCGGCGGGTCGAGCTCCGCGGCGACCGGATTGACGAACGCCAGCACCTCACCCGCGTCGCTGCCGCCGCGCCCGTCCGCCACCTGATAGGCGAAGCGCTGCAATCCGGGCTGCTCGGCAGCGAAAGCCAGGGTGCCGTCGGGCTGGACGTCGACCGTTCCGCTCGGCGGCTCCGAGACCGGCAAAATCCGCAGCGGGTCGCCGTCCGGATCGCTTGCGCCGGCCAGGACCGGGAGATCGATCGGGGTGCCCTCGGCCGTGACGACGCACACGTCGCCCGCCACCGGCGGCTGATTCGCACCCGCCTGGGCAATCTGCACGCCTTGATCGGCGATCTGCTCGTTTGCCATCGCTCTTCCTTTTCTCGCCCGGTTCCAGCAGCGCTCTGCCCGCGCGCACCGGCACCTTTAGCACCTTTTGCCAGCCCGTTTACCAGAAGATAACGGGGTCTGCTGCCAATATGTACCGATTCCGCTCGGTAAAGAGGGGCCGTATCATAGTGCGAACGCCACGTAGACGGGGCTGGCGCAGCCGATGATCCGCAAGACCATGCGCATCGGCGAGGTGCGTACCTCGATCAAGTTGGAGCCGGAGTTCTGGGGCTACCTCAAGGAGGTGGCGGACAGCCGCGGCATCCGGCTGTCGCGTCTGGTCAACGACGTGGCGTCGGCGACGCCCGAGCGGACCAACCTGGCCTCGACCCTGCGCACCTTCTGTCTGATCCATGCCCAGCTGCGCTGGCGTGGGTTGGAACGCGAGCTCGAGCAGCTCAGTCTTGCCGGCAACACGCAGGATCTGCCTCGCGTCCTCGATGCCTGTCCGCTGCCGTGTCTGCTGCTGAGCACGGACCGCACCGTCAAGCGCCTGAACCAGGCGTTCGCGGGATGGCTGCACGTCGATGCCCGCGGCGTGCTGGGCCAGCGCCTCGACAACATCATGATCCTGCGGGGCGCGGACATGCCGGCCTTGTGGCAGCGCATTTTCGGCGACGGCGGCAAGGGCCGGTTCAACGCCACCTACGTCTCGCCGGGCAAGGTGCGCACCGCCCAGGCCCTGGCGATCGGGCTGTCGCCCCATGCCGGGGCCAACCCGGTCCGGGCCTGCCTGATCATCTTCGAGACCCTGGCCGGGCGCTCCTGAGCGCGCCTACTCGCGGGGCGCCCGCTTGTTGAGGATCCGCTGCAGCGTGCGGCGATGCATGTTGAGGCGCCGGGCGGTCTCCGAGACGTTGCGATTGCACTGCTCGAAGACCCGCTGGATGTGCTCCCAGCGCACCCGATCGGCCGACATTGGGTTCTCGCGCGGTGGCGGCAGGCCGTGGCCGCTCTTGAGCAGGGCGCTGACCACGTCGTCGGCATCGACCGGTTTGGCGAGGTAGTCCACCGCGCCCGCCTTGATCGCCGCCACCGCGGTGGCGATGTTGCCGTACCCGGTGACGATGACGATCCGGACTTCCGGCCGCAGCTCGCGCAGCGTGCGCACCAGGTCGAGACCGCTGCCCTCGGTCAGGCGCATGTCGAGCACCGCGAACTCCGGCCGGTGCTCCCGCGCCAGCGCCCTGGCTTCGGCCACGCCCTCGGCCGCCAGGACCTGAAAGTGCCGGCGCTCGAGCGCCCGCGCCAGCGAGCGCCGCAGCGGCGCATCGTCATCGACCAGCAGCAGCTTGCGTCCGGCGCCAAGCGCCGCGGCCTCGAGATTCGGGGAAGCGGTGGTCGACGAACCGCCGTCGAGCTCGGTCATGTCATCGATTCCGACGCAAACTTCTCCAGAGCGGCGCGGCTCCAGCTTATGACGACTCGAGCACCGTCTTCCAGGTTGCCAAATTGCAGCGTGGCGCCGGTTCGCGCAAGCAATGTTTCCGCGATGAACACGCCCAGGCCAAGTCCACCGCTCCGGTGGCGGCTCGAGATGTAGGGCTCGCCCAGCAGCTCGAGCACTTCCGGGGAGAATCCGGCACCGTCGTCTTCGATCCAGACTTCCACGACTTCTGGATCGAGACGCACCACGACCCGCACCCGGGCGCGAGCGAACTTGAGGGCGTTGTCGATCAAGTTGGCGAAGGCATGCTTGAGCTCGGGGGTCGGAATCAGCTGCGGCTCCACATCGTCGTTGGTGGTGCCCGCCACGGCGACGTCGAGGCGGATGCCCGGCCGCGCATAGGACTCGGCGATCGTGGTCAACAGGCTGGACAACGGCACCCGGGTGAACGGCCGATAGGCCTCGCGCTCCGGCCGCTGACCGAGGGTCTTGAGAATCTCGCGACAGCGTTGGCTCTGACTGACCAGCTCGGCGACGTCTTCCGAGAGCGGGCTGTCGACCGGCACGCTGTTGGCCAGCTCGCGCGCGGTCACCGCGATGGTCGCGAGCGGGCTGCCCAGATCGTGCGCCGCCGCCGCCGCCAGGCCGCCCAGGGCGGACAGTTCCTGCTCACGGGCGAGCGCCATCTGGGTCGCCGCCAGCGCATCCGACAGACGCCGCGCTTCGTCGGCCACCCGCCAGGCATAGGCTGCGATCAGCGCCGTGCCGAGCACGAGGGCGACCCACAACGCCAAGACGTAAAGAGTTGGCAGGCGGAACCCGCCGCCGCGCCACGGCAGGTCCGTCGGAAACAGACCGAGCAGCGTCGTGCCCCCGATCACCAGCGCGCACAGCACCACGGTGGTCCGGAGCGAGAGCGTCGTGGCCGAAAGGGTCACGGGCACGATCAGCAGGATCGAGAAGGGATTCTGCAAACCCCCGGTCAGACCGAGGAGGAAAGCCAGCTGCAGGATGTCGTAGCCGAGCAGCAGCGCGACGCTGCGCTCGGTCAGGCGCGTCGTCGGGGCGAAGGCGACCGTGAGCCAGACGTTGATCAGCGCGGACAGGCCGACCGCAGCCGCCAACGGCACGAGCGGCAGTCGGAACTCGAGCGAGAAGTGGACGAAGGCGATCGTGAAGGCCTGGCCGACGATGGCGACCCAGCGAATCAAGGTGAGGGTGCGCAGCCGGGTGCGCCGCTCGCCACGACCACCGAGCGCTCGGCTCAGCCACGCGATCAGGCCGCCGCCGAAGCCGCCTGCATTTCGCGGGCCGCGTCGCTCCGGCTCGACGTCGCTGTGGAGCTGCTCGAACACCGCCTCGCCACTCTTCGATCGGACCAACCCAATCTGGCACGATCCGACACCTCGCAGGATGCGACGGAACCGCGCCTCATTGATGTAGGCTGTGGTTCATGATCCGCGAGGGCGCTCGGCCGCGAGCGGACGCGCCGGACGCTCTCGAGACCGGCGCCGGGGCGTCGCCAAGGCCGGCAATCCGCGCGGTCAGCAGGGCTCGGACCTCCTGGACCATGGGCGCCCCCGGGTCCGGCTGCGCCGGCCCGAGGACAGGCTTGGCATGGAGCGGTCGGAACCAACCGATGCGCATCAGCTGCGCCATCCCGCGCGCATCGTTCTTGTCGGTCTTCACGGTCATCGCCTTGAGCGCCGCCCCCGGGTCCGGCTGCGCCGGCCCGAGGACAGGCTTGCCGTGGCGGGTCTCGATCAAGATCGCCGGCAGCCCGGCCTCGACCAGGCCCGCGTGCAGCCACTACGCCAAGGGCCCGGCCTCGAGCCCAATCCGGGTGAAGGCGAGCCCGCTGGCCTGGAAGAATGCGACCACCGCCTGGCGCTCGCTCTTGACCTTGCCTTCCTGGACGATCTTGCCGGTGGCATCGACGATCCACAGGCTGCTCCATTCCAACGAGACGTCGATCGCGGCATAGTGGTCCATGGCTGTCCCTCCAATGCTGATGCTTGGGGCCATCCCGAGCCCCGTTCCACCTTCACTGTGAGGGACAGCCGCCTCTCACAGAAGGCCGAGGCGGCCACCAGGCCCGATTACCGCATCTCACAAAGTTCGAACCTTCGTTCGCCCGGCATCATGCTTCTCTTTGGGGCGCGCGGCCGACCAGCCAACCC
>JBOHKK010000012.1:0-36508 GCA_050729115.1 Geminicoccaceae bacterium | reverse complement strand
GCGGCGCCCGCGGCGTCCGGGTCCCCTGCTCATCACCTTGCGCGTGGCCATCGTGGCCGTGGCGATCCTGACCTTCCTGCAGGTCTGGGGGCTGGACACGTGGCTGCTCGTCACCCAAGGGGGTCCGGGTCAGCGGATCATGCTCCTGCTCGTGACCGTGGCGGTGATCTACGTTCTGTGGCTCGGGATCAACCATCTCATCGCCGGTTACATCCGCAAGCTGGAGGCGCAATCGGGTACGGCGCGCGCCAGCACCCGCACGCGCACCGTGCTGATTCTGGCGCGCAATGCCGCGTTCGTTGCCCTGTGCGTGATCGGCGGCATGGTGATCCTGTCGGAGCTCGGGCTCAACATCGGCCCGCTGCTCGCCGGCGCCGGCGTGATCGGGATCGCGATCGGGTTCGGCGCCCAGCACCTGGTCCAGGACGTGATCACCGGCCTGTTCAATCTGATCGAGGACACCTTCGCGGTCGGCGACGTGGTCGACCTCGGCGGCAAGGCCGGCGTCGTGGAGGCGGTGA
This sequence comes from Geminicoccaceae bacterium, assembly GCA_050729115.1. Classification (GTDB taxonomy): domain Bacteria; phylum Pseudomonadota; class Alphaproteobacteria; order Geminicoccales; family Geminicoccaceae; genus JBKPNX01. Next base: position 35,987 of record JBOHKK010000012.1, on the reverse strand, counting down.
CGATCCGCACGGTCCGGCTGCGCGACGCGGGTGGCAACGTGCACACGATCCCGTTCAGCGCGATCGCCGTCGTCACCAACATGAGCAAGGACTTCTCGTTCGCGGTCTTCGACATCGCCGTCGCCTATAGTGAGAGCGTCGACGAGGTCATGCGGGTCATCAAGGAGGTCGCCGAAGATCTGCGGCGCGATCGCGCCTACCGGCGGACCGTCCGGGAACCGCTCGAGATGCTCGGCGTCGACCGGTTGGCCGACAGCGCCGTGGTCATCAAATGCCGCCTCAAGGTGCGGCCCGCCTCGCAATGGGCGATCGGGCGCGAGTTCAATCGAAGGCTGAAGAACCGTTTCGACGAGCTCGGCATCGAGTTCCCGTTCCCCCAGCAGACCATCCACTTTGGTGAGGATCGCCGTGGCGCCGCGCCGCCTGCCGAGGTCCTGCCCCATGCGCCGGAGCACGAGGAGGACGGGCGCGATCCCGAGCCTGCCAGGCGGCAGGCAGGGCCGCGCCCGGCGGAATGAGCCGGGAGCTTCTCATACGTAGAGCGCGTCAACGGCTTCCGGACGCTCCCCCTGGCGGCGCCAGAGATCGGCGTAGAGGCCGCCCGCCTGGACCAGGCGGGCATGGTCGCCGCGCTCGACGATCCGGCCGCGATCGATCACCAGGATTTTCGTCGGCGGCCACGATGGTCGAGAGGCGATGGGCGATGACGATCGTGGTGGTGTCCTTCGAGATGGCCGCGAGGTTGGCCTGCACCGCCTGCTCGGTGGCGCTGTCGAGCGCCGAGGTGGCCTCGTCGAAGATGAAGATCCGCGGCCGCTTCAGGATCGCGCGGGCAATGGCGATGCGCTGCTTCTCGCCGCCGGAGAGCTTGAGGCCGCGCTCGCCGACCAGGGTCGCGTAGCCATCCGGCAGGGCCTCGATGAAGGCCTTGAGCGCGGCGGCGGTGGCGGCGGCATCGACCTCGGCCGGGCCTGCGTCGGGACGGGCGAGCGCGACGTTCTCGCCGATCGTATCGTTGAACAGAACCGCGTCCTGGGGCACGACCCCGATCGCGGCGCGCACGCTCGCCTGGGTGAGCACGCTGATGTCCTGGCCGTCGATCAGGATGCGGCCTGCGCTCGGGTCGTAGAACCGGAACAGGAGCCGGGCGATGCTGGACTTGCCGGCACCGGTCGGGCCGACGATCGCCAGTCTGCGGCCCGGCGCCACCTCGAAGCTGACATCCTCGAGGGTGCCGCGCCCGGCACCGTAATGGAACGACACGTGCTCGAAGGTGATCGCGCCCGGACCTTTGCGCAGCGGCGTCGCGCCCGCGCGGTCGATCACCTCGGGCTGCTCGTCGAGCAGCGCCAGCAGCTGCTCCAGATCGACCAGCGACTGCTTGATCGAGCGATACAGCTGGCCGAGGCGCTCCATCGGCCGGATCAGCTGCAAGAGGTAGGTGTTGACCAGGACCAGCTCGCCGAGCGTCATGGCGCCGGCGGCCACGCGCACCGTGGCGAGCAGCAGCATCGCCGCCATGCCGCAGGCGATGATCGTGACCAGCACGACGCCGATGGTGCTGCGAAAGCGCAGCGACTTGACGGTCAGGCGCTCGACCTCGGCGAGCGAGCCGTCGTAGCGGCGTGCGATCAGCTCCTCGCGGTTGAAGTACTTGATCGTCTCGTAGTTGAGCAGGCTGTCGACCGCCTGGCCGTGCGCGATGGCGCCGCGCACGACCGCCCGGCGCTGGTGGGCGCGCAGCCACTCCGAGCCGATCACCAGGACCGTGCCGTAGACGACGAGGGTGGCGAGCAGGATGCCCGCGAACGCCACGTCGACGCGCACCAGCATGGTGGTCGCGACGAAGATGATCTCACAGACGAACGGCAGGATCAGGAAGATCGCGTCGAACACGAGCTCGCGCAGGCCCTTCAGGCCATTGTCGAGGATGCGGCTGATCTCGCCGGTGCGCCGGGCCAGGTGAAAGCGCAGCGAGAGGCCGTGCAGATGCTCGATCGCGCGCAAGGCGAGGCGGCGCTGCAGGCGCTGATCGATCGGGCCGTAGAGCGCCCAGCGCGACTCGTTGAGGATCCGCGAGAGCCATTGCAGCAGCACGTAGCCGATCAGGATGGCGAGCGGCGCCGCGAGCGCGGCCTGGTCCGCATCGAGATGATCGACGGCGGCGGCGAACAGCAGCGGCACCAGGGCGTTCACCAGGGCCGCCCCGGCGAGCAGCCCCAGGGTGAGCCCGAAGCGGACCCGAAAGCCCGGCTCGTGCCGCGGCCAGAGCAGCCGCACGAGACGCACGAGGGCGTCGCGATCGATGCCGGAAGCACCGCTCCCGCTCGCGCGCACGTGCAGATCCCGCGGCATCCGCTAGAAAGGCCTGATCGAGCGGCCCGCCAGGCGCCGCTCCGCTGCGACCGGTGCCGCCCCGGACCGCCAGGTCATGCCGAGAAGGCCTCGAAGGCACCGACGTGGTCGGGATGCCAGCGCGAGAGCGGCGGCCGGTTCTCGGTGATGTCGCCCGCCGCCCAAAGAATCCGCTTGCGGTCCATCTCCGGCGTCACCTCGTCGTCCGGGCAGACGATATAGAAATCGCCTCGCTCCAAGGCGGCCAGAAGCAAGTCGACGACCTGGTCGGACCGCCAGGCGCCCGGCTTGTGCTCTCTCCCGCCGGTCGTGGTCCAGCCCGGGACCAGGAGATGCGCGCTGACCCGACAGCCCGCGGTGTTGCGAAGCTCGTGCTGCAGCCCCTCCGTATAGGTCTTGAGCGCCGACTTGGTCACGTTGTAGGCGAGATTGCCCGGCGGGTTGGTGATGCCCTGCTTGGAGCCCGTGTTGATCACGAGGCAAGGCTCGCCCTGTTCGATCATCCGGGGCACGAACGCGCGCACGCCGTGAACCACGCCCCAGAAGTTCACGTCCAGCGCCTGCTGCCAGTCCTCGAGGCGCCCGAGCGCCCCGCCGCCCGTGCGGGTCACGGCATTGTTCATCAAGAGACCGACTTCCCCGAACACGGCGTAGACGTTTTCCTTCAGCGCCTCGATTTCTTCCAGGCGTGCCACGTCGGTCGGGACCGCGAGGACGTCCCGATCGCCGCCCGGCGCCAACCTGGCGACCGCCGCGCGCGCCGATCGCAGCTCCCCGGTCGCGGTGTCAGTCATGCCGACGCGCATGCCCAACGCGGCAAACCGCCTGCACGCGGCGAGGCCAATGCCCATCGCGGCGCCGGTGACCACGGCGACGCGTCCGGCCGTCAACACGGGATGGCTCATGTCCGCGGCCTCCTGAACCGGTGGGGCGCCCGCATGGCATCTGTCGTTGCAGGCGACGCATCCTACGGGACTTCCCGCGAGACCGAAACGGCGCCGCCTGCCCTGTCAGGGTTGCCCGCTGTCATCCTCGCACGTCAACGAGGCGAGGATGTCGGCGGTCCTTTTGCAAGCGTGGCGCGGCGTTGCGGGCGCGCGCACCCGCAACGCGCAGAACGGCGCGCCTGAAGGCGCGGCGGCGCCGTCACCGGGATCGAGATTGCCGGCGCCGCCGGCGTGCCGGCCTCAGTGGGCGTCGGCCCAGACCTTGCGCATGGTCGCGTAGCACAGGCCGGTGAACACGATCAGGAACAGCATGACCTTGAGCCCGGTCTGCTTGCGCTGCTCCAGCGTCGGCTCCCCGGCCCAGGTGAGAAATGTGCTGACGTCCGCGGCCATCTGCGGGACGGTCGCCTCGGTGCCGTCGGCGTACTCGACCAGGCCTTCGCTGAGCGGCGGCGGCATCGCGATCCAGTGCCCCGGGAAGTAGGCATTGTAGTACAAACCCTCGGGCGCCTCGGCCTCGGCGGGCGGCTCCTCGTAGCCGACCATCAGGCTGTAGACGTAATCGGTGCCGCCGGCCCGCGCCTGGGTGATCAGCGACAGCTCCGGCGGCAGCGCGCCGCCGTTGGCGGCCCGGGCGGCCTGCGGGTTCGGATACGGCGGCGGGATCGGGTCCGCGGGCACGGCCGGCCGCTCGAACATCTCGCCGGTGTCGTCCGGACCATCGGTCACGGTATACTCGGCCGCGAGCGCGCGCACCTGCTCCTCGCCGAACCCGAGCTGGGTGAGGTTGCGGAAGGCGACGTAGGTGACGCCGTGGCAGACCGAGCAGACCTCGCGGTACACCTGAAAGCCCCGCTGGGCGGCGGCCCGGTCGAAGGTGCCGAAGACGCCATCGTGCTGCCAGCTCACCGCGATCGGCTCCGGAGCCTCGGCGATCTGGGCCGAAGCCTCCAAGGCACTCGCGGCGAGGACCAGCGCCGCAGCGCCGACGGTCCTAAGGCGTGACATGGAATTCCTCATGGGCGGCCCTGGGACATCCTCATTCGGCGGGGCTGGCGGTTGGCGTCGGTCCGAGCACCGGCTCGCTGATGCTCCTGGGCAACGGCCGCGGCCGCTCGAGCTTGCCGAGCAGCGGCAGCAGGATCAGGAAGTGGAAGAAGTAGTACGCGGTGCCGATCTGCGCCATCGTCACGTAGGCGCCCTCGGGCGGATGGGCACCCAGGTAGCCGAGCAGCACGCAATCGGCCACCAGGACCCAGAAGAACCATTTGTAGACCGGCCGGAAGCGTGAGCTGCGCACCGGCGAGGTGTCGAGCCAGGGCAGGAAGAACAGCACCAGAATCGAGCCGAACATCAGGACCACGCCCAACAGCTTGGCCGGGATGAACAGCACATCGAAGGTGATCGCGCGCAGGATCGCGTAATACGGCAGGAAATACCATTCCGGCACGATGTGCGGCGGCGTCTGGAGCGGGTTCGCCGGGATGTAGTTGTCCGGGTGGCCGAGCAGGTTCGGCGCATAGAACACCAGGAGCGCCAGGGCGATCATGAACACGCCGAGCCCGAACAGGTCCTTGACCGTGTAGTACGGGTGGAACGGCAGGCTGTCCTTGGGCGACTTCCGATCGATGCCGAGCGGATTGTTCGACCCGTGCTGGTGCAGTGCCAGCAGATGCAGCACCACGACGCCGACGATCACGAACGGCAGCAGGTAGTGCAGCGAGTAGAAGCGAGTGAGCGTGGGATTGCCGACCGAGAAGCCGCCCCACAGCCAGGTGACGATGCCCTCGCCCACGAGCGGGATCGCCGAGAACAGGTTGGTGATCACGGTCGCCGCCCAAAAGCTCATCTGCCCCCAGGGCAGCACGTAGCCCATGAATGCCGTGGCCATCATCAGCAGCAGGATGACCACGCCGAGCATCCACAACAGCTCGCGCGGCGCCTTGTACGAGCCGTAGTACAGGCCGCGGAACAGGTGGATGTACACCACGATGAAGAACAGCGAGGCGCCGTTGGAGTGGGCGTAGCGCAGCAGCCAGCCGAAGTTGACGTCGCGCATGATGTGCTCGACGCTCTGGAAGGCGTAGTCGACGTGCGGCGTGTAGTGCATCGCGAGCACGATGCCGGTGACGATCTGCAGCACCAGCGCGATGCCGGCGAGCGAGCCGAAATTCCACCAGTAGTTCAAGTTGCGCGGCGCCGGGTACGCCGTGCCCATGAACTCGTTGGCGGCGCTGAACACCGGCAACCGGTACTCGATCCAGCGCACCACGGGGTTGCTGTACTCGGCTCGACCGCTCGGGCTCGCGCTCATGCCTTTACTCCTGCCTCACACGGCTAGCCGATGCGGATCATGTTGTCGTCGATGAACGCGTATTCCGGCACCACCAGATTGATCGGCGCCGGTCCTCGGCGGACGCGACCGGAGGTGTCGTAGTGCGAGCCGTGGCAGGGGCAGAACCAGCCTCCGTAATCCCCCCTGGGCTCGCCTGGCCGGTTGCCGAGCGGCACGCAACCGAGGTGGGTGCAGACGCCGACCACCACCAGCCACTGCGGCTCGATGACCCGCGCGCTATCGGGCTGCGGATCACGCAGCTCGGCGAGCGGAACCGCCTCGGCCGCTGCGATCGCCTGGGGTGTCCGATGGCGGATGAACACCGGCTTGCCGCGCCAGGTCACCGTGATCGCCATGCCCTCCTCGATCCCGGACAGGTCCACCTCGGTGGCGGAGAGTGCGAGCACGTCGGCGGACGGGTTCATGTTGTCGACCAGCGGCCAGACCAGCGCCGCGGTGCCGACCGCCGCGGTGGCTCCGGTCACCAGGTAGAGGAAGTCGCGACGGCTGCCTTCCTCCGCGGCCGCATGCTCGGGCCGATCGACGGCGGTCTTGGCCATGAGGGAATGCTCGCGTTCTTGCTTCGAGGGTGCCCCTAAACGGCGGCGCGAATTTAGAAGAGGCGAGCAGACGGCGCAAGCCGCTGAGGACCTGGTCGACCTGATGCGAAGAGTCGCACTGGAGCGCGGATTATTTCCGGGAGGCGTCGTCCGCTCCCGACGCCCCGTTCCGGCACGCGAAGCGGGCGGCCGGCGCCGCACCACGATCTGACGTTCCTCGGCTTTGCCGGGCAGTCGCCGGCGGACGCGGCACCGATCATCTCGCCTGTGCCACCGGGGCAAGCATCGACCCGCATGCGCCCGTCCGGGCCGCCTCGCCTTGGCGGCCGGGCGGGCGGCATACCGTGCGGACGAAGACATGCCACCAGGCCGCAACCCAGCTCGGATCCCAGTCGGGTCGGGGAAACAGAACTGGCAGCTCACCGGATACGTCTGGTCAGCCGTCTCGCCGCGTGCTGCGACGTGCCGTTCGCGGAGGTCTCGGACGTGCTCCAGTCGCCGAGCACGTCGGCGCGAAACGGCCGCCAGCGGCGCGGCATACAGTACCACAGCCGCTCTGCGTCCGCGGTCAGCGAGCCGATCAACGCGACCAGGCCGACCACGATCGCGGCGACGCCGAAGCCCAAGGCGCGCTCGCGGTTGAGCTCCGGCAGGTTCTCGCCGCCGCCGAAGATGCTGAACAGGCCGACCGCGCCGCAGCCCAGGCCGAACAGGCTGCCGGCGATGCGAAGCGGCCACTGGTTGCCCCGGCGCAGCACGCCCTTTCCTCGCATTGGATCGCGCAGCCTCGCCGGTGCCGCCCGGGCCGTCAAGCGTACGGGCCATCCGGGCCGGATCCCACCGTGGCGCTCGCAGCCTGAGGTCAGCGCGGCAGAAAAAGGCTTTCTGGAAACGAGGTTCCTCGCGTATTTCGGCGAGGCATCGCCAGCGAGATGCTTTGGGGCCGGCGAGCGAGCGGATGATCCAACGAGGAGGGAATGCCGATGCAGACGCGACTTGCCAGGGTCTGGGAGCGCGGCGAGGCGGCCGTGAACGGCTGGCTGTCGATCCCCAGCACGGTGACCGCGGAGATGGTCGCGCGGCAGGATTACGATTCGATCGTGGTCGACCTGCAGCACGGCCTGATCGACTACCAGACGGCGCTCACCATGATCCAGGCGATCGGCGCGGCGAGCGACGCCACGGTGATCGGCCGGCCGCCCTGGAACGAGCCGGGCATCATCATGAAGCTCCTGGATGCCGGCGCCTGGGGCATCCTCTGCCCGATGATCAACAATCCGGACGACGCCGAGGCGCTGGTGCGCACCTGCCACTACGCCCCGCGCGGCCAGCGCAGCGTCGGCCCGACGCGCGCGATGATGGTCTACGGGCCCACCTACATCCAGGACGCCAACCGCCACGTGATCACGCTCGCCATGATCGAGACGCGCGAAGCGCTGGAGAACGTCGAGGCGATCGCCAGGACCCCGGACCTGAGCGGCCTGTACATCGGCCCGAGCGACCTCGCCCAGTCGCTCGGCTATCCGATCCAGCTCGATCCCACCGGCGCCGACGTGATGGCCGCGATCGAGCGCATCCTGAACGCCGCCAAGGCCGCCGGGATCAGGGCCGGCATGCACTGCATGATGCCGGACTACGCGCGCAGCATGGTCGCTAAGGGCTTCGACTTCGTGACCCTCGGCAACGACGTGCGCATGCTGACCGCCGAGCTCGCCGCCCGCGTCGGCGCGTTCAGGGGGCGCTGAGGCCGCCTTGCCGCCCCCGGGCCGCCCCCGGGCCGACCCCGGGCCGACGCCGGTGGTGCGCCCGAACGGATGATGCCGCCGTCCCAGGGTCGTCGCGCTCAGGCCCCGTCCTCGGGCTCGACCCAGTGCTGTCCGGTTTGGCGAGCGCGGTTGAACGATCAAGGGCGCCGCCCAACCCCTCATGTCATGCGCGGCCTTGACCCGCGCATCCATGGGTCAGCCAGGCTCTGGGCGGGAAGCTGATCGCCGGGTCAAGCCCGGCGATGACAATCTCTGGTGGAGCGAAATCGGAGATCATGCGACGTGCATCGCCGCGAGTAAGCCGGACAGCCTTGGGCTCGACCCGTGGATGATCCGGGCGCCCGAAGTCGTGGTCCTAGGGTCGGGTTGGGGAGCGGGGCCCCAACCTCTCTTTGACCCGAGGACCGGGTCAAGCCTGCGGCCGACAGCGAGGGAGTCGGGCGTCAGGGCCAGGCGCGCCTCCAGCAACTTGGACGCCGCGCTCGGCACGTCATTGCGAGGAGCGCAGCAGCCTGCCCTCGGGCGGACCCGGGGGACGAAGCCATCCAGAGGCCGCTCCTGGATCGCCACGGGCGCTTTTGCGCCCTCGCGATGACGCTGCGCAGGCGCGTGGCGGTTCGCGGGTTTCATCCCCAGCCGGCCGGCCTTGCCGGTGGGGAACTGATACCGGTCCCGCAAAGTCCTGACCTACGGGATCGGTGTCGCGCGGGGGTTGGCTGGGCGGCCGCCCGCCCCAAACGCGCGAGGTTGGCTGGGCGGCCGCGCCCCCCAAACGCGCGGGGGTCGGCTGGGCGGCCGCGCGCCCCAAAGAAAGAATGATGCCGGGCGAACAAAGGTTCGAACTTTGTGAGCCCGGTATGAGTCACGAGGCCGCGCGGGCCACCGCGCGGCGCGTCAGCCGCCCGCCAGCCGAATCATCCAGCGCACGACGAAGGCGACCGCGATGCCCCAGATCGCGATGAAGGCGGCGCCGACCCGCCAGTCGGTCGGCCGCTCGGCGCTCGCCTTGGCCTGGCGGCGGTGCTCCTCGAGCAGATCGCTCGGGATCAGGCGGAGGAAGAGCCAGACGCCCAGCGGCACCAGGATCACGTCGTCGAGGTGGCCCAGCACCGGGATGAAATCGGGGATCAGGTCGATCGGGCTGACCGCATAGGCGGCGATCAGCAGCGCGAGCGTCTTGGCGGGCCAGGGCACGCGCGGATCGCGGGAAGCGAGGTAGACGGCGTGGACGTCGCGGCGGAGATTGCTTGCCCAGCCGCGCACGCGGGCGCCGAGCCGCCCGCCCGCGATCAGGCGGTAGACATAGGTGAGCACGATCAGGCCGATGATGATCCGCGACGCGAGGTCGAGATAGTTGCCGACCAGCCGGTAGTTGGATTCGAGCAGGTAGCCGGCGGCGGTGAGCGCCGTGGTCCAGAGCAGCGAGCCGATGCTGGAATAGACGAGGAACGGCACGACTGGCATCCGCGCCATGCCCGCCGGCAGCGAGATCAGGGTGCGCACGGTCGGCACCAGGCGGCCGAGGAGCACCGCCACGCGGCCGTGCCGCTCGAACCAGCGGATCGCCTTGCGGAGGTCCTTGTCGTCGAGGGTCAGCCAGCGGCCGTGGCGGGCGGCGAACGCGCACATCCGCTCCTCGCCGAGCCACTTGCCGACGTAGTACCAGGCCAGCGCCCCGAGCACCGTCCCGAGGGTGCCGGCGAGCACCACCAGGACCGGGTTGAGCTGCCCCGTGGCCGCGACGAACCCGGCAAGCGGCATGATCAGCTCCGAGGGGATCGGCGGGAACACGTTCTCCCCGAGCATCAGGAGGACGATCCCGAGATAGCCGCTCTCGGAGACGATGTTGGTGATCCAGTCGAACAAGGCGTGAGGCTCCGGGTCTGCAGGCCGGCCGCGGCTGCCCGCCGGCATCGGCTACAACGTCAGAGCGCGCCAATCGGCGCAACCGATCCGGGTCGCCGCCGGGATGCCCGTCGCACTGAGCGCAGCCAGGCGTCAGCACGCCGCAGCCTGGGCGATGGCCTGAGAGACGCATCGGACCCCTATCATTAGTCACACCGCCATGGACCCCAACCAAGCCCTCCTGTCGGTACGCAACCTCAAGACCTACTTCGTGATGGACGAGGGCACGACGAAGGCTGTGGACGGCGTCAGCTTCGATGTCCAACCGGGCCAGATCGTCGGCATCGTCGGCGAGAGCGGCTGCGGCAAGAGCGTCACGATCAAGTCGATTCTGGGCATCGTTCAGACGCCGGGGCAGATCGTCGGCGGCGAGATCCTGTTTCGACGCCGGGGCGCCAACGGCACAGGCGGTCGCGGCGCCCAGGCCGAACTCGTCGATCTGGTCGGATTGGACCCCCGCGGCAGGGAGATGCGGGCCATACGCGGCAGCGAGATCGCCCTGATCCCGCAGGAACCGATGGCGGCGCTCAGCCCGGTTCACACCATCGGCAACCAGTTGATCGAAGCGGTTCGGCTGCACCGGGACATCAGCAAGCCCGATGCCGAGCACGTCGTCATCGAACGCATGCGGGAAGTGGGGGTGCCGAGTCCAAAAGAGCGCATGAGCATGTACTCATGGGAGCTGAGTGGCGGGCTGCGCCAGCGCGTCATGATTGCGATGGCGCTGTCCTGCCATCCCAAGCTGCTGATCGCCGACGAGCCGACCACGGCGATCGACGTGACGACCCAGGCCCAGGTCTTGGGCCTGCTGCGCGGGCTGCGGGAGCATCATGACATGGCGATCATTTTCATTACGCATGATCTTGGCGTCATTGCGCAGATGGCGGACCATGTGGTCGTGATGTACCTGGGCCGGGTCATGGAAACGGGGCCGGTGGACGATATTTTCCACCGTCCCCAGCATCCCTACACCAGGGCGTTGCTGGAATCCATCCCGACCATGTACGCCCCTTCCAAAGAGCTCCTGCCGACGATCGAGGGCGCGATCCCCCACCCGTTCAACCGTCCGACCGGCTGCCCTTTCTACCCGCGCTGTTCCGAGTACATGCCAGGTATTTGCGATCGTGGCTTGCCAGCTTTGCTGCCCGTCAATGACCGACAATCCGCCAGTTGCTTCCTCTACCATGGCGCAGTGGATGAAAGCTGACATGCCGGTCGATACGGGCGCATCCGTCAAACCGCCAATACTGGAAGTCCGCAACCTGAAAAAATACTTCCCGATCAGGAAGGGCGTGCTCCGGAAAGTCGTGGGCCAGGTGCGCGCGGTGGATGACGTGAGCTTTGCCATCGCCGAGGGCGAGACCCTGGGCCTGGTGGGCGAGAGCGTCTGCGGCAAGACGACCACGGCGCGTTGCATCCTGCGCGCCATCGATCCCACCGGCGGGGCAGATTCTGTTTCGCGCGTCCTCGGGCGAGGTGGTCGACGTCGCCGCCTTGCCCGAGCGCGAGGTGCGCCCTTTGCGGCGCGAGATGCAGATGATCTTTCAGGATCCCTACGGTTCGCTCAATCCCCGCATGAACCTGCTGGACATCGTCGGCGAGCCGCTGCTGGTGATCGACCGGATGACCGATCGCGCGCAGCGCACCGAACGGGTCGCGGCCTTGCTGCGCCTGGTCGGCCTGCGCCCCGAGTACATGCAGCGCTTCCCCCACGCGTTCAGCGGCGGCCAGCGACAGCGGATCGTCATCGCGCGGGCGCTCGCGCTGAACCCCCGCCTGGTCGTGGCCGACGAGGCGGTGTCCGCCCTCGACGTGTCGGTCCAGGCCCAGGTCCTGAATCTCATGCTGAAGCTCCAGCAAGAGCTCCATCTGACCTATCTGTTCGTGGCCCACGACCTCGGCGTGGTCAAGCACATCTGCGATCGGGTGATCGTGATGTATGTCGGCAAGATCGTGGAGATGGCGTCGACCGAGGATCTTTACCTGGCGCCCAAGCATCCGTATACCGCGGCCCTGATGGCGGCGGTGCCCGTGGCGGATCCCCGCGTGCGCTCGGGCATGACGCCCTTGCAAGGGGATGTTCCGAGTCCGGCCGATCCGCCGTCCGGGTGCTACTTCCATCCCCGCTGTCCGCATGCCGTGGCGATCTGCGCGAACCAGCCGCCGGCGCTGGAAGAGCTCGCCCCTGGCCACTTCGTCAGCTGCCACCGGGCGCGGGAGCTGGACCTGGCCGGCCTCGGCGAGATTCATGGCGCTTCCGCCCGCGCCAGAGCGCGCTCGAGCGCGCCTCCGCCGCGCTCCGATCAACCACCGGCCCGGCCGTGAGCTATTGCCACCCCCGCCCGGCAATGCCAGATTCCAGCATGCCGGCCAGGGGGGCCGACCGGCCAACTGAAGATGGGAGGCACCAGCGATGACGCACAGGCTGACGAGGCGCGCTCTGCTGGCGACGGCGAGCACCGGCGCGGCGCCGGCAGCGCTACCGATCCGGGTCTTCGCCCAAGCCACGACGGAACTGAACTTCGTCGTGTGGAACTATTCCCTCGAGACGATCCAGGACAACATCGAGAAGTTCGAAGCCGCCCATCCGGAGGTCGAGGTCGGGCTCACCGACTATACCTGGCCCGACTACTTCGACACGATGATGCTGCGCTTCCGGGGCAGCACGCCGACCGACGTCATGTACAGCGGCGAGGACTGGCTGCCGGGCTGGGCGTTGGTTGGCTGGCTGGCCCCGATCGAGGACTATTTTCCCGAGATCGCCAGATACAAGGACAAGGTCGCGAACTACGCTGTCCGTGACATGACCTACAACGGCAAGCTCTACGGCCTGCCCTACTACGCCGATCTGATCACTTTCCAGTACAATGCCAAGATCCTCGAGGAGAGCGGAATTGCGGTGCCGCAGGACTGGGACCAGGTGCTGGATGCCTGCCTGGAGCTGAAGCAGGCAGGCATGGACAAGCCGTTCGTCTACGAATACAACCAGACACTCCCCAACTTCTACCAGGCCTTTGTCTCGCAAGTGTACGGCCGCGGGGGGCAAATGTTCGACGAAGACCTGAACCCGCTGTTCAACGACCCGAACTCCGAGGCCTTCCAGCACCTGCAATGGCTGCAAGACGCGGTCACCAAGCACGAGATCGTGGCCTTCGAGAACCACGAGTCGCGCGTCATCCCGGCCATGAACACTGGCAAGCACGCGTTCAGTGTGCTGTTCAACTACGTGCTCGCAGCCATGAACGAGCGTGCCACCCAGCCGCGCGCGGGCGAGTTCGCCATGGCGCTGATGCCCGGCGAGACCCATGCCTGTCTGGGATTTTGCAAGTTCTACGCGATGACCAGCCAGGCGGCCGAGGACGACGCCCGGCGCGAGGCCGCCTGGCGGTTCATCGAGTTCATGGGCGGCGGCGACTTCCAAATCGCCAAGCGCTGGGCGGTCGAGAAGGGGTTGGGCTTCGCCCAGCTGCCGCTGTTCGACGACCCCGACGTGCAGGAAGCCTGGTCGAGCTGGATCGACGTCGAGACCTTCAAGGAGCAGGCCGAGCTTGCGCGCAACGGCACCCAGACCGAGTGGCTCGGGATGTGGAGCGGCTTCTTCCGGCCGCTTCTGGCTCAGGCCTTCGTCGGCGAGGCGAGCGTCGCCGAGGTCATGGATGCGGGCGCCGCGCGCTGGGTCGAGCTCAGGAAGCTCGTGCGCGGCGCCTGAGCGCCGGCCCGGCATGGCAAACGGCCGGCGTCGGACCGCGCCCGGCCGGTGAACGATGCGTGAGGATCGCTACCCGCTCGCCTGGGTGCTGCCGGCGCTCGGCTTGGTCCTCCTGTTCACGCTCTACCCGGTGGCCGACGCGCTCTATCGCAGTCTCCATCGGGTGATCGTGATCCTTCCCGGCGAGCCGTTCGTCGGCCTCGACAACTACCGGCAGATCGTCACCGGCCCGGCGTTCTGGGAGGCGCTGCGCAACACCGTCGCCTTCGCCGCGACGAGCGCCCCGCTCATCGTGCTCGTGGGCTTCGCGACCGCACGTCTGCTGCTGGCCCGCTTCCACGGCCGCGCCGTGGTGCGCGCGGTGGTGATCCTACCGTGGGTGCTGCCGGGCGCGATCTCGGCGGTGATCTGGATGTGGGTGTTCCACCCGTCCTGGGGGCTTCTCAACCTGCTGCTGCATCAGCTCGGACTGATCGATCGCTACATCCCGTGGCTGACCGATCCCCAACTCGCCCGTCTCTCGGTCGTGGTGGCCTTCGTGTGGACCCAGTTTCCGTTCGCCGCGATCCTGATCATGGCCGGCCTGACCATGATCGAGCGCGCTCTGTACGAAGCCGCCGAGGTCGACGGCGCCAACCTCTGGCAGCGCTTCCGATACGTCACCTTGCCCAGCCTCAGGCCGGTGTTCGCCATCCTGCTGATCTACCACGCGCTGGTGGCGCTCACGACCTACGACCTGGTCTATGCGATGACCGCGGGCGGACCGGGGACCGCGACCACCCTCTTGTCGTTCCGGATCTGGCAGGAAAGCTTCTCGATGATGAACTTCGGCACCGGCTCCGCCATCGCCTTCATGCTGGTGCTGTTGTCGCTGGCCTTCATGGCGGCGATCATCAAGGCGCTGCCGGCCGAGCTCCTGCCGCGGCGCGCCTGAGGCGATGCGGTACCTGCACCCCGTCCTGCTCCATCTCGCGGCACTCGCACTGCTGCTCGTGTGCGCGGGGCCGATCGCGCTCAGCCTGTTCGCGAGCGTGGTGCCGGATCAGGCCATCTTCGGCTTTCCCCCGAACTGGTTCGCCTACGGCGCCACCCTCGACAACTACCGCTACATCTTCACGGGCGCGATTCCGGACGTGTATCTGACCGCCGGCGCCAACCGCGACATGATCTCGGATGCGGCCCGCCAGGTGCCGCGCGGGATGTGGAACAGCTCACTCGTGGCGCTCGGCGTGATGGCGATCAACATCGGCCTCGGCGCGCCGGCGGCCTACGCCTTCGCCCGGCTTCGGTTCCGCGGCCAGGCCGTGAGCTTCGTCGCGATCATCGCGTCCCGGCTGGTTCCGGCGGTCGCGCTGGTGACGCCGTTCTATCTCATGGTTCAGGCCATGGGCCTGCTCGGGACCAAGCTGGCCCTCGTCCTCGTCCACTCGGTTCTGACGCTGCCGTTCACGGTGCTGATCCTGACCGTGTTCTTCCGCCGCATTCCGCGCGAGATCGAGGAATCCGCCTTGCTCGACGGCTGCCGTCGGCTCGAGGCGTTCCGGTACGTGTTTCTGCCGCTCGCGCGCACGAGCATCGTCGCGACCGGGCTGTTCGCCTTCGTCCTGTCCTACGCCGAGTTCCTGTTCGGGCTGGTGCTCTCGGGCGCCGCCGCCAACCGCCCGCTGGCGGTGGTCATGGCGGCGCTCGCCCGCAACACCGACGTCTCCTGGGGCCTGCTCAACGCCAGCGTGGTCCTGGCGGTCATCCCGACGGTGGCGCTCGCGGCGCTGGTCTGGCGTTTCGTGGTCGAGGGGTTGCTCGAGGGCGGGGTCGAGACCTGATCGGCCGGAAGGCCTGCTCGCGAGCTCGAGACGGCCGCGACCGCCTGCCTGCTGGCAGCTGGCCGCGTGAGCGGCTTGATCGTGGGGGCCATCGTGTGCGACCGTCCGCCACGTCTTCGCATCACTGGCCCGGCGCATCACTGGCCCGGCGCATCACTGGCCCGGCGCATCACTGGCCCGGCGCATCACTGGCCCGGCGCATCACTGGCCCGGCGCATCACTGGCCCGGCCGCCGCGGGCCGCGGATGCACGGTCGTTAGAGGGTTCTCATGTGTCGAAACATCAAGACTCTGCATAACTTCAGACCGCCCGCCACGGACGAGGAGATCCGGGCATCCGCCTTGCAGTTCGTCCGCAAGTTGAGCGGCAGCAGCCGGCCCTCCAAAGCCAACCAGCTCGCTTTCAGCCGGGCGGTGGACCAGGTGGCCAAAGCGGCACATGAGCTGCTCGACTCGCTCGTCACGCATGCTCCGCCCCGCGATCGTGACGTCGAGGCCGCAAGGGCCCGTGCCCGGGCGGCTGACCGTTTCCGCTCGTCCGATGCGGCACGCGCCACCTGACCAGGCGGTTTGGGGCGGGCCAGCGCGATCTTCCCCACCCGTTCAGCCCATGCGCGCTCGGGCCGCCAGGGCCGGGGCGCCCGGTGCGCCACTGGCGGCGGATGGAGCAGGCGATGTCGCGGACCGGCGGATGGGACGATGACGAGCAGCCGCGGCCGCGCGGGGATTGACCTTGGCGTGGTCGCCTGGGCAAAAGCAAGGCACAATGTCTCTCCGGTTCGGGAGAACCGGCAAAAGGAGGACCGTCGATGGACTTTCGTGGGAGCATCGGCCGAACGGCTCTGGCAGGCATCGCGAGCGCGGTGCTGGCCGTCGGCATCGGCGGCGCGGCCGCCCAGGCCCAGGAGCCGATCAAGATCGGCGTGACCTTGACCCAGTCGCCCCCGGGTTCCGTCATCCAGGGCACCGAGGTGCTGCGCGGGCTCGAGATCGCGCGCGATCTGTTCAATGAAGAGGGCGGCGTCCTGGACCGCCCGTTCGAGCTGATCGTGGAGGATACCCAGGGCATTCCCGAGCGTGGCCGCGCCGCCGTCGAGAAGCTGATCACCAGCGACGAGGTCGTGGCGCTCACCGGCGAGCACCAGAGCTCGGTGTGCCTCGCCGAGATCGGCCTCGCGGCGCGGCACAACGTGCCGTTCATCAATACCAACTGCTGGTCGGACGACATCCGCAAGGAAGGCCACCCGCAGGTCTTCAGCCCGAACATGTACAATTCGCGCGTCGCCACGGCGATGGCCGAGGTGATCGAAGGGCTCGGCGTCGATTCGGTCTTCGCGCTGGCCGAGAACACCGACTGGGGCATCGGTCAGGCCGAGGCGCTCGAGGAGCTGCTGGCGCAGACCGGCGCCGAGGTCGACTACCAGTACGAGCTCCTCGATCGCGAGGCGCGCGACTTCACGCCGGTGATCCAAGGCGTGCGCGGCGAGAATCCGAGCCTGATCGCGCTGATCATGCTGCCGCCGGCGGCCTACGTGGCGTTGAACCAGCTCAACGAGCAGGGCGTGATCCCGTCCGCGGACACGTGGCTGTTCGAGGGCGGCGGCCTGTTCTCCTATCCCGACTTCTGGGACAACGTGCGCGAGGCCGCGCTGTACGGCATCTATTTCGACCTCTTCCATACCGACATGGCGCTGAGCGACTTCGGCGCCAAGGTGCGCGAGGAGTACATGGAGCGCCACGACGGCTCGCCCAGCCGGCTAGTCTTCCAGGCCGCCGATTCGCTGCTCCTGATCAAGGAGGCGATCGGCAACGCCGGCAGCACCGATCCGGATGCCATGATCGCGTGGCTGCAGCAGGCCGAGGTCCCGGGCACCCGCGGCACGATCACCTTCAGCAACGAGCCGGGCCCGTTGTTCCAGCAGTGGGTCGACACGCCCTTCGTGACCTATCAGGTCACCGAGCTCGATCAGACGCTCGAGGCGACCACGCTGATCTCCGCGCCTGATCTCGGTGTGCAGCTCGATCAGTTGCGTCAGCCCAAGAACTAGCACCCGCCATCAAAAAAGAGTGAGCCGTTTTTCCTCATTGTCACCCGCGGGCTTGACCCGCGGGTCCACTGGATGCTCGGGTCAAGCCCGAGCATGACAATGGTGTACGAACTTCTGATGTCGAGCATTAGCGCGTTCTGCCTTTGGGCGGACCCAGCCCGCTCCCCCTCCCGGCCACCCAATCCCATGGTACGCTGTGGGTGGCCGGGAGGGGGGCGTGGGCTGGCGCCGATCTCAACTCAGCGGAAAATGCCCTAGAAGGAAACCGGGAGGCCACGCTCGGTACCGGCATTGCGAGGAGCGCCGCGACGAAGCCATCCACAACGCCGCTCCTGGATTCGCCGCGGGCGCTGGCGCGCCCTCGCGATGACGCTGAAGGCGACCTGCGGTTCGCCGCCCCGGTTTCATGCGCTGGGGTCGAAAGCGTCGGTGGCAACTCATATGAGGCGCAGGGAGTGGAGAGGGGGCGTGGCGGAGGTGTCATCGAGCCGCTCTCTCGTGCTGGCGCCCCGCGCCTAATACCGATCCCACAGAGTCCTGACCTACGGGATCGGTATCGCGCGCGGGGTTGGTTGGTCGGCCGCGCGCCCCAAAAAGAAGGATGATGCCGGGCGAACAAAGGTTCAAACTTTGTGAGCCTGGTAAAGACGTGCGGGGTCGGCCGATCGAGGGCGCGCCGGTGAGAAACCCGAGAGCCCCCTGACCCGCGTTCCGGAGGCGGCTCGTCGGACCGCGCCGAAGTCGTCCGACCCCGCCGAAAGCGGGCTACGGGGCGTGTCGAGTTCGCATGTCGTGGACCCGCAAGCGGCTCGGGCGGGATCGGCTGAGGGGCGCACGGTGCGCAACGTCGATCAGCGCCCGAACACGGGCGCGCCGAACAGCCAGGGATGGAGCAGGATCAGGGCGACGTAGACGATCGCGCCGATGACCAGCGGCCGCAGCGTCACCGGATCGCTGCGGGCATTCCATTTGGCGAACGGCCATGAGCTGGTGGTCCGCCGGGTTTCCGCAAAGCCCGCCGGGTCGACTTCGGCGTCGCGCCGATCGGTCAGCCCCTGCCAGGCGAAGCCGAAGACCGCGAGGCCGCCGAACAGGATCACGCCCGCGACCTCGCCGTTTGCGAGCAGGTGCGCGACGCCCAACAGACCGATCCCCCAAAGCATCGGATGGCGGACGATCCGCGTGAACCAGGGCACGCCCTTGGCGCCGGCGAACAGCAGCACGGCGGCGAGCATCAGGATGGCGGTGACGATCCTGAGCGATGGCGGGCTCGGCCAGAGCGGGACGTACGGCGTGAAGCGATAGGCGACGATGGCGCCGATCAGGCCCACGACGGCGAGCGCCGACAACGCCGCCTTGTATGCCCCCTCGCCCAGGCGGCCCACCAGCGCCGCCCGCCCATCGGGCATCATCGGAACGACATGCACGCCCACGAACAGGACAATGCCCAGCACCACGATCAGCAGCGCCACCTCGCATCTCCCTCACCAGCCGGGCCACAAGTAATGAGCTGCGGCCCGCGCGCGATCGGTCGAGGGGTCGCGCGGGGCCGGTCGGCCGCTTATACCGGGCTCACAAAGTTCGAACCTTTGTTCCCCCGGCATCATCCTTCTCTTTGGGCGCGCGGCCGACCAGCCATCCCCGCGCGCAATACCGATCCCGAAGGTCAGGACTTTGTGGGATCGGTATCACCCGGCCGCGTGCTCGACCAGCTTCGGGCTGTTCTGCGGCTTGCGATAGATGAACTCGGGCGGCGCCGCCTCGGCTTCCCGCTCGGCGATCGCGGCCAGGTTTTGATGCAGCGGCGAGAGCGAGCACGCCGGATCGGTCGCCCTGGCATCGCCGGTCAGCGCGAACGCCTGGCACCGGCAGCCGCCGAAGTCGACGGTCTTGCGCGGACAGCTGCGGCACGGCTCGGCCATCCAGTCGGTGCCGCGAAACGCGTTGAACGCCGCCCCCTGGTACCAGATCTCGGCAAGGGGCCGATCCTTGACGTTGTCGAACGCGAGCGTGGTGATGGTCTCGGCCGCGTGGCACGGCAGGACCTTGCCTGACGGCGTGACGTTCAGGTTCTGCTTCGCCCACCCGCCCATGCACGCCTTCGGATAGCGCGCGTAGTAGTCCGGGATCACGTAGTCGAACGCGAGCACGCCCTTCAGGCGCTCCTTGGCGGCCTCGATCATCGCGACCGAGCGCTCGGTCTGCTCGCGGGTCGGCATCAGCGCCGCACGGTTCGCGAGCGCCCAGCCGTAGTACTGGACGTGCGCCACCTCGAGCCGCTTGGCGCCGCACGCGAGCGCCAGCTCGATGATCTGCTCGAGGTTGTCGACGTTCTGCCGGTGCACCACGGCGTTGATGGTGAGCGGTATGCCCGCGGCACGCACCAGCCCGGCGAGCCGCAGCTTCTTCGCGTGCCCGCCCCGATAGCCGCCGATGCGATCGGCGTTGGTCGCCTCGGCGTCCTGCACCGACAGCTGCAGGTGGTCGAGGCCGGCATCGATCAAGGCCGCAAGGCGCGTCTCGTCCAGGAGCACCCCGGCGGTGATCAGGTTGCTGTACAACCCGAGCCCGGCCGCCCGGCGCAGCATTTCCTCCAGATCGCGCCGCAGCGTCGGCTCGCCGCCCGAGAACGCCACCTGGAGCACGCCGAGCTCCGCCGCCTCATCCAGCACCCGCAGCCAGGTCGCGCTATCCAGCTCGACCCCCGCCTTCTCCAGGGCCAGCGGGTTGGAGCAGTAGGGGCATTGCAGCGGGCAGCGGTGCGTGAGCTCCGCCAGCAGCGAGACCGGCGCCGTGACCCGCCCAGCTCCGCTCGACTCCGCAGCGCCGCTGGCGACCGTGGCCTCGGCCGTGCTCATGACCTCGCCCATACCCCAAACGCACGAGTGGCGCGGCACGATCCGCGCCGCGCCACCTCGAAACTCTCAGGCGCTCAGAGATCGGCGGGGAAGTACGCGTTGATCTCGCACCCGCAGGCGATCTCGACGATCTTCGGGGTACGCCACACCATGGTTGCCTCCTCAGCTGTTGTCCGGACTCCCAGCCTTCTCTATGTAGGCGAGGGCGCAGCACATGGCCAGCCCTTTTGCGCTCTCTTTCGCACATTTGAAGCGGGTGACCCAACGGCGAAGCGGGCGACTCGACGGCGGCCGGGCTCGCGCTGGACGCGCCGCCGGAACTCCTCTAGATCGGGTCGGAACGTCGGGCGAACCGGGCACGAGGGCGTCGCGGTCGACTTCACGCCCCCAAGGCTGACCACCATGATGCACTGGCTCATCACGTCGATCTGCCTGGCCCTGGCCGTGACCTCGGCGGCGCGCGCCGACGACCGGCCGATGCGGTCGATCAGCGGCACGCTCACCGTCGCGCCCGACCTCGCTCGTCACGTCGGGCCGGATGATCGCCTGATCATCAAGCTGTATCGCCCGGGCGGCGGCGTCGAGCTGGACGCCAGGTACCAGATCGTTTCGAGGTTCGAGCTGCCCCTCGCGTTCCAGGCGGCGCCGTCGATCGACATGAGCGGCCAGACCAAGTTCGACGCCTATGTGATCGAGGCGTTCACCGACAAGAACGCCGACGTCCTGAGGGTCGCACCCGGGGAGCTGATCGCGCGCACGCCCGAGCCGGTGCCGCTCGGCACGACCGACCTGCGGCTCGAGCTGAACGCCACGCGCAAATGAGCCGGGCGGCCACTCGTTGAGCTCCGCTGCTGGTATCGGTTGCCCACCGGCAAGGCCGGCGCCGGCGCATGAAACCGGGGCGCCGAACCGCCATCGCCTGCGCAGCGTCATCGCGAGGGCGCAAAAGCGCCCGTGGCGATCCAGGAGCGGCGTTGTGGATGGCTGCGTCCCTCGGGTCTCCGCCCGGGGGCAGGCTGCTGCGCTCCTCGCCATGACGGTGCCGGGCGTTGGCGCCCAAGTTTCTTTCTAGTTTTCCACCGGCTCTGCCGACCCGCAGCGCATGAAACTGATGCTAGAGCAATTCCCGATGAGGCGAACCCGCTGCGGATCACGACATCTTGCGCTCATCGGCAGAAAATTGCTCTGTCTCAGTTGATTAGAGCAGCTTTATCCGGACGATGATCGCCGTCGGCGATCTCGTCAATTCGGATGCTGCTCTAGGGTGACAGCGCCCTCGGCAGCATAATCAGTCGTTAGACCATTTTCCCCTTGAGTGGACCCGCGGCCCCGGCCCGCGCCCCTCCCAACCACCCACCGATGGTACCCTTGGGATGGTTGGGAGGGGGCGCGGGCTGGTGCGAGCTGATCGAAAAATGCGCTAGCTTCTTGTTATACCAGGAACACGAAGTCTTGACCCATCGACCGCTCTTCTTGTCACCCCCGGGCTCGACCCCGGGGGTCCAGTCTGGATGCCCCGGTCAAGCCGGGGCATGACAGAACAGACGCACCGACCCCTCGGTCGCGACTTCATGGGGTCGGTATGAGGAGGTTCATGGTCGGCGTAATACATGCAGATCCTGATGCCATCGATCACCGCCAGGGCGGGCATCGGTCTAAACGATCGCCGCCCGCTCGGCGCGCGGGGTCTTGCCGTACAGCTGGCGATAGCAGGTCGAGAAGTGCGAGGCGGAGACGAAGCCCGTGGCGAACGCCACGTTCATGACCGGCATGGTGGTCTGGTAGAGCAGGTGACGCGCGCGCTCCAGGCGCAGCTCCAGGTAGTATTGCGCCGGGGTCCGGCCGAGATGCTTGCGGAACAGGCGCTCCAGCTGCCGGCGCGACAGTCCGACGTAACGCGCCAGCATCTCCTGGTCGAGCGGCTCCTCGACGTTGGCCTCCATCATCTCGATCGCGCCGATCAGCTTGGAATGATGGATGCCCAAGCGCACCCGATAGGGCATGCGCTGGTGGTCGTGCGGCTGGCGGATCCGGTCCATCAGGCACTGCTCGGAGACCTTGCCCGCCAGCTCCTGCCCGTGCCTGGCCGCGATCAGATGCAGCATCAGATCGAGCGCCGCGGTGCCGCCGGAGCAGGTCAGCCGGTTGCGGTCGACCTCGAACAGATCGGCGGTGACGTCGATGTGCGGGAACGCCTCCATGAACCCGGGCAGATTCTCCCAGTGGATGGTGCACTTGTGGCCATCCAGGAGGCCGGCTTTGGCGAGCACGTGGGCGCCGGTGCACACCGCGCCGATCGGCGCCCCGGCGCGATCGGCCCGGCGCAGCCAGCCGAACAGCTCACGATCGTGAATCCGCTCCGCCCCGAGGCCGCTGCACAGGATGATGGTCGGGCAATTCCGCCCTGATCCGATGGCGACCTCGGCAAGGGACTGCTCGGTCGCGACCACGCAGCCGTTGCTCGCGCGCACCGGCCCGCCACCCTTGGACACGATCTGCCAGGCGTACAGTTCCTGGTTCGCCATGCGATTGGCGATGCGCAGCGGCTCGAGCGCCGCGGCGAAGGCGATCATCGAGAAGTTGGGGACCACGACGAAGGCAAATCGTTCCGGCCCGCGCGCCAGAGGCTCCGTGGGACCGGAGGGCTTGATCTCGGCGACGACCCGATTCATGACAGCCGCTCGCAACCCGTGCCGCATCGATGTCGCAAATTCGATAGTCGGGTGTCAATAAGGGCCGATCCCCGCGCCCTCGCGCGACATGGCGTCCTCGAAAGCGTGCAGTCACGGTCGGCAGAAAAAGGCGCCAGGCGGACGTTTCAGGAAGTCGGCGTCGCACCGTCCAGCGCCTGCGCCACGGCGCGCCTGAGGTCGCGGCAGGTGACCGGCTTGTCGATGCGTGGTGCATGGCGCAGCTCCGGCTCGGTCAGCTGGAGCCTGCTGTAGCCGGTGATCAGCACGAAGGGCACGCCGCGACCGATCAGCGCCGCCGCCACCGGCGTCGCCCGCTCGCCCTTGAGATTGACGTCCAACAGCGCCACATCCGGCGGCTCGCCGTCGAGCATCGCCAGGGCCTGGCCGACGCTCGGAACGGGTCCCAGCACCGTGCAACCCCGTCGCTCCAGCAAAGCCTCGAGCTCCATCGCCAGCAGGAACTCGTCCTCGACGACGAGAATGCGACGCCCGCTCAGGTCGGCGCCGATGTCCACGCGGGTTCCTTTCGTGCCGGCTGGCACCACTCTAGGTTAACGGGAAGACCACTTCGCAACGTAAACCGTCCGGGACGTATTCCAGTTCCACCTCGCCCTCCAATTCGTAGGTGCACGCCCGCTCGATCAGCCGCATGCCGAAGCCCTTTTCGCCCGGCGGCTCGACCGGCGGACCACCACGCTCCTGCCAGAGCAGGCGGACGCGACGGCCGGGGTTGCCGTCCTCCAGCCGCCAGGAAAGGTGAACGCGGCCCTCCTGATCGGACAGCGCGCCGTATTTGACGGCATTGGTGGCGAGCTCGTGCAGTATCAGGCTGAGCCCCAGCCCCTGGTTCGCCGTCAGCGTCACCGGCTCGCCCTCGATCGTCATGACCGCCGGCTGGTCGAGCCGGTAGGGGCCGAGCGCCTGCTCGACCAGCCTCTGGAGCTCGGTGCCTCGCCACTGGGCGTCGAGCAAGATGCTGTGGGTACGTGCCATGGCGTGCAACCGGCCCACGAAGCTCTCGCGGAACTCCTTGATCGAGCGGCTGCCGTTGGTCTGCGTAGCGAGTGCCTGGACCACCGCGAGGGTGTTCTTCACGCGGTGGCTGAGTTCTCTTGCCAGCAGCTCCTTGTGGTCTTCTGACCGCTTGCGCTCGGTGATGTCCTCGATCGCCAGCAGGATGAGCTGCGCCGCTTCGATACGGCGCGCGTTCAGCAGCATGGTACGCTGCCCGATCGTCTCGAACGCGTGTTCGACCTCGAACTCATCGAACCGCTTGTCGGTAGGCAGAACCTCGTCCAGGAGCCGGCGCAGCTGCGGGATGTCCCACTGCCGGTTGCCCAGCTCGTAGATCGGCCGATCGACCGTCTCCTCGGGGCCTACCTGATAGGTGCGGTAGAAGGATGCGTTGGCGGAGCGCACCCTGAGGTCCGGCGTGAGGACGAGCAGGGGCGTGCGCACGGTCTCCACGATGCTCTCAGCGAACTCCCTGGCGGCCTGGATCTCCTGCTCCCAGTGCTTGCGCTCGGTGATCTCGGTGAACGTGACCACGACGCCGGCGATCCGGTTGTCCTCCGTCCGGTACGGCAGGGTGTTGCGAAGGTATGCCCGGTCGCTGTCTCCCGCGACTTCGGACATCCTGGGCACAAGCCGCTCCAGGACCTCTTTGGCGTCCTCGGCGAGATCGCCGCCTAAGAACCTTTGGGCGAAGTGAGACACGGGGCGGCCGATATCCGCCGGCATGAAATCGAGCAGACCCTTCATCGCGGGCGTGAACCACCGGATGCGCAGATTGGCGTCGAGAAACAGGGTTGCGATCTCGGTGCTGTTCAGCAGGTTGTTGAGATCGTTGGTGCGCGTCTCCAGCTCCTGCACCTTGGCCTGAAGCTGGCTGTTGACCGTGTGCAGCTCCTCGTTGAGCGACTGCAGCTCCTCCTTCGAGGTCTCCAGCTCCTCGTTCGAGGCCTGCAGCTCCTCGTTGATCGACCTGATCTCTTCGTTCGAGGCCTGCAGCTCCTCGTTGGACGTCTCCATCTGCTCGGCGAAGAGCCGCAGCTCCTCGCGGGTCGCATTCAGCTCGGCTTCCAGCTGGCTTGGCGACAGCCGCTCCGCGGCCGCGGTCGTCGGGTTCCCTTGCGGTACCGGCTCACGCTCCAGGAAGCTCACCGCCAGCATGCCGGCGGCGGCGGGCGGCCTCAGGGGCCTGACCACGAGCCGCACGGGATGCAACGACCCGCCGCGCCTGACGCGGACGTCGACCGTGACCTCCTGGTCGTCATGAATCGCCTTTTGCACCGCCGCGCGTAACGGCGCCTGCAGGCCGTCGCGCGCGAGGGCGAGGAGGTTGCTCGTCGGCTCGCCGCCGGGCTGCTGGAGGTAATCGCCGGTCGGACCATGAAACTCGGGTACGTTGAACCGGTGGTCGATCAGGACCGCCGCGGGCGCGTACTGCTCCAGCAGCGCACGCTCGAACAACGTGCTGGCGCGAGCGCGCGGTTCCGCTGGCGGCGCCGAGGCCGCTTCGTTCGGGTCCTGGCGCGGCCCGAGGAGCGGAAACTGCGTCACGTCGTGGCGCGTCGGGCCGAGCCGGAGGTAGATCCGCCACTTCTTCGATATCGGCTGGAACAGGCTCCCCTGAGCGGCGGCCGTCTCGGCGGGGCCGAGGAACAGGTGCCCGCCCTCCCGAAGCGCAAAATGGAACAGGCCGAGCAGCTTCTTCTGGATCTCGGGCTCGAGATAGATCAGCAGGTTGCGGCAGCTGATCACATCGAGGCGGGAGAACGGCGGGTCCTGCATCAGGTTCTGGGGCGCCAAGGTGATCGCGTCGCCCAGCTCCCGCTTGATGCGATAGCTGTCGTCCTCGCGGTCGAAGAAGCGCTCCAGGCGCTCCCTGCTGATGTCCTGCGCGATGCTCGCCGGGTACAGGCCCGCCCGCGCCACCGGGAGCACGTGCTCGCTCACGTCGGTGGCGAAGATCTTGAGGTCGAAGGATTTCTGCACCGCCTCCGCACGCTCGACGACCAGCATGGCGATCGAGTAGGCCTCCTCGCCGGTGGCGCAGCCCGGAACCCAGACCCGGATCGCCGCGTCGGCGGGCCGCTCCGCGACCAGCGGCGCGATCACCTTCTGGTCCAGAACCTTCCAGGCTTCGGGATCGCGGAAGAAGCCGCTGACGGTGATCGTGAGGTCCCGCGCGAGGGCGGCGAGCTCGCCCGGATCGTCACGCAGTCGCTCGATGTAGTCGTCCAGGCCCACGATTTGCCGGAGGCCCATGCGGCGGTGGATGCGGCGGAGAAGCGTCGTGCGCTTGTAGCAGCGAAAATCCTGCTTGGTTCCGGCGCGCACGAGGGACAGCACCGCGGTGAGGTGACCATCGATCTCGGGCGGCTTCTCCACCTCGGCCGGTCGGCGCAAGTATGGGTGGCGCACGAGGTCGAGCAGCGCCTCCGCCATCTTCTCCGGCGCCAGCACGAGGTCGGCGCCCCCGGTGGCGATGGCGCTCTGGGGCATGCCGCCGAAGTCCGCCGTCTCGGGATCCTGCGCCAGCGCGATGCCGCCTTCGGCCTTGATGGCGCGCAAGCCCTGGGTGCCGTCGGTGCCCGTGCCCGAGAGTACGATCCCGATCGCCCGCTCGCCCTGGTCCTCGGCGAGCGAGCGCAGGAACACGTCGATCGCGCGTCTCTGACCCCGCGGCTCGCCCGGCTCGCTGGGATGGAGCACGCCGTCCTTGAGCGTGAGATACCGGTCGGGCGCGATCACGTAGACGTGGCCGGGCTCGACCGCGGTCCTCTCCCCCACCTCGACGACCGGCATCTTGGTGTCCCGGCTCAGCAGCTCGCTCAGGTGGCTTTCCTGCGTCGGGTCCAGGTGCGCGACCACGACGAAACCGAGCCCGCTGTCCGGCGGCATGGCGCCGAACAGCTTCTCCAGCGCCTCCAGCCCGCCCGCGGACGAGCCGATGCCGACGATGGGGAACTCGGCCACCTTTCTCCCCTGGGTTGAACACCGGCGATGACGCATTAACGCGATGGTCGTGGTTACGCTCCGTCGCCCGGAATTCTTTGTATGTCCCGCGCTTTACACCGCCAAGCGACTTTTATTGCTGGCCTGGTAGATCGCGCTTCGCCCTCTGCGCCTGGCCGCGTGTCGCGTTCGAAAGCGAAGGCGGCGGTCGTGGCCTTGCATCGTGGGTCGCGGTTTGACAAAAACGGCAGCGACCGAGGGGCATCGATTGCGGCGACGAGGCGGCATGCAGCGCTATTCGATCTGGGCCCTGGCGCGCAACGCCTTGCGCGGCCACGCGGACTGGGCCGCGGTCTGGCGCAGCCCGGAGCCGAAGCCGCGCTACGAGGTGATCGTGATCGGCGCCGGCGGCCACGGCCTCGCGACCGCCTATTACCTGGCCAAGGAGCACGGCATCACCGACGTCGCGGTCCTCGAGAAGGGCTGGCTCGGCGGCGGCAACACCGGACGCAACACCACGATCATCCGCTCCAACTACCTCTGGGACGAGAGTGCCCGGATCTACGATCACGCGGTCAAGCTGTGGGAGGGCCTCTCGCGCGAGCTGAACTTCAACGTCATGTTCAGCCAGCGCGGCGTGCTGCACCTCGCGCACAGCGTGCACGACCTCCAGGAGGTCAAGCGCCGGCGGCACGCGAATCGGCTGAACGGCGTCGACAGCGAGTTCCTGACCACCGATCGGATCAAGGAGCTCGAGCCGCTCCTCGACACCTCGCAAAGCGCGCGCTACCCGATCCTCGGCGCTTCGCTGCAGCGGCGCGGCGGCACGGCGCGCCACGACGCGGTCGCCTGGGGCTACGCCCGCGGCGCCGATGCCATGGGCGTCGAGATCATCCAGAACTGCGAGGTCACCGGAATCCGGATCAAGGGCGGCAAGGTCGCGGGCGTCGAGACCACCAGGGGGCCGATCCGCTGCGCCAGGCTCGCCGTGGTCGCCGCGGGCCACTCCAGCGTGATCGCGAACATGGCCGGCTTTCGCCTGCCGATCGAGAGCTTTCCGTTGCAGGCGCTGGTCTCGGAACCGGTCAAGCCGTGCGTCAACACGGTGATCATGTCGAACGCGGTGCACGGCTACATCAGCCAGTCGGACAAGGGCGAGCTGGTGATCGGCGCCGGCACCGATCAGTTCGTGTCGTACAGCCAGCGCGGCTCCTTCCACGTGATCGAGCACACCCTGCAGGCGATCGTCGCGCTGTTCCCGGCGTTCTCGCGCATGAGGATGCTGCGGCAGTGGGGCGGCATCGTCGACGTCACGCCCGATCGCAGCCCGATCATCGGCTTAACACCGGTCGCGAACATGTTCATCAACTGCGGCTGGGGCACCGGCGGCTTCAAGGCGACGCCCGGCTCCGGCCACGTGTTCGCCCATACCGTGGCCAGGGGCGAGCCGCACCCGATCGCGGCGCCCTTCGCGCTCGATCGCTTCGCGAGCGGCCGCCTGGTCGACGAGCACGGCGCCGCCGCCGTGGCGCACTGAGGGAGTGATCCATGGCCAAGGTCATCGCGCGACCTCCCACCAGCGACCTCTACGAGAAGGACTTTGCGCTTTGGGCAGAGCGCCAGGCCGCGCTTCTTCGCGGCAAGCGGTTCGACGAACTCGATCTCGAGAACCTGATCGAGGAGGTCGAAGACTTGAGCCGAAGAGAGCGCGACACAGTCGAGAGCCACGTCGAGACCATCTTGGAACACCTCCTCAAGCTCGCGCTCTCGCGCGCGGACCGGCCACGGCATCGCTGGCTGGTGACGGTCGACAAGCAACGGGCCAAGCTTGCGCGCAAGCTGACCACAACCTTGCGTAACCACCTGGAAGCAGAGTTGCCCGCCCTTTACGGGGAGCTACGACGACCCGTGGCTCGACAACTGGAGAAAGACGGCATGCGGTCGACATCCCCGCCCCCGGCCTGCCCTTATACCCTCGACCAGATCCTCGACCCCGAATGCCTGCCGGAGAATGCGCACCGCATCAAGGACCCGGAGCCTTGAGGCCGCCATGCTCCTGATCCCCTGCCCCTTTTGCGGCGAGCGCGACGAGACCGAGGTCCATTACGGCGGCGAAGCGCAGCCCGGTCAACGCGCCATTCGCGCTGCAGCGGTTCTGGCGCGGCGAGCTAGTCGACCAGCACGCAGTCGCCGTCGGCCTATGAGGATCAATCTGAACGAGCGAGAAGGAGGTCTGAAATGCGTACCCTGCTTTCTGTACTTCTGTTAGGTGTCTCTCTAGGGACGACTGCAGAAGCTCAAAGCACCAAAACAGTTGGTGAGCTGCTCTCTGAGGGCTATCAGATTCGGGCCGCCGTGGCGGCGAACATAATACTTCAGCTCGATAGCAAAGCATACATGTGCGACCTTGGAGGAGCGTGGGGGGGGCGCCACCACCCCCGCCGAACACAGCTCAATGTGAGCCTTTGCACAACGAGTGACTGGTTCGCAGGGATGAACGGAACATGAGGCATGACTATGGACGCACGGCGCTCGCGAGGTTCGGTCAAGATGACCAGAGGGCCTCAGGACGATGCTCGCGACCGGGTGGCCAAGTAACTGAGGAGGGCAGGAATGGCCAAGAGCCTGACCAAATCCTCTGAGCCCGATCTCTATGAGACGGATGGACACACGTCGTGCGGCGTTCATCGGGCTTGAGGTCGATCGAGTACCTGCGGATCAGCTGCCGGCCGAGTGGCTTACAGCCTGGAGCAGATCCTCGATCGAGATTGGCTGCGAGCCAACGTTGCATGGAATCCGCGACCATCCGGCCTACGCACTGAATGGGAGCCATGGGATGGCCAAGACGATTTCGCGACCGACGGATGCCGCTCTGTACGAGGACGACTTCTATCTCTGGGTCGAGCGGCAAGCTGACCTGCTGCGCAAGGGCCGCTTTCGCGAACTCGACCTCGCGCATGTGATCGAGGAGATGGAGGACTTGGGCGCGAACCTGCGCAATGCCGTGACCAGCCGCACACGCAAGATCATCCTTCACCTCTTGAAGCTTCAGTACTCGCCGGCGCTCGAGCCCCGCACGGGCTGGCAGGACAGCATCGGCAAGCAGCGGGACGACCTGGAGCTCGAGATCACGCCGAGCCTGAGGCGCTACCTTGCAGCGGAGCTCGAAAGCATTTTCCAGAAGGCGCGCCGGCGGGCGATCGACGATCTGGCCCGGGACCGCGTGAAACCGGATCGGTTGCCAACGACCTGTCCCTACAGCTTCGAGGAGATCATCGATCCGGTCTGGCGGCCGGAGAACGTGCACGGCATCAAGGACCCGGAGCCTTGAGGCCGCCATGCTCCTGATCCCCTGCCCCTGGTGCGGCGCGCGCGACGAGACCGAGTTCCATTGCGGCGGCGAGGCGCACATCGTGCGGCCTGTGCAGCCGGCGGCGCTGTCCGACGATCAGTGGGCCGACTACCTGTTCATGCGCAGCAACCCCAAGGGGGTCCACTTCGAGCGCTGGCGCCACGTCCACGGCTGCGGGCGCTGGTTCAACGTCGCCCGCGACACGATCGGCGATCGGATCTTGCAGGTCTATCCCATGGGGGCGCCGCGGCCCCGGATCGAAGCCCCCGCCGCGCCCCGGCCGGGCGCGCGCGCCGATCTCAGCGTGGTCGGCTCCGGCCCCGACGCGACATGAGCGCCGCCAGGCCCGATCATCACCAGCAGCGCCTGAGCGGCGGCGGCCGGATCGATCGCCGGCGGCCGCTCGGCTTCACCTTCGATGGCGCCCAGTACGAGGGCTACGCCGGCGATACGCTGGCATCGGCGCTGCTCGCGAGCGGCGTCCATCTGGTCGGGCGCAGCTTCAAGTACCACCGCCCGCGCGGCATCTTCGCAGCCGGCGTCGAGGAGCCGAACGCGCTCGTCCAACTCGGCAGCGGCGAGCGCACCGAGCCCAACGTCCGCGCCACTCAGGTCGAGCTGTTCGAGGGCGTCTCGGCCACGAGCCAGAACCGCTGGCCCTCGCTCAGATTCGACATCTTCGCGCTCAACGACGTCCTCGGGCCGCTGTTCCCGGCGGGCTTCTACTACAAGACCTTCATGTGGCCGCCGAGCTGGTGGCACGACGTCTACGAACGGCTGATCCGGCGCGCGGCGGGGCTTGGCAGGGCGCCGAGCGAGCCGGATCCCGATCGCTACGAGCACAGGCACGCGCACTGCGACGTCCTGGTGGTCGGCGGCGGCCCGGCCGGGCTGATGGCGGCGCTCGCGGCGGCTCGCAGCGGCGCCCGGGTGATCCTCGCCGACGAGCAGACGGACCTCGGCGGCTCTCTGCTGGCCGAGCCGATCGATCATCCGGGCGCCGCCTGGCTCGGGGCGATCACGGCGGAGCTGGAGGAGTGCGCGGCGTTGCGCGTGCTCACGCGGACCACGGCGTTCGGCTACTACGATCACAACTTCCTCGGGCTGCTCGAGCGGGTCAGCGATCATCTTCCGGCGGGCGCCGCGCCGCATCTGCCCCGCCAGCGCTTGTGGAAGGTCAGGGCCCGGCAGGTGGTGCTGGCGACCGGCGCTTTGGAACGCCCGTTGGTGTTCGCCGGCAACGATCGCCCGGGCATCATGCTGGCCGGCGCCGTGCGCACCTACGTCAACCGGTACGCGGTCCGGCCGGGACGGCGCGCCGTGGTCTTCACCAACAACGACAGCGCCTATCGCACCGCGCTCGATCTGCTGCGCGCCGGGGTCGGGGTGACGGTCGTCGACCTGCGGCCGAGGCCCGAGGGCAGCCTGCCCGCCGAGGCGCGCGCGGCCGGGATGAGCGTGCTGGCCGGCCACGCGATCACCGGGACCCGGGGCCGTCAGCGGGTCGCCTCGGTGCAGGTTCGCAGGATCGGCGATGGCGGGGATCGGGTCGAGGGCGCGGTGGATACGCTCCCTTGCGACCTCGTCGGCGTCTCCGGCGGCTGGAATCCGACGATCCACCTGCAATCGCAGTCGCGGGCGGCGCCGGTTTACGACGAGGGGCGCGGCATGTTCCTGCCGGGGCCGCCCTGCCAGGCGGAGCGCTCGGCGGGCGCCTGCAGCGGCGCATTCTCGCTGCGCGGTTGCCTCGAGGAGGGCGCGCGGGCGGGAGCAGACGCGGCGATCGCGGCCGGGTTTGCCGCCGTGCCGCCGGAGCTGCCGGCGCTGCCGGAGGTCCAGGAGTCGCCCTCACGCACCGTGTGGCTGGTGCCGTCCGGGCGCCCGGTCCGGCGCAGCAAAATGTTCGTCGACCTGCAGAACGACGTCACCGCCGGCGACATCCATCTCGCGCTCGGCGAAGGCTATCGCTCGATCGAGCACGTCAAGCGCTACACCACAACCGGCATGGGCACCGATCAGGGCAAGACGGCGAACGTCAATGCGCTGGGCATCGTCGCCGAGCGATCGGGGCGCGCGATCGCGGCGTTGGGCGTCACCACGTTCCGGCCGCCGTACACCCCGGTCACCTTCGGCGCGATCGTCGGCCGCAATTGCGGCGCCATGTTCGATCCGGTGCGGCGCACGCCCATGCATGCCTGGCACGAGGCGCACGGCGCCACCTTCGAGGACGTCGGGCAATGGAAGCGGCCCCGATACTACCCGAGAGCCGGCGAGGACATGGCCGCGGCGGTGGCGCGCGAGACCAGGGCGGCGCGCACCGGCATCGGCATTCTCGATGCCTCGACGCTCGGCAAGATCGACCTGCAGGGGCCGGACGCGGCGGAGCTGCTCGACCGGGTCTACACCAACGCGTGGAGCAGGCTGCCGATCGGCCGTTGCCGCTACGGGCTGATGCTCGGCGAGGACGGCATGGTGTTCGACGACGGCGTGAACACGCGCCTCGGCGACCACCACTACCTCATGAGCACCACCTCGGGCGGGGCGGCGCGCGTGCTGGCCTGGCTCGAGGAGTGGCTGCAGACCGAGTGGCCCGAGCTCCAGGTCTACGGCACCTCGGTCACCGAGCAATGGGCGACGGTCGCCATCTCCGGGCCCGACAGCCGCAGGCTGCTCGCCGAGCTGACCCTGGACCTCGATCTCGCGCCCGAGGCCTTCCCGCACATGAGCATGCGCGAGGGCCGGGTGCACGGCGTGCCGGCGCGGGTGTTCCGGATCAGCTTCACCGGCGAGCTCGGCTTCGAGATCCAGGTGCCCGCGAGCTACGGGCTGAGGGTCTGGGAGGCGTGCATCGAAGCCGGCGCCAAGTACGCGATCACGCCCTACGGCACCGAGGCGATGCACGTGCTGCGCGCCGAGAAGGGTTACGTCATCACCGGCCAGGATACCGACGGCACGGTGACCCCCCACGATCTGGGCATGACCTGGATCGTCGCGGACAGCAAGCCGGACTTCATCGGCAGGCGCTCGCTCGGCCGCGCCGACATCCAAAAGCCTGGCCGCAAGCAGCTGGTCGGGCTGCTGCCGTACCCGGCGAGCGAGCTGCTCGAGGAGGGCGCCCAGATCGTCGCCGACCCGCACCAGAGCATCCCGATGACCATGATCGGCCACGTCACCTCGAGCTACATGAGCCCCGGTCTCGGCCGCGCCTTCGCGCTCGCCATGGTCCGGGAAGGTCGGACCAGGATCGGGCAGAAGCTGTACGTCCCGATGCTCGATCGGACCATCGCCGTGACCGTCACCGACCCGGTATTCCTCGACCAGGAAGGGGAGCGGCTGCGTGCGTGACATGCCGCCGGGGCGCTCGACGCTCGATGCCGACCGCCTCCGCCCGCGCGGGGTGCGCCTCGGCGAGCGCCACGGCCTCGGCAAGATCGACCTGCGGGGCGATCCGCACGACCGCGCGTTCATGGCCGCCGTGGGCCGGGTCCTCGACCTGCTCCTGCCGGGCGAAGCCTGCACCTCGGCGAGCCAGGCGCAGATCGCGGCGCTCTGGCTCGGCCCGGACCAATGGCTGGTGACCTGCCCGGGAAGCGACGTCGCCCACCTCGTGGGGGCGCTGCGCGAGGCGCTGGCGGACGTGCATGGCGCGATCACCGACGTCACGGACGGT
Source organism: Geminicoccaceae bacterium (assembly GCA_050729115.1). Lineage (GTDB taxonomy): Bacteria > Pseudomonadota > Alphaproteobacteria > Geminicoccales > Geminicoccaceae > JBKPNX01. The sequence continues at coordinate 2,007 of JBOHKK010000012.1, read as the reverse complement.
CGCGTCGCGTTCCGCCTCGCCGGCCCGAGCGCCCGCGACGTGCTGGCCAAGGGTTGCCCCTTGGATCTGCACCCGCGCGCGTTCCCCCTCGGCAGCTGCGCCCAGAGCCTGCTCGGCAAAGCCGCGGTCCTGATCCACCTCGTCGACGAGGATCCGGGGTCGGGAGCGGGCTTCGACGTCTACGTCGGCCGCTCCTTCGCCCACTACTTGTGGATGTGGCTCGAGGACGCCGGCCGCGACTACGGCGTCCAGATCGCGCCGGTGCCCTGAGTCCGGGCGTGACCAACCGGACTGCTGTCCTGACATCCGGCGCCGGCGCGCGCGCTCGAGACCTGCGACCGGCGCGATCTGGAAAGAAACACCCTCCTGCGGCGCTCTCTCACGCCCGGCACCGTCATGGCGCGGAGCGCAGCGACCAAGCCATCCAGACGCCGCTCTCGGATCGCCGCGGGCGCTTTGGCGCCTTCGCGACGACGCTGCGCAGCGACCGGAAAAGGGGTCTGGGAAAAGGGGTCTGACCCCGTTTCAACCCCCGTTTCCCCCGGCCTGAGTTTGGAAAAGGGGAGGAAAAGGGGTCTGACCCCATTTCGGAAAAGGGGTCTGACCCCATTTCCCGTTCCCATTTCCCGTTCTCCATTTCCCGTTTCACGGAATCCTCACTGGCCGCTACGAAGTCGACTTCACGCCGCTTGCGACCGACATCCGCGGGCGGCCGAGCTCGGAGAGCGTCTCATCGATGTCGGCGCCGCGCAGGACGATCGGCCACCATCGACGGCGGCAGTCTTGGTGGCGCCGTGAGCTCGTTTCATCAGCCTTGAGGGTCGCTCTTGAGATGCCAGCTCGTCTTCGTCACCATCGCTGACCTCAACCGCGCTCCCGCTGCTCGACCTTTCGTCCTGATTATCCATCGAGGGTGGCGATCGGACCGATCTGACCGGGCGACCAATCGCCCGGCGCCGCGCGCGGCAGCGCTCTCCCGCTGGAGCGCAGGCGATGGCGTCGGCCGCGGCGGGCTGGAAGTGCTTGGCCACCACCTGGGAACGCGGGCGCCGAAGCTCGCACGAGCGAAGATGGTCGGGAGCCTTATGATCAATGGTTGAAATCACGCCGACCGGTCGGGTAGAGAAAGGCGGTCGGGACGTTGGGCACGAGGCGCAACGCAGCGGAGATTGGGCCGCCATGCTTCGAGCTGATGTGGACGGGTCGCCTGCCCGCTCGACGCGGGCAAGCCGCCCGGTCGCGCCGCCGGCGCCGATCCGAGTGGCGCTGGCGGTGATCCTGCTGTGCGCGCTCGGCCTCGAGGCGCCGCCGGCCCGCGCCGACATGATGTTGAGCAAGGTGGTGGTCGACTTCACGAGCGCGCGGCCGACGCGTGATGACATCGAGATCAGCAATTCCGGCGATGCCATTCTTTACGTCAGCATCGAGCCTTCGGAGATCGTCAACCCCGGCCGTCCGGATCAACGGCGGGTGGCCAATCCGAATCCCAGGCAACTGGGTCTCCTGATCAGTCCCAACCGATTGGTGCTCGGGCCCGGCGAGCGCAAGGTCGTCCGGCTTTCGCTGCTCGAGCGCCCGGACGATCGCGACCGGATCTATCGGGTGACGATCAAGCCGGTGATCGGTGAGATCGTCGCCACGCAGAGCGCGCTCAAGCTCGTGGTCGGCTATGACGTCCTGGTGATCGCACGTCCGCAGAACGCCCAGCCGCTCCTCGAGGTGTCGCGCCGCGGCACCACGGTGGAGCTTCGCAACCTCGGCAACACGAACGCGCTGCTGTTCAATGGTCGGCAGTGCGATGAGACGGCAACCGACTGTGCCGAACTGCCGAGCAAGCGCATCTATGCGGGCGGCGTCTGGCAGTTCGAGTTGCCCGCCACGGGGCCGGCCAGGTTCCTGGTCGAGTCCGACGGCGGCACCACCGTCGAGACCTTCTAGCGCATTTTTCGATCAGCTCGCCCCGGCCCGCTCCCCCTCCCAACCACCCCAAGGGTACCATCGGTGGGT
>JBOHKK010000011.1:0-36954 GCA_050729115.1 Geminicoccaceae bacterium | reverse complement strand
GCGTCGCCCCGTGCCGGGCCGATCGCGAGATCCGGACGGTCGGTCGAGCGGCCGGGCTGGCTTTCGTCGGGTCTCGCTTCGCTCACGCCGACCTGCGGCCGATGATCTTCGCGAAGCCAAGCAGAGCGCGATGCTCATCGGCAGGGGGTCTCGCCTTGCGCCCGAAGCCGCTCGAGGAAGCTCAAGACCTCCTCCAGGACTTCGCGCTTCACCGCTGCTTCTTTGGCATTGTCGACCTCGACCGCGTCGAGGGCGCAGAGATGGTCGAGCATCCCTTCGTAGACGTGGCGTCGCTTCAGCTCCTCGGTCCTGTCTTCGATCAGGCGAAGCGTGGCCGCCGTCATGAGGCGAAGGTTCTCGGCGGTCGGCTCTTGGTCGAGGTCGATCCCCGCCAGCAGCATCTCGCCGAGAGTCGGGTCCTGCTCTGCGACGCGGCGCGCCCAGACCCGCGCCTTGCTCAGATCGCGCGGCAAAAGCTCGCCGTCCTTGTACAGCCAGACCAGGGCGAGCTGCGCATCGAGATGGCCCTTGATCGCCAGGAGCTCGTACAGCTCGACCGCCTGCTCGATGTCGTACGGCTCCTGCTCGGGATCGGCAAGGATGCGGGCGAGATCCAGGCGCGCTTCATCGACGCCCGCCTCCGCCGCCTTGCGCCACCAAGCGACGGCGGCGTCCACGTCGCGCTCGGTCCCTCGTCCATGAAACAGGCTCACGCCGACCGCGTACTGCGCCTCCGGATCGCCAGCTTCAGCCGCCTTCAACCACCATGTGAACGCCGTCGCCCAGTCCTCATGGACGCCCTGCCCGCGCGCGTATCGGTAGGCCAGTGACCTCATGGCCAGAGTCGACCCGCGGGCGGCGGCTTCCCGAAACAGGGTCAAGGCCTTCTGTGGATCACGCGGCACGCCGCGGCCGTGCTCATAGAGCCATGCTAGCCAAGCCAGCGCTTCGGGGTGTCCCGCCTCCGCAAGCGGCTCCAGCTCCGCTCGAGCGGAGGCGTAGTCGCCCGCGCGGAGGGCGCGAAGGCCCTCGTCGAGGGATGCCCCGTGCAGCGCGGCGCCGACACCCGTCAGCAAGAAAGCGATGCCTGCGACCGCAAAAAGGCGGGGGCAGCGAGACACCCGGGCGTCATCTCGAAAGTGGAGGATTGCAGCGGAAGTTCATTGGATCGGCAAGCTCGAGCGGAGAGCATTTTCGCCCGCCGCCTCCTGCGCTGTTGTGATCCTGTCCGAATCCCAGCGGCGCCTCGTCCTGAAAGGGGCGCTCCAGCGCTCGGAACATGGGATCTCTCTGGATGAGTTCCTGAGGATCAGCCACCCCCCGCGGCGGCGCTCCGGCGGCATTTTTGCTAAAGTTTTCGACGACGCTCTTGAGGAAATCGAGTACTTGGTCCGCAGTCTCTCGACTGTGGTCCTCGGTCTCGGGTGAGAATGCCGGCAGGCCGCTGATCGGGTTGCGGCGCTCGAAACCGGAGCCGACGATGAACCGCGCGGCAACTGATCGCCGAGCTCCTGGCGGAGCGCCGCCATCACGGCCGGCGACAAGGCCTGAGGCGGGATTACGATCTCGCCGGGCGCCAGATGACCGATGATCAGATCGCGGCGGTGCGTGGCGCCGGTGACGCCCGCCGCATTGGCGGCGCGGCCGAGCTCCGCGCGCTCGACCTCCTTGCCGAACAGGCTGTCGAAGCCATCGCTCACCACGGCCACGAACCGCGGGTCCCTCTCCCGCCAGTAGCACGGATCGCGCATCAGGCTCCTCAGGCGCAGCAATTCGCGCTCGTTCGCGTCCATCATCCGGTTATCTCGCATCTGGCTGGGGAAAGACAAGATGTCGCGCCAGGATTGATAATCTAGAACGGCTGTCCCGTCAAGGACCAAAATCCTAAGAAGCCGGCTGACCGACATGAAAACTCCCGTCGCGGCCTTAGTCCCCCTGGCTTGCGCGGCGAGTTCGAGGCCCTCGACAGGAGGGGCGAAAAGGGCAATGGTGGGGACAGGACGCGAAGGGCAGGGGTGTGTTCGGTCTGACGCTCGGCAAGATTCTGGTGGCGATCCTGGTGGCGGTGGTGGTCTGGAAGGGCTTTGCCATGGTCGGGCGTCTGGCGCGCGAGCGTCAGGCGCGGGCGGTCCAGGGCCAGCGGCGCGGGCAGGGGCGCCGCGGCGGCACGATCGAGCTGATCGAATGCGCGCGCTGCGGCGCCTATTTCGACCCCAAGGAGGGCTGCCGCTGCGGCCACCGGCGGGCCTGAGGGCAACTCCTTGCGATTGTTGACCGCCTTCGGGCCGGTGGCTATTGTCCGCGCGCCTTGCCGCCCCTGTTGAATTGGCCCGGTGATCCGAACCGCGTCGTCGAGCTTTCAAGATCTGATCCTGGTCCTGCAACGGTTCTGGACGGACCAGGGCTGCATCCTGTTGCAGCCCTACGACGTCGAGGTGGGGGCGGGGACGTTCCATCCCGCGACCACGTTGCGCGCGCTCGGACCCGAGCCCTGGCGCGCCGCCTACGTGCAGCCGTCGCGCCGCCCGACCGACGGGCGCTACGGCGAGAACCCGAACCGGCTGCAGCACTACTATCAGTTTCAGGTGATCCTGAAGCCGTCGCCGGACGACCTCCAGGACCTCTATCTGCGAAGCCTCGAGGCGATCGGCATCGACCCGCTCGCCCATGACGTGCGCTTCGTCGAGGACGACTGGGAGAGCCCGACGCTCGGCGCCTGGGGGCTGGGCTGGGAGGTCTGGTGCGACGGCATGGAGATCACCCAGTTCACCTATTTCCAGCAGGTCGGCGGCTACGACTGCCAGCCGGTCTCGGGCGAGCTGACCTACGGGCTCGAGCGCCTGGCCATGTACGTCCAGGGCGTGGACAACGTGTTCGAGCTGAGCTTCAACGGCGAGGCCAAATACGGCGACGTCTTCCTGCAGGCCGAGCGCGAGTTCTCGGCCTTCAACTTCGAGGCCGCCGATACCGAACGGCTGTTCCGCCATTTCGCCGACGCCGAGGCCGAGTGCCTGGCGTTGCTCGATCGCTCGCCGCCGCTCGTCCTGCCGGCGTACGATCAGTGTCTGAAGGCCAGCCATCGGTTCAACCTCCTGGATGCGCGCGGCGTGATCAGCGCCACCGAGCGGGCGGCGTACATCGCGCGCGTGCGCGTCCTGGCGCGGGCCTGCTGCACCGCCTGGCTGCGCGCGCGCGGTCACCTTGCCGCCGAGGCGGCGGCCTGACGCATGCCGGAGCTGCTGCTCGAGCTCCTCTCGGAAGAGATCCCGGCACGGATGCAGGATCGGGCCGCGGCGGACCTTGGCGAGCTGGTGGGAGCTGCGCTCACCGACGCGGAGCTGCCGCCTGCGCGCATCGAGACGTACGTCACGCCGCGCCGCCTGGCGCTGGTCGCCCACGGCCTGCCCGCCAGGCAGCCCGACCTCGAGATCGAGAAGCGGGGGCCCCGGGTGGGGGCGCCGCAGCAGGCGCTCGACGGCTTCATCGCCTCGCTCGAGGTCGACGACTACGTGCTCGAGGAGCAGGACGACAGGAAGGGCCGCGTCCAGGTCGCCCGCTATCGGCGCCTGGGCAAGCCGGCGCGCGCGGTGGTGGGCCCGATTCTCGAAGGCGTGCTCGCTCGCTTTCCCTGGCCGAAATCGATGCGCTGGGGCGACCATTCGGTCCGTTGGGTGCGGCCGCTGCACTCGATCCTCTGCGTGCTCGACGGCGAGGTCGTCGAGCCGCTCGGCTTCGGCCCTGTCCAGTCCGGCTCGACGACCCGGGGCCACCGTTTTCTCGGGCCCGGGCCGATCGAGGCGCGAAGCTTCGAGGAGTACCGGAGCAAGCTCGCCGCCGCCGGTGTCCAGCTCGATCCGGCCGAGAGGCGAAAGACGATCGCGGGCGAAGCCTGGCGCCTGGCGCGGACCGAGGGGCTCAGGCCGCGCGACGATCCGGGCCTGCTCGCCGAGCTGGCCGGGCTGGTCGAATGGCCGGTGGTGCTGCTCGGCAGGATCGCTCGGCACTTCATGGCTCTGCCCGAAGAGGTGCTGGTGACCGCGATGCGCCACCATCAGAAGTATCTGGCCGTCGAGGACGAGGAAGGCCGTCTGGCGCCGCGCTTCGTCATGGTGGCCAACATCGAGGCCGGTCCGGGCAGCGACGCGATCGTCGCCGGCAACGAGCGCGTGCTCGAGGCGCGGCTGTTCGATGCGCAGTTCTTCTGGGATCAGGATCGCAAGCGACCGCTCGCGAGCCGGATCCCCGATCTCGACGGCGTGGTGTTCCATGCCAGGCTCGGCTCGCTCGGCGCCAAGGCGGTGCGGCTGGAGACGCTGGCCGGGTGGCTCGCCCAGCGGGTGCCCGAGGCCAGGCCCGGGCTCGCGGCCCGGGCGGCGTTGCTGGGCAAGGCCGATCTGGTCACCGACATGGTCAAGGAGTTTCCCGAGCTGCAAGGCGTCATGGGCCGGCACTACGCCCTCCACGACCGCGAGCCCCCCGAGGTCGCCGTCGCGATCGCCGAGCACTACGCCCCGCAAGGACCGGGCGACACCGGCCCGAGCGCGCCGGAGAGCGTCGCCGTGGCGCTCGCCGACAAGCTCGACACCCTTCTCGGGTTCTTCGCGATCGGCGAGAAGCCGACCGGCTCCAGGGATCCGTTTGCCCTGCGCCGCGCCGCTTTGGGAGCGATCCGGCTGATCCTGGAGAACCGCCTGCGGCTGCCGCTGCGCGAGGCGTTCAGGCAGGCACTCGCGGGGTATGGCGATCAGCTCGAGGGCGCCGACGCCGACGCGGTGAGCTCGGAGCTCCTGGCGTTCTTCGCCGACCGGCTCAAGGTGCACCTCAGGGATGCCGGGGTGCGCCACGACCTGATCAGCGCCGTGTTCGCCGCCGTCGCGGAGGACGATCTGGTCCGCCTGCTCGCCAAGGTGGAGGCGCTGCGCGCGTTCCTCGCGACCGACGACGGCGCCAACCTGCTGACTGCGCTGCGCCGCGCCAGCAACATCGTGCGGATCGAGGAGAAGCGGGACCGGCGGTCCTATGCCGGGCCGCCGGACGAGGAGCGCCTCGAGGCCAAGGAGGAGCAGACGCTGTTCTCCCGCCTCAGGGCCGTGGGCGACGACATTGCGACCGCGCTGGAGCGGGAGGCGTTCGGCGAGGCAATGGCCGCGCTCGCCCGCCTGCGCCAGCCGGTCGACGCCTTCTTCGACCGGGTCACGGTCAACGCCGCGGATCCAAAGCTGCGCGAGAATCGTTTGTATCTGTTGGGCCAGATCCGCTCGGCGCTGGCTGCGATCGCCGATTTCTCGCTGATCGAGGACACGCTTCAGGCCGAGCCGGGCGATCGCAGGGTGGCATGACGAATGGGCACATGGGTCTACGGCTTCGGGGGCGGTAAGGCCGACGGCACCGCGAGGATGCGCGATCTGCTCGGCGGCAAAGGCGCGAACCTCGCCGAGATGTGCAACCTCGGTCTCCCGGTGCCGCCGGGCTTCACCATCACTACGGCGGTGTGCCGCCATTACTACGAGCACGAGCGGCGCTACCCCGACGACTTGGCCGGGCAGGTGCGCGCCGCGCTCGACCAGGTGGAGCAGACGGCGGCCGCCAGGCTCGGCGATCCCGACCGGCCGCTCCTGGTGTCGGTGCGCTCGGGCGCGGCGGTCTCCATGCCGGGCATGATGGACACGGTGCTCAACCTCGGGCTCAACGACCGCACGGTCGCGGGCCTCGCCCGAAGCACCGACGATGCGCGCTTTGCCTACGACAGCTACCGGCGCTTCATCCAGATGTACGGCGACGTCGTGCTGGGGGTCGATCACTACCTGTTCGAGGACCGGCTCGACGAGATCAAGCGCGCGCACGGCTACGACCTCGACACCGAGCTTGGGATCGACGATCTGCAGAGTCTGGTCCAGGCCTACCAGGGGATCGTCGAGGCCAAGCTCGGCGCCGCCTTCCCGCAGGACGTCGAGGAGCAGCTGTGGGGCGCGATCGGCGCCGTGTTCGGCTCCTGGATGACGCCGCGCGCGGTCACCTACCGCCGCCTGCACGCCATCGACAACCTGGCGGGCACGGCAGTGAACGTGCAGGCGATGGTGTTCGGCAACCGCGGCGAGCGCAGCGCGACCGGGGTCGCCTTCACGCGCGATCCCTCGACCGGCGACAAGCGCTACTACGGCGAGTTCCTGGTCAACGCCCAGGGCGAGGACGTGGTCGCCGGGATCCGCACGCCGCAGCCGCTGACGATCGCCATGAAGGAGGCGACCGGCGGCAGCCTGCCCGCCATGGAAGAGGTCATGCCCGACGCGTTCGCGGAGCTGGCCACGGTGTTCGACCGCCTCGAGGCGCACTACCAGGACATGCAGGACATCGAGTTCACCGTCCAGGACGGGCGGCTCTGGATCCTGCAGACCCGAAGCGGCAAGCGCACCACCCATGCGGCGCTCAAGATTGCGGTCGACATGGCGGACGAGGGCCTGATCGATCGGGACGAGGCGGTCGCCCGGATCGAGCCGGCCTCGCTCGACCAGCTGCTGCATCCGACGCTCGACCCCGATGCGCCCAAGGAGGTGATCGCCAAGGGGCTGCCGGCCTCGCCCGGCGCGGTCTCGGGCAAGGTGGTGTTCAACGCCGACGACGCCGAGCGCATGGCGGCCGCCGGCGAAGCGGTGCTGCTGGTGCGCCTCGAGACCTCGCCCGAGGACATTCACGGCATGCATGCGGCCAAGGGCATCCTGACCTCGCGCGGCGGCATGACCAGCCACGCCGCGGTGGTCGCCCGCGGCATGGGCAAGCCGTGCGTGTGCGGCGCGGGCGATCTGGCGATTGACTACGGCCGCGCCCGGCTCAGCGTCGGCAGGGTCGAGGTCGCGGCCGGCGAGGTGATCACCATCGACGGCAGTCGAGGCGAGGTGATCCTCGGCGCAATGCCGACCGTCGACCCGAAGCTGTCGGGCGACTTCGCGACCCTGATGGGCTGGGCGGACGAGCGGCGCCGGCTGCGCGTGCGCGCCAATGCCGACACCCCGCAGGATGCCCGCACGGCGCGCCGCTTCGGCGCCGAAGGCATCGGCCTGTGCCGCACCGAGCACATGTTCTTCGACGACGCCCGCCTGGTCGCGATGCGCGAGATGATCCTCGCCGGCGACGCCGACGGCCGCCGCGCCGCGCTCGCCAGGATCCTGCCCATGCAGCGCCAGGACTTCATGGAGCTGTTCGAGATCATGGGCGGGCTGCCGGTGACGATCCGTCTGCTCGATCCGCCGCTCCACGAGTTCCTGCCGCACGAGCCCGAGGAGATCGCCGCGCTCGCCAGGGCGTCGGGCGTCGATGCCGCCGCGCTCAAGCGGCGCGCCGCCGAGCTCAAGGAAGTCAACCCGATGCTCGGCCTGCGCGGCTGCCGGCTCGGCGTGCTGTTCCCCGAGATCTACGAGATGCAGGCGCGGGCAATCTTCGAGGCGGCGATCGCGGCGGCGGAACGCTCCGGGCGGGCGGTCGAGCCCGAGGTCATGGTGCCCCTGATCAGCGATGCCCGCGAGCTGGCCCTGATCAAGCAGGAGATCGATGCGGTCGCCAAGGAGGTGATCGCCGAACTGGGTCAGCCACTGGCGTATCAGGTCGGGACCATGATCGAGATCCCGCGCGCCACCCTGGAGGCCGGCGCGATCGCCCGCCACGCCGAGTTCTTCAGCTTCGGCACCAACGACCTCACCCAGATGACGCTCGGCCTGTCACGCGACGATTCCGGCAAGTTCCTCGAACGCTACCTGGAGCAGGGCATCTACGAGGCCGACCCCTTCACCACGCTCGACGTTCCCGGCGTCGGCGCCCTGGTCGAGATCGCGTGCGAGCGCGGCCGGCAGGAACGCCCGGATCTGAAGCTCGGGATCTGCGGCGAGCACGGCGGCGATCCCGCGACCATCGCGTTCTGCGAGCAGGTCGGGCTCGACTACGTCTCCTGCTCGCCCTATCGCGTGCCGATCGCACGCCTCGCGGCCGCCCAGGCGGCGCTCGCGGCCGAGCGGGCGAAAGCCGCGCCGGCTTGAGGTCGCCCCCGGCTTGAGGTCGACAAAGGCAGATCCGCTCTCGGCTCTGCGCACCGGCGGCAGGCGGGCGCTGGCGCTGGCACTCGCCCGGATCGAGGCGGCGCCGGACGAACCGCAGACGCTCGCGCTCCTGGATGCCGCCTATGCCAGCCCGCGGGCGCATGTGGTCGGCATCACCGGCCCTCCGGGGGTCGGCAAATCCACCCTCGTGTCGGGTCTGCTCGCCAGCTACCGGCGCCAGGAGCGGACGGTCGGCGTGCTCGCCATCGATCCCTCGTCGCGGCGGACCGGCGGCGCGCTGCTTGGCGATCGGACGCGCTTCGAAGCCACCCCCGGGGACCCGGGCGTGTTCGTGCGCTCCATGGCCAGCCGCGGCCGGCTCGGCGGTCTCGCGGAGCTCACGCCCGCGGCCATGGTGGTGATGCGGGCGGTGTACGACGTCGTGGTGATCGAGACCGTGGGGGTCGGCCAGGCCGAGACCGCGGTCGCGGCCGTGAGCGACAGCGTGGTGCTCTGCGTGCAGCCCGGCGCGGGCGACAGCCTGCAGTACCTGAAGGCCGGCATCGCCGAGATCCCCGACGTCGCCGTGGTGACCAAGGCGGACCTCGGGAGCCTCGCGCGCCGGACCGCGGCCGATCTGCGCGCCGCGCTCGCTCAGCAGCCGACCCGCACCGAGGGTTGGGCGGTGCCGGTGGTGCTGCTCAGCGCCCGGGACGGGCAGGGGATCCCCGAACTGATCCAGGCACTCGTTGCGCATCGCGCGCTGCTCACGGCGGATGGACGGCTCGACGCCCAACGCCGGACCCAGGCCGCCGCCTGGCTGCACGAGTTCCTGCTCGCGGAGTTCGGCCGCGATGGCCTCGTGCGCGCCGCCCGGCTGGCCGAAGGTGCCGGCGCCGGCTCGGAGCCGTCGCCGTTTCGGCGGATGAGCGAACTCGATCGGGCGCTCCGACAGAGCGCTCCCGTGGCGCCTTCGGGCCGTGCGTCGCCTAAAGCTTAGCCCAGTCCGGCGTTGCCGGCACGATCTCGGTCTCGCCGGCGAGGAGCGGGATGCCGCTCTCCTTGGCCTTGGCCATCTGCTCGAGCCGCAGCAGGGCGAGGCCGTGGCCGTCGCTGCTCGAGCGCATCTCGCCCGCCTCGCGCTCGCCCAGGCGGATGATCGTTCCGGGCGCCGGGGTAGCGCCGTCGAAGGTCACCGGCAGGAGGCGCTTGCGCACCAGACCGCGAAACTTCATGCGCGCCGTCAGCTCCTGGCCGACGAAGCAGCCTTTGCCGAAGTCGACCCCGTTCAGCTCCTCGAAGCCGCTCTCCAGCAAGGTCGCCTTGTCGACCATGAGATCGCGGCTGCCGTCGGGCACGCCGAGGCTGAGCCGCAGCCGCTCGTAGGCCGCGCGCGGGGCCGCCGCCAGGCCCAGCTGCGCCAGCATCGGGCCCGCGTTCGGCCCGGGCAGCAGAGCACGGGCACCCATCCGCACCAGCCGCGGGTCGACCAAGACCAGGCCCCCATCGAGAACGCGACAGGCGCCCGGGCGCGCCGGCAGTCCGAGCATCTCGGCGACCCCGTCGCCGACGAGGGCGGCGACGGCAAAGCCGGCGCTCACGTCCGCGATCTCGACCTTGGAGCGCAGCCGATACATCGTGAGCCGGCGCTGCAGGTCCTCAACGCGTGCCAGCTCCGTCTCCAGCAGCAGCCCGTCGCCGTGCTGGGCGATGAAAAAGTCGAACAGGAACTTGCCTTGCGGCGTGAGCAACGCCCCATAAACGGCTTGATCAGGACGGATTTGCTCGACGTCGTTGCTGATCAACCCTTGCAGGAAAGAACGCGCGTCGGCGCCGCGCAGCGCCAGCACCCCGCGATCGGCAAGCACGATGTATCCTGCGGTCGACATGTTGCTGGTCCGCGACGCTCCTGCCCGACCCGACGGCGCCAGGCCAATGGCAGGTCGTCATGCGCTCGGATGGTTTCAAGACCCTCCGGCCGCTCCTCGAGACGCCAGCGATCGCGCGCCGATCCCAGAGCGGGAGGTTGCCCGCATCACCGCGCTCGACCCCCCGCGCGATTGTCAGTCGGCACGGATCGATGATCTTGCTGGCCGTGGCCTCGATCGGCACGCGCGGAGATTTGCCGCGCGCCGGACGAGGACGTTGAAACTTTTTGTTTGGGTTGGCAATGGTAATGCCGCTCGTTGTGAAAGTGAAGAATCCATGGATCGAGCCGAGCGCCCAGCCATTGATTTGCCTACGCCGCCAGGTCTGCGCGCCGCCGACATCGCGTTGTTCCTGGATGTCGACGGCACGCTGCTCGAGATCGAGCGCGAGCCCGGTGCGGTGCACGTACCCGACCAACTTTGTCGCATCCTGGAGGATCTGCAGGCGGCGACCGGGGGCGCGCTTGCCCTGGTGAGTGGCCGCTCCCTGGATCAGCTCGATCGGCTGTTCTCGCCGCTCTGCCTGAGCGCCGCCGGACTGCACGGGCTGGAGCGCCGCAATCTGGGGTCAAGGGTGGAGCGGGCCGCGCCCGATCCGGCGATCTTCGCGCGCGCCCGGGCGCGCCTGGCGGCGTTCGCCGATGCCACCGCGGGCGTGCTGCTCGAGGACAAGGGGCTGACGCTCGCGCTGCACTACCGCAACGCCCCCGCCGCGGCCGCCGCCGCGATCGCGCTCGCCGAGGCCGCCGTGGCGGAGAGCGACGGCGCGCTGGTCCTGCTCCGGGGCAAGATGGTCTGCGAGCTCAAGCCGCCCGGCGCCGACAAGGGACGGGCGATCGCCGCGTTCATGGCCGAGCCGCCGTTTGCCGGGCGGCGACCGGTGTTCGCCGGCGACGACGAGACCGACGAGGCCGGCTTCGCCACGATCAACCAGATGGGCGGCATCTCGATCCGGATCGGCAACGGCAGCCCGACCGCCGCGACCTTCGCGCACGAGGACGTCACCGCGGTGCAGACCTGGCTGCTCGAGCTTGTGAAGGTCGAGGCGGCGTGAGCGGCATGGCCTCACTCGATCTCGGAATCGTCGGCAACTGCACGATCAGCGCCCTGATCGACCGCCAGGGCACGATCGTCTGGAGCTGCTTTCCCCGGTTCGATGGCGATGCGCTGTTCTGCCAGTTGCTCGACAACGACGGCGATCGCGGCTTCTACGCCGTCGAGCTGGACGACCTGGTCGAGATCGAGCAGAAGTACTTGCCCAATACCGCGGTCCTGGTGACCCGGCTGGTCGATCGCACCGGCGACGGGGTCGAGATCACCGATTTCGCGCCCCGCTTTTTGCAGTTTGGCCGCATCTTCCGCCCGACCACGCTGATGCGCATCGTCCGGCCGTTCGGCGAGACGCCGCGCGTGCGGATCCGGCTGCGCCCGATGTTCCACTACGGGGCGCACCGGCCCGAGATCACCCGCGGCAGCAATCACATCCGTTACGTCGGCCCCGACGTGAGCGTGCGACTGACCACCAACGCGCCGCTGACCTACCTGCTCGACGAGACGCCGTTCATTCTCGAGGACGAGATCGTCCTGATGCTGGGGCCGGACGAGTCGCTGCGCGCGGGGGTGGTGGAGACCGGGCGCGAATTCCTCGAGGATACGATCGCCTACTGGCGCACCTTGACCATGCGGCTGTCGGTGCCCTTCGAGTGGCAGGACGCCGTGATCCGCGCCGCGATCACGCTGAAATTGTGCAGCTTCGAGGAGACCGGGGCGATCGTCGCCGCGATGACCACCTCGGTGCCCGAGATCGACGGCCAGGGGCGTAACTGGGATTATCGTTTCTGCTGGCTGCGCGATGCCTATTTCGTGGTCCGGACCCTCAATCGCCTCGGCTACATCGAGACGATGGAGGACTTCGTGGCCTACATCGGCAACATCGTCGGCAGCAGCGAGGATGGTTACCTGCAACCGGTCTACGGGATCGGGCTCGAGGCCAAGCTGACCGAGCGGGAGATCCCGAACCTCGAGGGCTATCGCCGCAATCGGCCGGTGCGGGTGGGCAACCAGGCGCATGAGCACCACCAGCACGACAGCTACGGCTCGGTCGTGCTCGCGATCACCCAGGCGTTCTTCGACCAGCGCCTCAGGCAGCCGGCCGGCCACCACACCTTCCACCGGCTCGAGACCATCGGCGACCGGGCGTTCGCCCTGCACGACCAGCCGGACGCCGGGCTGTGGGAGTTTCGGACGCGCGCGCGCATCCACACCCACTCGAGCGTGATGTGCTGGGCGGCCTGCGATCGCTTGGCCCGGATCGCCGGCCACCTCGGGCTGGCCGAGCGCTCGACCCACTGGCAGACGCGCGCCGACCGGATCCGCGAGACCATCCTGCGCGCGGCGTGGAATCCACGGCTGAACAGCTTCACCGCGGCCTTCGGCGACGACGAGATCGATGCCAGCCTTCTGTTGATGCACGAGGTCGGCTTCGTGCGCCCGGACGACCCCCGGTTCGTCGGCACGGTGGCGGCGGTCGAGCGCGAGCTCAAGCGCGGCCACCATCTGTTCCGCTACGTTCGGCCGGACGATTTCGGCTGCCCCGAGAACGCCTTCATCGTCTGCACCTTCTGGTTCATCGACGCTCTGATCGCTCAAGGCCGCACCGTGGAGGCGCGAGAGCTGTTCGAGAACATGCTTGCCTGCCGCAATCATCTCGGCCTACTCTCGGAGGACATCAATCCAGAAACGAACGAGCTCTGGGGGAACTTCCCGCAGACCTATCCTTTGGTCGGGATCGTCAATTGCGCCATGAAGCTCAGCAAAACTTGGGAGGACGTCGTCTGAGCCGCAGTTGGCGGGGCTCGTGAGCCGGCTCGTCGTCGTTTCCAACCGGGTCTCCCCCGTATCCGGCAGCAAGGCCGCGACCGCGGGCGGCCTGGCGGTAGGCGTCCTGGCGGCGCTGCGGGAAACCGGCGGCATCTGGTTCGGCTGGAGCGGCGAGATCGCCGAATCCGGCGGACCGATGCCCAAGGTGTTCCGCACCGGCAACCTCACCTACATCACGATCGACATCTCGCAGTCGGATTTCGACGGCTACTACGGCGGCTTCGCCAACCGGACGCTTTGGCCCCTGTTTCACTATCGACTGGATTTGGCCAGCTTCGATCGCGACTGGTACATCACCTATCGTCGGGTCAACCGGCTGTTCGCCGAGCAGCTCTACCCCTATCTACGCGACGACGATCTGGTCTGGATCCACGACTATCACCTGATTTCCATGGGCGAGGAGTTGCGCCAGCTGGGGGTCAAGTGCCGCCTCGGCTTCTTCCTGCACATCCCGTTTCCGTCCGCCGAGGTGTATATCACACTGCCGTGGCACGACCGCTTGATGCAGGCCTTTTGCGCTTACGATCTGGTCGGGTTGCAGACCAGCAACGATTTGCGCAATTTCCACGACTACTTGTATCGCGAGGGCGTCGGCTATGCGCTCGCCGACGGTCTGCTTCACGCGTACGACCGGATCCTGCGGGCGCAGGACTTCCCGATCGGCATCGATGCCGACGGCTTCGCGCAGATGGCGGTCTCGGCGGAAGCGGTCCGGGCCAGCCAGCGCCTCTCACGCAGCCTGCTCGGGCGCAAGCTGATCATCGGCGTCGATCGCCTCGACTACACCAAGGGCGTTCCCGAGCGGCTGCGGGCGTACGAGGCTATGCTGCAGACCTATCCGGCCCAGCGCCGCCAGGTGACCTTGGTCCAGATCTCGGCGCCGTCACGGGAGGACGTGCCCGAATATGCGGAGATCCGGTCCCAGGTCGAGGCGACCGCGGGGCGGATCAACGGGCGGTTCAGCGAGTTCGACTGGATGCCGCTGCGCTACATCAACCGCGGCTTCACCCGGCGGACCCTTGCCGGGTTCTTCCGTCTGTCGCGGGTCGGCCTGGTCACGCCGCTGCGCGACGGCATGAACCTGGTGGCCAAGGAGTACGTGGCGGCGCAGTCGGACGAGGACCCCGGGGTCCTGGTGCTGTCGCGCTTCGCCGGCGCCGCGGACGAGCTGGACGGCGCCGTGATCGTCAACCCTTACGACCTGGAGGCGGTCGCCGAGGCGATGCATCTCGGCCTGACCATGCCGCTGGATGAACGCCAGGACCGCTGGCGGCGGCTGCTCGCACAGGTCGAGGAGCGCGACGTCCTCCAGTGGCAGCAGAGCTTCGTCGACGCGCTGGCGCGGCAGCCGGCGCCAGCCGATGCCACAGGCCACGACTGACTACCCGGTCTTCGGCGGCAGGATCGGGCGCGGGGCCTCGAACAGCTGGACCTGCATGGCGTGGTTGCCCGGCTGGTTGCCGGGTTTCGCCGTGCCCTCGATCGGCTGGCCTTCCTGCAGGCGCCGCAGGGCGCGCTCGGTCTGCTCGTGCAACGCGCGACTGTAGGGCAGGGCGTGGGCGCGCGGCGGGCCGGTGCTGTCGCCGGCGGCCGCGCGCGGCAACAGCCACAGATAGATCGTGCCGCGTGGGCGGTCGCGATCCGGCTCGAGGACCAAGGCGGCATGCAGCTGGAAGCGCGCCGGCGGCGGCGCCTCGGTCGGCCAGCCGAGCAGCGCCTCGATCGCCAGGAACGCGACCACGAAGAAGCCGGAGGTCAGGGTGATCGCGATCGCCTTGACCGCCCAATGCCAGGCGCTTCGCAAATTCAGGCTGAGCAGCAGGACGGCGAGGACCACATAGCTCGCGACCAGCCCGATCACCGCCCCGGTCACGATCCGCTCCCGGTCGCGATGGGCCGCAAGGGCACGATCCGCTTGGCCAGCCGATTGACGTCGCGCACCCGCCCGTCGGCGCCGACCGCGAAGCGGACGGCGGTGCGCTCGTCCCCCTGGGCCACGAGCGCGACCGTGCCGTAGAACACCAGCTCGACTCTCGGATTGAGCTTCTCGACCTTGACCGTCGCGGGAACCGCGCCGCCGTCGTGCTCCCGGTACAGGTGGACGTTGACCACGAACTCTCCGGGCACGATGCCGCGGATCGAGACGACCTCCTGATTGAGCGGGTTGACGATCCGGCGTCCGGCCACCTCGACGACGTCGTTGCGCTGGCCCAGGTCGTCGCGGTCGAGGTGCATCAGCCCGGCCTCGCGCTGGCGAAACCACACGAGGTTGTCGGCCGGGTCCGCGACGTACAGATCGACGTCCTCGGGGCGGCCATCCGGCCAGGTCAGCGTGATCAGGAACTCCGCCTTCGGGTCGACCGCGCCGGTCCTGGCGATCGGATTGATCATCAGGAACGCCAGGACGAACATGACCACGAAGCCCAGCAGCGCGTTGAACAGCAAATCGGTGAAGCCCACGCCGATCTCGCTACGCCGCCGCATCGCGCCGCCCCCGTTCGATCGCCGGCAGGACGAACACCTCGGTCAACCGGGTGGTGCGGCCGACCAGATCCTGGACCGCGCCGTCCAAAAGAAAGCCCTGCACCTTGAGCAGCATGCCGCCGACCAGGCCGGCGAGCGTGGTGTACAGAGCGACCGCCATGCCGCCGCTCATCGCGGCAAGCGCGCCCTTGATCGCGCCCTCGTCGGCGCCATCGAGCCCGCTGATCGGCCCGAGCATCAAGATGAAGCCGATCACCGTGCCGAGCAGCCCGAGCGAGAGCAGCAGGTCGGCGACGAACCAGCCGAACTCCTGGCCGCGCCGCAGCCCGGCCTCGAAGGCCTCGAGCAGCAGGCTCTGATCGAGCCCCGCACGGCCGCCGCCGAGCCGCGCCTTGAGCTGCAGATTGCGCACGTGCTCGGCGACGCAGCCTTCCGGCAGCCCACGGCCGCCATCGCCGCCCTCGTTGCCGAGCAGACGCTCCACGTCGCGCACGTGATTGAGCGCGCGCGACAGCCGGATCACCTGCCAGCTGCCCCGGGCCGCGGTCGCGGCGAACACCAGGGTGATGCCAAGCGACAGCCCCGTGCTGTCGGTGCGCCAGACCTCCTGCAGCAGGCCGTAGTGCCAGGCGGCGAGCACGGCGACCCCCACCACCATCCAGACCAGCAATCCCTTGAGAAGCAAAAGGTGCCTGCTGTCCACGCGCGCGCACAAGCGCTGCTCGAGCCGCATCGGCCAGTCTCCAGGATGAAGCGGGATTTGGATCGAGCGCCACCCTACATCATGGGCTGGGCCCGAGTAAAGGAATTTTTTCCTTATGACCGCTGGTCAGGCAACATCATCGTCGGGGTCAGCATGGAAGGCGGTCGTCTTGCGGCCCGACGGGCGGCGCAAAGACAGCTGGTTCGGGGGCGAAGCGATAGAGTCTGGGACGGCCTCGAACGCCCGGGCCCGGCGTCGCGGCGCGATCGATCGCGCGCTCGGGCAGACGGTCGTCAATCGTCCCGCAGCCGCGCCGGGGTCGCGGCGCGGTCGGGCGCTCACTTCGGCAACTTGGCCTCGAAGGCCGCGATGGCGGCAGCGAACTTGTCGCGGCAGCCAGGGTTACAGAAGCCCACCACGGCGCCGAGATAGGTCGTGAGGCTGTCCTCCCGGATCGGCTTGCCCGACCAGGGGCAGACGGTGTTGATGGCGTCCCCGATCCGCAACGGACTTGGCTCTGAAGTCTTCATCGGCGCCGCTCCCAGGCTGGTCGACCGCGACCGTGCCACGATTCGCCCCCGATGTCTCGGAGGTTCAGACCCCACGGGGCGCGTCTTTCCTCGTGGCCCCGGCAACTTATTCTGGTCGACGGCGGCGGCGCGGCCCCAGGACCACATCGTCCGACCGATGCGCCTCGGGCTTTCACACCCCGATAGGGGCAAACCGCGGGGCAGGGCAGTCCGACCCGACCGTCCGAGCATCGCCGGAAGCGCTGCGCTGCGTGCGCCGCCTGGAGGCCTGCCATGCCGTCAGTGGCCGTGTCGCTGAAACAGCGCACCGATTGTTCGACGGCGCTTGCCGCAGAAGCGAGCCGCAGCGGATAGCTGCCGCGGCCCCCATGGCTCGATGGCAGGTTCAGTGTCGGCGCCGATCTCGCCGCCGGCCTGGTGCCGCCACTCGGCGATCCGAGCGGCCCGTCCGGAGACAGAGCGCACCTGCCTGCGCTTTCGGGACGAGCACCATTTCGGCGCCAATCTGTACGCGCTCCTCGGCCCGGATGCGCGGATCAAGAAGTCGGTGCCCGCCACAATCCAGCCCAACACCGAAGCCTAGAGCAGCGACGCAAACGGAACGTACCCTTGTTGGTCATGCCCGGTCCTCGGGTTACCGTCCGGGGCACAGTGCCCGGTCTGGAACCCGAGGATGATCCGGCATCCACCCGCAACGCCGGCGCGGGCTCCGGGGTGGCTTGCCGGGTCAAGCCCGGCAATGACAAGGAATCAAGCGAATGCGTCAGTTCACTAGGGGGAGCGCAGGGACCCTATCGCTCGAGCGCGCGCGGCGCCGTCGCTCCTGCCGAAAGTTCGATAACATATATTATGACAAATAACTCCCGGCGTCGGATCAGTGGGACAGAATCTGGCTCAAGAACAGCTTGGTGCGCTCCGACTCCGGGTTGCTGAAGAACGCCGCCGGCGGGCTCTGCTCGACGATCTCGCCCTGGTCCATGAACACCATGAGGTCGGCCACCGATCTCGCGAAGCCCATCTCGTGGGTTACGCACACCATGGTCATGCCTTCCCGGGCGAGCTCGACCATCACGTCGAGCACCTCCTTGATCATCTCGGGATCGAGCGCCGAGGTCGGCTCGTCGAACAGCATGATCTTCGGCGACATGCAGAGCGCCCGCGCGATCGCCACGCGCTGCTGCTGACCCCCCGACAGCTGGCCGGGATATTTCTCCGCCTGCTCCGGGATCCCCACCCGCTCGAGCAGCTTCATCGCCTCGGCCTCGGCCTCGGCTTTCGGCATCTTGCGCACCCAGATCGGGGCCAGCGTCAGGTTCTCCAGCGCCGTGAGATGTGGGAACAGGTTGAAGTGCTGGAACACCATCCCGACCTCGCGGCGCGTGGCGTCGATGTTCTTGATGTCGTTGGTGAGCTCGATGCCGTCGACCACGATGTGCCCGCGTTGATGCTCCTCGAGCCGGTTGATGCAGCGGATCATGGTCGACTTGCCCGAGCCCGAAGGTCCGCAGACGACCACCTTCTGTCCCTTCCAGACGTCGAGATTGATCTCCTTCAGGACGTGGAACTGCCCGAACCATTTGTGGACGCCGCGCAGCACGATGATCGGCGGATCGCTGCCGTTGCCTGTCATGGTCGGGCCCCTTAGCCTCGCGCCACCCCGGCACCTCCCGCTCAGCGGCGGTGGCCGACGTGCAGCTTGCGCTCCACGTACATGCTGTAGCGCGACATGCCGAAGCAGAACACCCAAAAACCGAACGCGGCGAAGACGTATCCTTCGACCGCGAAGCCGATCCATGAAGCGTCGGTGAGCGCCGCCTGGACGATCCCGAGCAGATCGAACAGCCCGATGATCAGCACGAGCGTGGTGTCCTTGAACAGGCCGATCATGGTATTGACGATCCCGGGGATCACGTACCGGAGCGCCTGGGGCAGAATGATCAGGCCCATCATCCTCCAGTAGCTGAGGCCCAGCGCCTGGGCGGCCTCGTACTGTCCTTTCGGAATCGCCTGCAAGCCACCGCGCACCACCTCCGCCATGTAGGCGGCCGCGAACAGAGCAACGCCGACCAAGGCTCTGAGCAGCTTGTCGAAATTCACGCCCTGGGGCAGGAACAGCGGGAGCATCACCGAGGCCATGAACAGGATCGTGATCAGCGGTACGCCGCGCATCATCTCGATGAACGTGATGCACACCGCCCGCACGATCGGCATGTCCGAGCGCCGGCCCAGGGCGAACAGGATGCCGAGCGGCAAGGATGCCACGATGCCGACGCCGGCGATCACCAGGGTCAGGAACAAGCCGCCCCAGAGCGCGGTCCGGACCACGGGAAGGCCGAGCACGCCGCCATAGAACAGGAAGTAGGCGACGATCGGATAGATCACCAGAATGCCGGCGGCGAGCGCGAGCTTGTGCCGGAACTGCGGCACGAACAGCGGCACCAGGGCCAGGATCAGGATCACGAACGCGGTGTTGACGCGCCAGCGCTGGTCGGCCGGATAGAAGCCGTACATGAACTGCCAAAAGCGCGCCTTGATGAACACCCAACAGGCGCCGCCCGAGACGCAGTCCTCGCGGCTGGTCCCGATGAAGTCGGCATCGAGAAGCGCCCAGCGCGCCAGCGGCGGGACCACCTGCCACAGGAGCCACAGGCAGAGCAGCGTGAGCAAGGTGTTGTACCAGGTCGAGAACAGGTTCTGCCTGAGCCAGGCCAGAATCCCGATCTCGCTGATCGGCGGCGCCAGGCTCTCGCCGGTGGTCCGGGGCGCGGCTTCGGCGTGGACTTCGGCCATCGCTCAGCGCTCCACCAACGCGATGCGCCGGTTGTACCAGTTCATGAACCCCGAGGTGAGCAGGCTGAGCGTCAGGTAGACGCCCATGGTCATGGCGATCACCTCGACCGCCTGGCCGGTCTGGTTGAGCACGATGCCCGTGAACACGTTGACGAAGTCGGGGTAGCCGATCGCCACGGCGAGCGAGGAGTTCTTGGTCAGGTTCAGGTACTGGCTGGTGAGCGGCGGGATGATCACGCGTAGCGCCTGCGGGATCACCACGAGCCGGAGCGTCTGGCCGTGCTTGAGGCCGAGCGCGTGCGCCGCCTCGATCTGGCCATGGCTGACCGCGAGGATGCCGGCGCGCACCGTCTCGGCGATGAACGCCGCGGTGTAGATGCTGAGCGCCAACGCCAGCGCGACCAGCTCCGGCAGCAGCTGCAGCCCGCCCTCCAGCTTGAACCGGCCCATCTCCGGGTGCTCGAAGGCGAGCGGCATGCCGGTCGCGACATACGCCAGAAGCGGCAGGCCGACCAGCAGGCCGATGCCGACGGAGATCGTGTTGAACGGCTGGCCGGTCGCCTCGCGGCGGCGCTTGGCCCAGCGAGCAATGCCGATCACCAGAGGGAGCGCCACCAGGAAGGCGACCACCACCCAGCCGAAGCCGGCCTCGAAGATCGGCTTCGGCGCGTAGAAGCCCCGGTTGTTCAGGAAGAACAGGTCGCCCAGAAACGCCATGCTGTCACGCGGGTGCGGCAGCGCCTGCAGGACCGCGAAATACCAGAACAGGATCTGGAGCAGCAGCGGAACGTTGCGGATGATCTCGATGTACACCGTGGCGAGGCGGGCCACCAGCCAGTTGGACGACAGCCGCGCCAGTCCGATCACGAAGCCGAGAACGGTCGCGAGCGCGATGCCGATTGCGGCCACGAGGATGGTATTGAGCAGGCCGACCCAGAACACCACCCAGTTGGGCGAGAGCACGGTGTACGGGATCAGGGTCTGCGGGATGCGGAACCCGGCCGGCTTGTCGAGAAAGCCGAACCCCGTGGAGATGCCCTGCCGGTCCAGATTGTCGATGGTGTTGTTGATGATGAACGCGGCGAACGCGATCACGCCCAGGAGCACGAGGACCTGATACACGATCGCACGGGCCCTCGGGTCGCGCCACAGCGGGTGTGAGGCGGGCGCAGTGTCCAGCCGTTCGCGTCTGATCGCCATGGGCTCTACGTTACCAGGAGCGCGTTCCTCTGCGCTGGAGATCCCTGCCCGGCTCCGGCCGCGACCGGGTCAGCCAGACTCGCCGCTCCGGTGCGCGCGGTCAAGCCCGATCGATTCGACGGGCACGCTCCCCCAACCCGCTACCCCCCGGCTGGCACCTCGCGGGTCTCGGCGCCAAGCCGGGCCGCAAGCTCGAGCAGACCCCGGGCAGCGGCGTCGATCGGCGGCTGCTCCGTGCCGCGAAGCACGATCGTGGTCCCGGGTCCCTCCGGCCGCCAGAACGGATAGCTGCCGATCTCGATGGTGGGAAAGCGCGCCTGCAGGTCACCGAGTCCGGCGGCCGCGACGTCGCCCTCGGGTGCCAGCACCGTGATCGCGCGCGACAACACCCTGGCGCCGCCCTGGAGCGTCGGCAGCAGATCGTCCAGCATCGCCTGCATGATCTTCGGGACGCCGGGCAGGACATGGACGTTCTCGATGCGAAACCCGGGCGCCACCGAGATCGGGTTGTCGATCAGCGCCACGCCTTCGGGCATGTCGGCCATGGACATGCGCGCCTCGTTGACCCGCTCGGGCGGGTAGTAGGCGAGCAGGCGACGCTCGGCCTCAGGGTTGCGCTCGAGGCGCCGCCCGAACGCCTTGGCGATGGAGGCGGCGGTGATGTCGTCGTGGGTCGGGCCGATGCCGCCGGTCGTGAACACGTAGGTGTGGCGCGCCCGGCAGGCGTTCACCGCCTCCACGATCGCGGTCTCGTCGTCCGGCACGATGCGCGCCTCGGCCATCCGAATCCCGACCTCGCCGAGCTTGGTTGCGATGTGAGGCAAATTGGCGTCGACCGTGCGCCCCGACAGGATCTCGTTGCCGATGATGATCAGACACGCCGTGACTGCTTGCTCCGCGTCGGCCATCGCCATCCTTCCCGCTCCGGTCAACTGATGCCGGGCTCACGAGGTTCGTCCGCCCGGCATCATCCTACCCTCGAGCGCGCGCCGCATGCCTGGCTCCCAGCACCGACCACCGAGGTCGGTGCGGAGCGGCACGCCAACCCCGCGCGCGATACCGATCCCGTAGGTCCGGATTCTGTGGGACCGGTCTTAGGTGGGATCGGTATAAGGCACCGGCGGGTTGCGAGCGCAAGGTTCGAGCCGGGCGTGGCGTTTTCGGCGCAGGCGTTTAGGGTTGCGCCATGCGCTGGCCGGCACCTCTGATCCCCGGGCGCCTGGTGCGCCGGTACAAGCGGTTCCTCGCCGACGTCGTGCTGCAGGATGGCGGCGCGATCACCGTCCATTGCCCCAATCCGGGCCGCATGCTCGGGCTCGATGCGCCGGGCGCGCGCGTGTGGGTGTCCAGGGCGAGCAACCCCCGGCGTGCCCTCCCCTTCACGCTCGAGCTGGTCCAGGCGAACAGCGGTCTGGTCGGGATCAACACCATGCATCCCAACCGCCTGGTCGAGGAGGCGATCGGCGCCGGCCGCATCGCCGAGCTCAAAGGCTACGATGTGATCCGGCGCGAGGTCCGCTACGACGAGCGCTGTCGCATCGATCTGTTGCTGCGCGGCGCCGGTCGGCCGGATTGCTTCGTCGAGGTCAAGAACGTACATCTGAAGCGCGCCGGCGGGGCCGAGTTTCCCGATGCGGTGACCGTCCGCGGGGCCAAGCATCTGGGGGCGCTCGCCCGGCAGGTGGGCGCCGGGGCGCGGGCGGTGGTGGTGTACGTTGTCCAAAGGACCGACTGTGCCGACTTTCGCATCGCTGCGGACATCGATCCGGTCTATGCCGCGAGCTTCGGCGTCGCCCTCGGGCGCGGCGTCGAAGCCGTGTGCTACGGCTGCGAGGTCGATCTGGAGGGCGTGCGCCTGAGGGCGCCGCTGCCGATCGTGCCGCCACACGAGATCGAGTGAACGATGTCCAATCAGCTTCGGGTCGCCGAACAGACGTTTTCCGAGGCCCAGGTGCCGATCCACGGCCCCGAGGCGTTTGCCGGCATGCGCCGGGCGGGCCGGCTCGCCGCCGCGGTGCTCGACATGATCACCGAGCACGTCCGGGCCGGCGTCACCACGGGCGAACTGGACCGCCGTTGTCACGGCTACATCCTGGAGCAGGGCGCGCGCCCGGCGCCGCTCTACTACCGCGGCTATCCCAAGCCGACCTGCATCTCGGTCAACCACGAGGTCTGCCACGGGATTCCGGGTGAGCGGCGGCTTCAGGACGGCGACATCCTGAACATCGACGTCACGGTGATCCTGGACGGCTGGTACGGCGACACCAGCCGCATGTTCTTCGCCGGCACGCCGCCGCTCAAGGCGCGCCGGCTCTGCCAGGTGACCTTCGAGGCGCTGTGGTGCGGCATCGAGGCGGTCGGCCCCGGGGCGACGCTGGGCGACCTCGGCCATGCCATCCAGACTCACGCCGAGCGCCATCGCTGCGCCGTGGTTCGCGATTATTGCGGCCACGGGGTCGGCCGGGTGTTCCACGACGCCCCGAGCGTCCTGCACTACGGCAACCCGGGCGAGGGTCTGGTGCTGCGGCCGGGCATGATCTTCACGATCGAGCCGATGGTCAACGCCGGTACCTGGCAGGTCAAGCTGAAGAAGGACGGCTGGACCGTGATCACCCGCGACCGCCAGCTGTCCGCGCAGTTCGAGCATACCGTCGGCGTCACCGCGGACGGCCGCGAGGTGTTCACCATCTCGCCCGCCGGCAAGCACCACCCGGCCTGGTGACGCTTCGCCGCGACCAGCGGCGCGATTCGTACCCTTCGCATCTGGCAACGCTGCTGCGGCGTTCCCGCAAGGGCGCCCTGCCCGCCTCCGGGCGGCGGCGCTGATGCCCGGTTTAGCGGTGCTGGAGGCGCCCTGGACCACTCGGGTCAAGCCCGGCTGGCTCGTCCGTCATGATCCAAACAACGTGCACTCATTATCTAACCGACGTGTAACTTATTGACGAAATGGTTCTAATTGCCGTTGGCCTCATGCAGAGCCTGAACCTGGCGGATCTGTTTCTACCTGAGGTAGCTTATTTCGTAGAATTGATTAACCGGAGCGGCTATCCTGCGGCGCATGACCATGCATTCCGACACCGGCATCAAGACGGGGGTCGAGGCGCTGCTGCACCAGGCCGGGCTCGAGCTGGGCGAGAACGGCGAGGAGGCGGCGGGCGAGGCGTTTGTGCTACGCGGCGATACGTACGCCAATAAAGATCTGCTCAAGCGGCATGGGGGGCGCTGGAGCCGCAGCCGGCAGGGCTGGGTCTTCCCCTCCTTCGACCCCATCCGGGAACTGGCGACGGCGCTGCCGGCGAACGCCGCGGCCGCGGCCGGCGGCCTTGCCGATGCGGCCGTCACCTACGCCACCGAGCGTGGGGTCAGGCGCTGGCGGCGCAAGCACTATCACGGCCATCGCGAGCGCCTGCGGACGCGCTTTCTCGAGGCCGGCTCCGAATCGCTGCCCGACTACGAACTCCTGGAACTGCTGCTGTTCCACAGCATCGACGTCAAGGACACCAAGCCGCTCGCCAAGGCGCTGCTGGCGCGCTTCGGCAGCCTCGGCGGCGTGATCAGCGCCAATGCCAGGCACTTCGCCGAGTTCGAGGAGCTGCGCGAGACCACCGCGGAATTCGCGCAGTACCACGCCTTTCGTACGAGCGAACGGTACCAGCTGGGGCGCGACGCCGAGCCCGATGCCCGCTCCGAGGAAGCGCGGCGCTGGCTCGCCTACCAGGAATCCGACGCCGGCCGGCGCGAGATCGACCTGTACTGGGCGCGGCGCCATACCGAAGTGCTGCTCAAGGCGGTCGCGGAGGTGCTCAAGCGGGTCCTGCGCGAGGAGATCCAGGAGCGGCCGGTGATCGGCTCGTGGACCGCGCTCCTCGACTACCTCCAGGTGGCGCTCGCGCACGAAGCGATCGAGCAGTTCCGGGTGCTGTTCCTGGACCGCAAGAACATCCTGATCCGCGACGAGCAGCAGCAGCGCGGCACCGTCGATCACACGCCGCTCTATCCGCGCGAGATCGTCAAGCGGGCCCTCGAGCTCGGCGCCTCGGCGATCATCATGGTGCACAACCACCCGAGCGGCGACCCGACGCCGTCGCGCGCCGACATCGAGATGACCAAGCAGGTGGTCCAGGCGATGAGCGCGGTCGGCCTGTCGGTCCACGACCACGTCATCGTCGGCAAGAACCGCCACACCAGCTTCACGAGCCAGCGCCTGATCTGAGGCGGCTATCCCCAATGCGCTGCCGGTTTCATTCTTTCCCGGCGCGGCGCGGGTATGCTAGATTGTGCACATGAGTGTGGAAACCGCGTTCCTGTCGGCCAGGCTGCCGGCTGCGCTGCGCAACCGCCTGAAGGCGGTCGCGGCCACGCGGGGGGTTAGCCTTCAAAGCCTCATGCGTGACGCACTCGAGGAACTGCTGCGGCGGGAGGAGGCGGAACCGCCCAAGCTGGCCGAGGTTCTGGCCAGGTTGCGTGAGCATGCCCCCGAGCTGCGGACGCGCGGTGTCCAACATCTCTACGTGTTCGGCTCGGTTGCTCGCGGCGATGCCCGGGCGGACAGCGATGTCGACCTGGCGATCGAAATCGACCCGACCAGCGATTTCTCCCTGATCACGCTGGGATCGCTGACCGCCGATGTCGAGGAATGGCTCAACCGCAGTGTCGACCTCGGTGAGCGTTCGATGCTCCGGCCCTCCCTCCGTGCGGACTTCGAGCGCGATGTGGTGCGCGTTTTCTGAATATTGGCACCGCAATGGCACGAGCCCCGGAGGAGCGGCTTCAGGATCTGCGCACCGCCATCGATCGGATACAGCGGGTGGTTGCCGGGTCGGATCAGACCTCATTCGAGCAGATGGACCAGGAGGGCCTCATTCCGATCTGCTGGTCCTTCGTCGTCATCGGTGAGGCGATCAAGGTTTTGCCAGAGGATCTTCTTAGTCGTCATCCGGCGGTGGACTGGAGAGGCTTCGCCCGTTTCCGAGACGTACTCGCTCACCAATACTTTCGGATCGAGCCAACCTTGCTCTGGAAGGCGATCAGCATATCGCTGCCCCCGCTCCATGCCGCCGTGACCGCCGAGTTGGAGCGGACTGCCACTACTCCCGACGAGAACGAAGGCTGAGTTTTACTCGATTTCGCGGGTCGTCATGGCCCCGCGTCAATTGCCGGGCCAGATCGCCGCCCGGATCACCGTCAGTCAGCCGTCGGCGGCCGTGGCCAGCTCGCGCGGCTGCGGCTCGTAGTCGAACCGGATCGCCCTGGTCTCGAAGGTCAGGTGGTCGATTTTGCCCGCCAGCATCGGCCAGCCCGCCGCGCACACGGTGAACGGGATGCGCGCGCAGCCGCTGCCGCGCGCGGGCGTGCCACCACCGGTGCCATGAACGCCTTCATCCAGCCGCTCACCAGCATCTCGG
The DNA here is from genome assembly GCA_050729115.1 of Geminicoccaceae bacterium. Lineage (GTDB taxonomy): Bacteria > Pseudomonadota > Alphaproteobacteria > Geminicoccales > Geminicoccaceae > JBKPNX01. The sequence goes on along the minus strand of JBOHKK010000011.1, from coordinate 11,007 downwards.
CGCAGATCTCGTCGCCATGGGTGATGACGTGATAGACCGTGACCTGCCCGGCGATTACGGGCCCCGGTCCCCAGGGCGTCACCTCACAGGCGCCGAGCGCGTCGCCGCGCGTCGCACTTGCCCCGCGCGGGTGCCTTTCTTGCATCGCCGTGGCGTTTGGTTCAAAGTGACCACGCTCCAGCCGCGCTGCCGCGCGTGGCCGATCCGCAACCACAACGAGCTGGGAGGCGGCAATGAAGCTGAGCACGCGCTCTTTGGTGGGCGCCGTGGCCGCGACGATGGTGATGGCCGGGGTCGCCGCCGCCGACGAGATCCGGGTGGGCTTGGCGCTCGAGCCGAGCTCGATCGACCCGCACTACCACAATCTGGGACCGAACAACTCCTTCGCGTTGCACATCTTCGACGCGCTCGTCGAGCAGGACGAGAACCAGCAACTCGTCCCGGGCCTCGCCGTGAGCTGGCAGCCGATCGACGACACGACCTGGGAGTTCAAGCTGCGCGAGGGCGTCACGTTCCACGACGGCGCGCCGTTCAACGCCGACGACGTGATCTTCACGTTCGAGCGCGTGCCGAACGTGCCGAACAGCCCGTCCTCGTTCGCTCTGTACACCACAGGCAAGACCCTCACGAAGGTCGACGACCACACCCTCCACATCGCGACGGCAGAGCCCTACCCGCTCATGCCGAACGACGTGTCGACGATCGCCATCGTCTCCAAGGAGAGCGCGGAAGGTGCTACGACCGGCGACTTCAACTCCGGCGCGGCGGCGATCGGCACCGGGCCGTACCGGTTCGTCGAGTGGGTGCCGGGCGACCGCATCGTGATCGAGAAGAACCCGGACTACTGGGGCGAAGAGCCGCAGTTCGACCGGGTGACCTTCAAACCGATCACCTCGCCGCCGGCAAGGGTCGCGGCGCTGCTTGCGGGCGACGTCGACATGATCGACCAGGTGCCGACGCCGGACATCGAGGGGCTCCAGCAGGACCCGGACATCAATGTCGCGCAGGGCGTCTCGAACCGCGTCATCTACCTGCACATGGACCAGTTCCGCGAGGATTCTCCTTTCGTGACCGGGGTCGAGCAGAATCCGCTGCTCGATGCCGACGTTCGTAAGGCGCTCTCGCTTGCGATCAACCGCGAGGCGATCGTGGCGAGCGTGATGGAGGGGGTCGCGATCCCGGCCGGCCAGCTGCTGCCCGAGGGCTTCTTCGGGCGCTCGCCGAACCTCGAGCCCGACCCGTACGATCCCGAGGGCGCAAAGGAGCTGCTCGCCGCGGCCGGCTACCCGGACGGCTTCGGGATCACCCTGCACTCGCCGAACGACCGCTACATCAACGACGCCGAGATCGCGCAGGCGGTCGGCCAGATGCTGACGAAGATCGGGATCGAGACGGCGGTCGAGACCCTGCCGAAGAGCGTCTACTTCACGCGGGCGTCGAGCGGCGGCCCGGACGAGACGCCGGAGTTCAGCTTCATCCTGGTCGGCTGGGGCTCGGGGACCGGCGAAGCCTCGTCGCCGCTCAAGTCGCTGCTCGCCACCTTCGACCGGGACAAGGGCATGGGCGCCTCCAACCGCGGCCGCTACTCCAACCCGGAGGTCGACCGGCTGATCCAGGACGCGCTTGCGACGGTCGACGACGCCGCGCGCGAGAAGCTGCTCGCCACCGCGACCGACGTCGCGATCGGCCAGGATCAGGGCATCATCCCGCTCCACTACCAGGTCAACACCTGGGCATCGCGCAAGCCGTGGCAGTACACCCCGCGCACCGACGAGGCGACCATCGTTATGGGCGTGCACCAGTAAGGGGCGCGGCGCCGGGCGGCGCTTGCCGCCGGGCGGGGATGTCGGGGGCCGGCACGCCCGGCCCCTACGCGCTCCTGGGACCAGGACATGCGTGCCTCGATCGCAGCGCCAGATAGCGTCCGATGACCGTTTTCGTCATCCGCAGGCTGATGCAGGCGGCGCTCGTGATCTTCGTCATGTCGCTGCTCGTGTTCTTCGGCGTGCACGTCATCGGCAATCCCGTCGACATCTTGATCAACCCCATGTTCACGCAGGAGGAGTACGAGCGGGCCGTTCAGGCCCTTGGCCTCGACCGGCCGATCCACGAGCAGTACGTCGTGTTCCTCGGCAACGCCTTGCAGGGCGAGATGGGCGACTCCTTCGTGTTCGGGCAGCCGGCGCTCCAGCTCATCCTGCAGCGCCTGCCGGCGACGCTCGAGCTGGCGTTGGCGGCGCTGCTCCTGGCGATCGTGGTCGGCCTGCCGCTCGGCGTCTGGGCCGGGCTCAGTCCCGAGGCGAGGAGCTCCAAGCTGATCATGGGCGGCTCGATCCTCGGCTTCAGCCTGCCGACCTTCTGGGTGGGCATCATGATGATCATGGTGTTCGCCGTCATGCTCGGCTGGCTGCCCTCGACCGGCCGCGGCCGCACCGTCGAGGTGCTGGGGATCGAGGTCAGCTTCCTCACCTGGGACGGGCTGCAGCACCTCGTCATGCCGGCGCTCAATCTGGCGCTGCTCAAGATGTCCCTGGTGATCCGGCTCGCCCGCGCCGGCACGCGCGAGGCGGCGCTGCAGGATTACGTGAAGTTCGCGCGCGCCAAGGGCCTGACCCGCCGGCGGGTGGTGCTGGTGCACATCGCCAAGAACATCCTGATTCCGATCGTCACCGTGCTCGGCCTCGAGTTCGGCAGCCTGATCGCCTTCTCGGTGGTCACGGAGACGGTGTTCGCCTGGCCGGGCATGGGCAAGCTGATCATCGACTCGATCCAGGTCCTCGACCGGCCGATCGTGGTCGCCTACCTGATGATCATCGTGTTCATGTTCGTCATCATCAACCTGATCGTCGACGTGCTCTACTCGGTCCTCGACCCGCGCGTGCGACTGCAGGACATCAAGCAATGAGCGGCGCCTTTGAGGCGAAACCGGTCATCGACGTCCTGCCGGTGGAGCCGGACGCGGTGCGGGTCGGCGCGGCCGAGACGCCGCTTGGCGCCTTCATCTCCGACTTCATCGAGAGCAAGGTCGCGCTCGGCGGTCTCGCGCTGCTCGTCGGCATCGTGCTCGCGGCCGCACTCGCGCCGTGGCTCGCGCCGCAGAACCCCTACGACCTCGGCGTCATCTCGATCCTCGACAGCCGTCTGCCGCCCGGGACCACAGGCGCCGACGGCATGACCTTCTGGCTCGGCACCGACAGCATGGGCCGCGACATGCTGAGCGCCATCCTCTATGGCCTGAGGATCAGCCTCGGGGTCGGGGTCACGAGCGGCGTCATCGCCGTCGCCATCGGCCTCTCTGTCGGGCTGCTGGCCGCCTATTTCGGCGGCAAGGTCGACACCGTCATCATGCGTGTGGTCGACCTGCAGCTCTCCTTCCCGGCCATCCTCGTCGCGCTGATTCTGCTCGCCGTCCTCGGCAAGGGCGTCGACAAGATCATCATCGCGCTGGTCGTGGTGCAGTGGGCGTACTACACCCGAACCGTGCGCGCGAGCGCTCTCGTCGAGCGCCGGCGGGAGTATGTCGAGGCGGCGCACTGCCTCGCGCTCGGCACGCGTCACATTCTGTTTCGGCACATGCTGCCGAACGTGCTGCCGCCGCTGATCGTCGTCGCAACCGTGCAGGTGGCGCATGCGATCGCGCTCGAAGCGACGCTCTCGTTCCTCGGCCTCGGCCTGCCGATCACCGAACCGTCGCTCGGCCTGCTGATCGCCAACGGCTTCGACTACATGCTGTCCGGCAAATATTGGATCAGCTTCTTCCCGGGGATCGCGCTCTTGGTCACGATCGTCAGCATCAACCTGGTCGGCGATCGGCTGCGCGACGTCTTGAACCCGCGCCTGCAAAGGTAACGAGGTCGGACGCCCGTGGCGGACCATCTCCCGACGCTCCGGGTCGAGAACCTGAAGACGTACTTCTTCACCAAGGCCGGCGTCGTGAAGGCGGTCGACGACGTCAGCTTTGCGATCGACCGCGGGCAGATCATGGGTCTGGTCGGCGAGTCCGGCTCGGGCAAGACGGTCACCGGCTTCTCGATCATGGGCCTGGTCGATCCGCCGGGGCGCATCGCCGGCGGCCGCATCCTGTTCAACGGCGAGGACATCGCGCGCTACGACGACGAGCGGATGCGCGCCCTGCGCGGCAGGAAGATCGCGATGATCTTCCAGGACCCGATGATGACGCTGAACCCGGTCCTGCGCATCGACACCCAGATGGTCGAGGCGATGCGGGCGCACGAGAAGGTGAGCCGCGACGAGGCGCTGAGGCGCGCCCGCGCCGCGCTCGCCCAGGTCGGGATCGCCGCGCCCGAGGAGCGGCTCAGGGCCTATCCGCACCAGTTCTCGGGCGGCATGCGCCAGCGCATCTCGATCGCGATCGCGCTGCTCCACAAGCCCGACCTGATCGTCGCCGACGAGCCCACGACCGCGCTGGATGTGACGATTCAGGGCCAGATCCTCTACGAGGTGCAGAGACTCGCGCGCGAGACAGAGACTGCGGTGATCTGGATCACCCACGATCTGTCCGTGATCGCGGGGCTCGCGGATAAGGTCTGCGTCATGTATGCCGGTCGGATCGTCGAGCACGGCCCGGTCGACGACGTTCTCGACCGCCCGCTGCACCCTTACACCAAGGGGCTGATCGGCTCGGTGCCGAGCCAGAACGAGCGCGGCCGCCCGCTGGCGCAGATCCCCGGCATGACCCCATCGCTTCTGAGCCTGCCGAAAGGCTGCGCGTTTCGGACGCGCTGCCCGCGCGCCGACGCGCTGTGCGCGAACGATCCCGAGATCACGCGCCCGCTCCCGACGCGGGAGATCCGCTGCTTTCATCCCCATCTGGAGACGGCGCCTGCGGGAGGCTCCTGAATGACCGCCCGCGGCCCCGCCAAAGCGCGCGCCGAGGTTCGAGCTCCGAGCGTGCCTGTCCTCGAGCTGCAGGGCATCTCGAAGCGCTTCGTGAAAACGCTGGACCTCGCCGAGAAGATCGCCAACCTGCTCGGCGCCAGCCTGCGCGAGGAGGTCGTGCGCGCGGTCGACGACGTCAATCTGAGCGTGCACGACGGCGAGGTCGTCGGCCTCGTCGGCGAGTCCGGCTGCGGCAAGTCGACGCTCGGCCGCATCATCGCCGGCATCCTGCCGCAGAGCGCCGGCACGGTGCGCTTTTGCGGCAGGAACGTCGGTCAGCTTTCGGGCAAGGAGGCCCGCGACGTCGCCCTCAAGATCCAGATGATCTTTCAGGATCCGTTCGCGTCGCTCAACCCGCGCATGCGCGTGGTCGACATCATCGGCGAGGCGCCCAAGGTGCACGGCCTGGTCGCGGCCAGCGACCTCGCCGGCTATGTCGACGATCTGATGACCCGGGTCGGGCTCGATCCCAGCTACAAGCGTCGTTACCCGCATCAGTTCTCCGGCGGCCAGCGGCAGCGTATCGGCATCGCCCGCGCGCTTGCGGTCAAGCCCGACTTCCTGGTCTGTGACGAGGCGGTCGCGGCGCTGGATGTGTCGATCCAGGCGCAGGTGCTGAACCTGTTCATGAGGCTGCGTGAGGAGTTCGGCCTCACCTACCTGTTCATCAGCCACGATCTGGGCGTGGTCGAGCATCTGTCGGACCGGGTCGCGATCATGTACCTCGGCCGCATCGTCGAGCTGGCTCCGACCCCGGAGCTGTTCGCGCAACCGAACCACCCCTACACGCAGGCGCTCCTGCGCGAGGTCACGCGCCTCGATGCCCGGCGCCGCACCTTCGAGCCGGTCAAGGGCGAGATCCCCTCGCCGCTCGATCCGCCGACCGGATGCCACTTCCACCCGCGCTGCCCGTTCGCGTTCGAGCGCTGCCGCGTCGAGCGGCCGGCGCTCGGGAGGATCGCTCCCGGCCGCTATGCCGCCTGCCACCTCAACGACGCGGCATGACCCATTACCGGACCCATTCTCGCTCGCGGCGATCGGCGAAGCAGCGTGACGTTCTGTGGCCGGAGGTTGCCGTCGATGAGGAACTGATCACCGGGCTCACAGAGCTCGAGCCATGCTCGTCCGGGATCATCCTTGCTTCGGGCGCGGGGCCGACCAGCCGGCACGACGCGCGCTACTGAACCCGGCCTGTCGGAACGGGCGGACCTTCAATCGCCCGGCCAGATCGCCTCGCGGATCACGGTCAGCCAGCCGTCGTCGGCGGTGGCCAGCTCGCCGGGGATCGGCTCGTAGTCGAAGCGGATCGCCCTGGTCTCGAAGGTCAGGTGGTCGATCTTGCCGGCGAGCATCGGCCAGCCCGCCGCGGCATACACGCGAAACGGAATGCGCGCGCAGCCGCCGCCTCGCGCCGGCGCGCCCATGCCGTCCAGCATGTCCAGGGCCTGGACCACCGGCGCCATGAACGGCTGCATCCAGCCGCTTACCAGCATCTCGGCGCAGATCTCGTCGCCGTAGGTGATCACGTGATAGACCGTGGCATGCCCGGCGATCACCGGACCCGGGCCCCACGGCGTCACCCGGTAGGCGCCCAGCACCTCGTCCCGCGCGATCGGCAGCTGGCGCGCGGCGCCGCCGGCGCTCTGCGCGTAGATCCGGCCCTGCTCCAGGTCGATCACGCTCCGCCCGCGCGCCGTCGCGATCATCGCCCGCTGCTTTGCGGCATCGATCACCACGCGCAGCGGCTCGTGCCCCCTGCGCGCTTCGATCAGGATCGCCGCCTCGGCCAGCGTCGCGGGCGCGAAGACCAGCAGGGCGGCGAGTAACAGCAGCCGGCGGGACGGCATGGGCAATCTCCAGAAATAGGCCCGGGCTGGTCCGAGCCTAGCGCCGTCTGATTGCCCGAGGGTTAAGGCGCCTGAACAACCGTGCTCGGCCTACCAGCCGTAGCCGGCGAGCGCGGCTTGCAGCTCCGCCGCCGGCACCTCGACGAACGTCGCCGGCGGCGTCAGCTCGTCCGGGGCCGGGACGTAGTCGAACGCGATCGTCCGGGTCGCGAGCGTCGGCCGGTCGGACTTGCCCGCCAGGAGCGGCCAGCCCGCCGCGGCCTGGGTCGCAAGCGGGATGCCGGTGCAGGGATCGTCCTTCACGCCCTGCGACTGCTGCACCAGCGCCAGCGCCCGGATCGCCGGATCGACGAATGGCCGCATCCATTCGGAGACCATCATCTCGGCGCAGATCCGGTCGTCCACGAGCAGCACGTGATAGGTGCTCGCCTGCCCGGCCACGATCGGGCCCGGGCCGAACCGCTCGATCCGATACGGCGGCGGCCGGTCGTGCCCCGGCCGGTAGCGGACGTGCGCCCGTTCCGCCTGGGCGGCGCCCTCGCGGTGGTAAACCAGGCCCCCTTCCAGGTCGAACCAGGTCCGGCGGTCGCCGCTGGCGATCAGCACCCGCTGCTGCGGGCGCTCGACCACGACCCGCAGCGGCTCGGTCGCCACGGTCATCTCGATCAGCACCGCCCCACGAGCGGCGGCAGAGAGCATTGCCAGGAGCCAGACCAGCGCAAGCAAGGCGACGCAACTGATACCGACCCCATGAATTTGCGATCGATGCGTCCCTGCATCTTTGCTGTCATGCCCCGGCTTGACCGGGGCGTCCAGACTGGACCCCCGGGTCGAGCCCGGGGGTGACAAGAAGAGCGATCGATGGGTCAAGACCCCGTGTTCCCGCGAGAAGCCCCGAAGACGCGCCGGAAGATCGTGTCGACGTGCCTGCGGTGATGGTCGAGATCGAACAGGGCGCTCAGCTGCTCCTCCGACAGGCGCGAGGTCACCTCGGGCTCGGTCCGCAGGCGATCGAGCAGTGTGCCGCCATCCTGCCAGGCGGCCAGGGCATGTCGCTGGACGAGCTCGTACGCCTCCTGGCGGCCGAGGCCGGCCTCGGTGAGCGCGAGGAGCACGCGTTGCGAGTGGATCAGGCCCCGCGTCTGCTCGAGATTCGCACGCATCCGCGCCGGGTCGACCCGCAGTCCTTCCACCAGTCCGGCGAGGCGGTGCAGGGCGAAATCGAGGGCGATGGTGGCGTCGGGTGCGATCACGCGCTCGACCGAGGAGTGCGCGATGTCGCGCTCGTGCCACAGCGCGACGTTCTCCAGCGCCGGGATCACCGAAGCGCGGACCAGGCGGGCGAGCCCGGTCAGGTTCTCGGCCAACACCGGGTTCTGTTTGTGCGGCATCGCCGAGCTGCCCTTCTGGCCGGCCCCGAACGGCTCGGCGACCTCGCCGACCTCGGTGCGCTGCAGGTGGCGGATCTCGGTCGCCAGGCGCTCGATCCCGCTGGCGATCACCGCGAGCGTCGCAAAGAACGCCGCGTGTCGGTCGCGTGGGATGACCTGGGTCGAGACCGGCTCCGGGCTCAGGCCGAGGCGCTCGGCCACCCGCTCCTCGACGGCGGGGTCGATGTGGGCGAACGTGCCGACCGCGCCCGAGAGCGCACAGGTGGCGATCTCGGCGCGGCCTTGCTCCAGGCGCCGCCGGTTGCGCGCGAACTCGGCGTAGAACCCGGCGAGCTTCAGCCCGAACGTGGTGGGTTCCGCGTGGATGCCGTGCGAGCGGCCGATGGCGAGGGTGTCCTTGTGCTCGTATGCGCGCCGCTTAAGAGCGTCGAGCAAGCGGTCGAGATCCGCGCGCAGGAGGTCGGCGGCGGCGGTGAGCTGGAGAGCGAGCGCCGTGTCGAGCAGATCCGAGGAGGTCAGGCCGAGATGCAAATGACGCGCCTCCGGCCCGACGATCTGCTCGACGTGGCTCAAGAACGCGATCACGTCGTGGCGCGTGGTCGCCTCGATCGCTTCGATCGCTGCGGGATCGATGATCGCCGGGGTGCGCTCTTCGGCCGCGGCCCGGACGGCCGTCGCGACCGCGCGCGGCACCCGACCGGTCTCCGCCATCGCCTCGAGCGCGCACAGCTCGATCTCCAGCCAGAGCCGCAGGCGGCGTTCCGGCGCCCAGATCGCGGCCATTTCCTTTCGGGTGTAGCGAGGGATCATCGGTTGGCCCTGCCGTTTCGGATGGGCCCTTCATAGCAGGCCTCACCGCCGAACGGGAGGTCGCGTTGCCGCGCCTTCGTGTCCACTCTAAGGTGCGCGCGCCATGGTCCAGGCAGTGCCTCGAAGCATATCGCGGCGGTTCGGCCGGCTCTCGATTGCCGCCTATCTCAGCCTCGGCATCGGCAGTCTCATGTTCCTCGCGGTCGCGAGCGTTCTGGCGATCACGCTCTACGCCAACTGGCGCAACACCATCGAGCTGCTTGAGGACAAGAGCCGCCTGCTCCTCGGATCCCTGGTCGAGCACACCGAGCGCTATCTGGGTCCCGCCGAGGTTCAGGCGGAGTTCGTCGCCGGTCTGATCGAGCGTGGCGAGCTCGATCCCGACCGCCGCGACCAGCTGCTGGCAACCCTGCGCTCGGTCCTGGCCGCGAATTCCCAGGTGCACGCCCTCGCCTTGTTCAATCCCAACGGCCGGCAGGCGGCGGCGGCGCGCTCCGACGACCGCATCGAAATCAATGTTGGCAGCTGGCAAGGCGACCCCCTGGTGGCCGAGCTGATGGCGAAGGCCGAAGCGCGCGGGCCAGCGGCCGCCCACTGGGGTCCGCCGGTCTACGCCGGCGCCGCCGGCACGGTGCTCAACCTCCGCCGACCGATGTTCCGTGACGGCGCGTTCATCGGCATGGTGGTCGCGGTCGTGCGCGTCGCCGATCTATCCGCATTCCTCGCCGAACTCGAGACCGAGCTCGGCCAGAACGCCTTCATCCTGTACGATCGCGACCATGTCCTCGCGCACCGCGCCCTGGAGTTCGACTTTCCGGGGCTGCGCAGGGAGCGGCCGCTGCCCAGGGTCCGCGAGATCGGCGACCCGGTGCTCTTCGACATCTGGCGGGACGGTTGGCAGGAGCGGGATCTGATCGCCGGCAGCGGGCACTGGGGCAACGTCGGCGGCCAGGATTACGTTTATCTCTACGCACCCCTTACCGATATCGGCGCCGCGCCGTGGCTGGTCGGCAGCTATTTCGCCGAGGAATACGTCGCGACGCAGTTCGTGCGCCTCGCACAAGCTGCCGTCGCCGGCCTCTTCGGACTGGTTCTGGCGGTCGCTTCCGCGTTCCTGTTCGGGCGGGTGTTGCGGGGGCCGGTCGATCAGCTGGGCACCGCCGCGTCGGCGGTCCGCCTGCTCGATCTCGACCGAGTGCCGACGCTGCCGCGCTCGTCGTTCCGCGAGCTGGACGACGCCGCCCGGGCGTTCAACGCCATGGTCGCCGGCCTCAAGGCGTTCGCCCTGTACGTGCCGCGCAAGCTCGTGCTGGCCTTGATCGCCCGAGGCGATCTCGGCGCCCTGCCCTCCGAGACCCGCGAGATCACGGTGCTGTTCACCGACGTGGTCGGGTTCACCGCGCGCACCGAGAGCCTCGGCGCGGCGGCGACCGCCGAGTTCCTCAATCGCCACTTCGGTCTGATCACCGCCTGCATCGAGGCCGAAGGCGGGATCGTCGACAAATACATCGGCGATGCGGTGATGGCGCTCTGGGGGGCGGTCGAGCCGCAGGTCGATCATGCCGTGCGCGCCGTCCGCAGCGCCAGCGCCATCGCCGCGGCGCTGCGTGAGGACAACGCCCGACGCCGCCAGAAAATCAGGATGCGGATCGGCGTGCACACCGGCCCGGTCGTGGTCGGCAACATCGGCACGCCGACCCGGATGAACTACACGGTGGTCGGCGACACGGTGAACATCGCCCAGCGGCTCGAGACCCTGGGCAAGGCACTGCTCCCGGATACTGATGTCGCGATCCTTCTGAGCGCCAGCACCGCGGCCGCCCTGCCCGCCGACGTCGAGGTCCGTTCCCTTGGCGCCCACCAGCTGCGCGGCATTGGCGGGACGACCGAGATTTTCGCCCTGTCGGCGTAGGCATGGCGGGCCCATCGACCGTCCATTTTCGGCCTTGGCCGGTCGACTTGCCGTCGCACACGATATCGCCCTAGTGCATTTTTCGATCAGCTCGCACCAGCCCGCTCCCCCTCCCAACCGCCCCAAGGGTACCATCGGTGGGTGGTTG
>JBOHKK010000010.1:0-37248 GCA_050729115.1 Geminicoccaceae bacterium | reverse complement strand
GGGTTGGCTGGTCGGCCGCGCGCCCGAGGGAAGGATGATGCCGGGCGAACGAACTTCGTGAAGCGGGTATCGGTTCGCCACCGGCAAGGCCGGCCCGCTGGGGATGAAAACCGGGTGCCGAACCGCCACGCGCCGGCGCAGCGTCATCGCGGGGGTGCGCGAGCGCCCGTGGCGATCCAGGAGCGGCGTTGTGGATGGCTTCGTCGCTGCGCGCCTCGCAATGACGGTGCCGAGCGTGGCGTCCAGGTTTCTTCCTGGTCTTTTTTGCAGCGCCGGGGGGAGGATCGGTCGGCCGGCGCCGAGGCATCCTACCAGCGCAGGATCAGCCGGCCCCTTTCGACCTGATAGCCGCTCAGCTGCTCGAGGAAGCTCATGCCGAGGAGCGAGACCCCGAGCGGGGCCTCGTTGACCGAGGCGGTCACGTCGAACAGACGGAACTGGCCGATTCGGATCTCGCGCAGAACCACCGGCGCCCCGCGCACCTCGCCGTTGGCGGTCGCAAATCGCTGGGTGAACGCCAGCGTTCGCGGCTCGAGCCCGATGCGCCTGGCGTCATCCAGGGTCAGCACGACGTCGGATGCACCGGTATCGATCAGAAAGGTGACCGGCGTGCCGTTCACCAGGGGCTCGATCAGGTAATGACCGTTCGGACCGGCGGCGACCACGTACTCCAGGTCGCCCTCGTCTTCTTGGTCGGCCTCGTCTTCCGGGTCGCGCTCGTCCTCCAGGTCACTTTCCCCTTCCAGGTCGGCCGCGCCTTCGAGATAGCCCTGGGCGCGCTCGCTCTGCTTGGCCGTCGGCGTCGCGACCCGCCGCTCGGGCCGGTCGCTGCCCTCGAGAGACGAGAAGCCGATCGCGACCACGATCGCCATCGCGAGATAGCCGAGGGACCAGCGGAGCATGGCGGGGCCCGAGTCTCCATGACACGCCTGCGGGCATTGTCGGCGGACGGGGGTAACGAAGTGCTAACGCGCCCACCTTGTCGCTCCGGAGACTGGTCGTTCCGGAGCACGCGCTGTGCTTGCCGCGAACCCATGCGTCGCCGATGCCGGGGCCGTGCGCGCGCGCCGGTTCGCGGGTCGGTCAGACGTTGTCGTCGCGCTTGGCGCGCGGACGCAGAGCCGCGAGCGGCCGGATCACGCCGCCTTTTCGATGTACTCGACCGTGATCCCGTCCGGGCCGCGCAGGTACGCGGCCTTGCTGCCCTTGTTCGGTCCGGCGTCGATCTCGATGATCGCGCCGACCGCGGTGAAGCCATAGGCCGCGGACGCTGCGACCAGAGCCTCGATCCCTTGGACGTTCAATGCGACGTGGGCGGCGCCCGAATCGCAAAGGCGGGGCACCACCACCCCGCGATCCGCCGGCGCCTTGTACTCGATCAGCTCGATCCGATGCCCCGGCCCGTGGACGTAGGCGATCTCGAGGTCGACGCCGTCGATCGCGGTCATCCGCTCAATCAGGCGCTTATCGCGCGGCGCCCGGGAGGTGAGCTCGAATCCGAGCAGATCGCGAAAGAACGGGATCACCGCGTCCAGATCGGACACCGTGAACGCGGTGTGGTTGAAGGAGAGGACGTTGACATCGGGCATGGTGGCGTTCCTCGCGTGCTGGTGAGCGTGGCGCCGGATGCGGCGGACGGCCTCGGCCGCTGCGATGCGCCGTGGTCATGCCGCGGCGTGGCGCGGCAGGCTCCAGCCCTGGCGGAGCAGCAGCGCACCGACCAGGGTCAGATTGCCGAAGTTGAACACGACCCCGACCAGGAACGCCGAGTGATAGCTCCCGGTCAGGTCGAAGATCTGACCACCGAGCCAGGCGCCCAGCGCCATGCCGATGGTGCCGAACAGAAACACGATGCCGATGCGCGAGCCCACCTGCCGGATCGGGAACAGCTCGCGCATGATGATGACGTAGCACGGCACGATGCCGCCGTAGACCAGGCCGAACAGCGCCGCGATCACGTACAGTCCGAGCAGGGACTCGACGAAGGTGAAGCTGGTCAGCATCAGGAGCTGGCCCGCGGAGCCGATCAGCAGGGTCCACAAGCCGCCGATCCGATCGGCGAGCGCGCCGAACAGCAGGCGGCTGACCACGGCGCCGGCCAGCAGCACGGCCAGCATCTCGGCGGCGCGGGCGCTGGGGTGGCCGAGATCGGTGGCATAGGCGATCAGGTGGACCATCGGCATCGCCATGGCCACGCAGCAGCCGATGATCGCGAGGCACAACGTGGCGACCACCGCGCTCGCGGGCCAGCCGAGCACGCGCCCGCCGTGGCCGCTGCCGATGGTGGAAGAGGCGCCTCTGGGGCGCGGCGGGGAGCGCAGGATCAGGCTCAGCGGCAGCAGCATCACGAGCGCGATCACGGCGTAGATGAAGAACGCCTGGCGCCAGCCGTAGGCGTCGGTGAGGTAACGCAGGATCGGCGGCCAGACCGCGCCGGCCATGCTCTGACCGGTCGCGACCACCGCCACCGCCATGCCGATGTGCCGATCGAACCAGCGGGTGATGTTGGCAAGCAGCGGGGCGATGAACACGCCGTTGCCGAGCAGACCGATGAACAGGCCGTGCGCGAGATAGAGCGTGAGCACGCCGTCGGCGCGGCTCGCCAGCCACGCGCCGAGCGCGACCATGCAGCCGCCGACCAGGGCAGGAAGGATCATGCCGATGCGGTCGCTCACGCTGCCCCAGAACAGGCCGCCGAACCCGGCCCCGAGCAGCGCGAGCGAGTAGCAAAGGGACGGCACCGCCCGTGGCCAGCCGAACTCCAGGGCGATCGGCTTCAGGGCCACGATCACGAGGTAGGTCGCGCCGGCGCCGACCGCCATCATGACCATGGAGGCAAGCGCCACGATCCAGCCGTATGGCCGCTCGATGGTCCGAGGCTCGGCGTATTCGATCGCCAAGGATCCCCTCCCCGAAAGCGGCTCACCATGCCGCCGGCGAAGGCGGGCGGCAAGTGGCGGTTGCGTTCGGCGCACCCCCGAGGAAAAACGCAAACGGAAAACGGGGCCAGACCCCTTTTGGGAAACGGGGCCAGACCCCTTTTGCGGTCGGAGCGCATCTTTCCGGCGGTCCGCGATCCCGCCCAGACCTGGCTTTCGCTTGATCGAACGGGGTCGAGGGCGCAAGCTCGGGTGCACGGGCCAGCAATCTGCGGTGATCTCGCCAGTACAGATCAGCCAGTACAGATCAGAAGGTGCGGAGCATGGACAGAGATCAGGTGAACTGTCTGCACTATCTCTATCAAGGCCATCCGCACCGGGCGATCCCGGTCGATTTGCCGACCGATCTTCGCGAGGCCCTGTTCTGGTGCCCCTACGATACCTTGGGACCTCTCACCAACGGCAGTCTGGTGGTGGAGGATGGAGGCGCTCTGGTCCTGCCTCCCTGGTGCCTGAGCTTCATCGACGACGTCGAGAATCAGCTCCGCAACATGCCGAACCCCAACTTCGCCTTCGGCTATCCGTTCAGCGCCCGGATCCGGCAGCCGGGCGAGCCGCGCCCGGCGTTCGTGGCAATCCCGTATCGGCCCGAGTTCGAGGCCATCAAGGCGGCAATCGAGGAAGCGGCGCTCGCCGCGAATTTCCAGTGCGAGATCACGGGCGATCTCGCCAACCCGGGCACCATCATGGATCAGGTGTGGCAGGGCATCCGCGGCGCCGACGTCGTCGTTGCGGACCTCACCGGGCACAACCCCAACGTGATGTACGAGATGGGCCTGGCCGCGGCGCTCGGCAAAGAGGCGATCATCGTGACCCAGGAGCAGGAGCTGCCCTTCGATCTCAGGCATTGGCGCACGATCCAGTACAGATCGGACGCTATCGCCGACCTGAAGACGCACCTCGAAGCGAGCTTCAGGGCGGTCTCGGCCCGGTACCCGCACGAAGGTCCCGAGCCGCGCTTTTGAGCGCGGTATCGTTGCCCGCACAGGCCGGCTCGCTTGCGCCGCGGGCGCCGATCGAGCGATGATGGGCAAGCGACCGCCAAGGGATTGTCGCAGATTTCATTCTTGGCGAGGGCCGAGCAGGCCTTAAATGTAGGAATCGGGCGTCGATGCGATGGGTTCTGGCCTCCTTTCTTCTGGTCTGCCGATGATACTCCGCCTGGGGCCGGATCAGCGCCGGGTGCTCGCCCGGTCTCGGGATGGAGCGGCTCCCGGCTCCCTAGGGCACAGACGCAAACGGAACGTACCTTTGTTCGTCATGCCCGGGCTTGACCCGGGCATCCACCCGCAAGGCAGGCGCTGGCTCCAGTGTGGATTGCCGGGTCAAGCCCGGCAATGACAAGGGAATCAAGCGAATGCGTGAGTGCACTAGGGCGCGAGCAACCATGATGAGGTGGGCCCGGCTTTCGCTCGTGCTGGTGGGGATCGTCCTCGGCCAGCATGCCGCGGCCGACATCGTGAGCTACGCGATCGTGAGGGACGACGCGACGCTCAGGGTCCAGGGCAAGGACATCCGCCTCTATGGCGTCTACGTTGTCGACAACCGGCCATTCTGCGATACCACGTTTCGGCCGGCGCGCTGCAAGACGCGCGCGGCCGTGGCGCTGGCGTCCAAGATCCAGGGCTTCGTGCGCTGCATTCCGCAGGCCCAGCACCGTGACGGCACGATCAGCGCGATCTGCTACGTCGACGGGTCCGGTATGCTCGACCCGCCGGTCGATCTCGGCGCGTATCTGATCAGACAGGGCTGGGCGGTTGCCTTGCCCCAGGCGCCGTTCGCCTATCACACGTACCAGGAGATCGCGAAGGTCAACCGGCGCGGCGTCTGGGGCTTCCAGGCCGACAGCATCATCAGGTAGCGGTTGCGGCATCGGAGGGGGCGCGCGACATTTGCGCCATGCTGCTATCCCAGGAGCACGTCGAGATCCGCGCGCAGGCCCGGCGGTTTGCGAATGACGCGATCCGGCCGGTCGCCGCCGAGCTCGATCGCACCGAACGGTTTCCTGTCGACCTCTATGCCCGGATGGCCGAGCTCGGTCTGTTCGGCATCACCGTCCCCGAGGAGGGCGGCGGCGCCGGTGCCGATACGCTCGCGTATGCCCTGGTCATGGAGGAGCTGGCGCGCGGTTGCGCCTCGGTCGCCGACCAGTGCGGCCTGGTCGAGCTGGTCGGGGGGCTGCTCAGCGAGCACGGCAGCGCGGAGCAGAAGGCCGCCTATCTGGCCCCGCTGCTGCGGGCGGAGCGGCGCTGCGCCTACGCCATCACCGAGGCCGAGGCCGGCTCCGACGTCGCTGCCATCCGGACCACGGCGACGCGCACGGCGGACGGCTGGCGGCTCGATGGCGCCAAGCAATGGATCCACAACGCACCCGTGTGCGACTTCGCGGTGGTGCTGGCGCGCACCGACCCGGCGCTCGGCCGGCGCGGCATGAGCGTGTTCCTGGTCGAGCGCGACCGGCCTGGCGTCGAGGTCGGTCCGAAGGAAGGCAAGATGGGGCAGCGCGCCGCACCGGTCGGCGCGCTCCGCTTCGATCGTGTCGAGCTGCCGGAGAGCGCCCGGCTCGGCCCCGAGAACCGCGGCTTTCCCATGATGATGAGCGTGCTCGACAAGGGGCGGATCGGGATCGCCGCGCTCGCGGTCGGCGTCCTGCAGGCGGCGCTGGATGCGGCCGTGGACCATGCCCGCACGCGGCGCCAGTTCGGCCAGGCGCTCGCCGAGTTCCAGGGCATTCAGTGGCTGCTCGCCGACATGGCCAAGGACACCGCGGCGGCGCGCCTGTTGACCCACGAGGCGGCGGCCGTCCTCGACCGCGGCGAGCGCGCCACGCTTCCGGCCTCGATGGCCAAGTGCTTCGCCAGCGACGCCGCGGTCCAGCACACCTCGAACGCGGTGCAGATCTTCGGCGGCAGCGGCTACATCCGCGGCTTCGAGGTCGAGCGGCTGTACCGCGACGCCAAGATCACCCAGATCTACGAAGGCACCAACCAGATCCAGCGCACCCTGATCGCGCGCCATGTGCTGAGCCGATGACCGGAGAGCGAGCTGTCGCCCTGATCACCGGCGGCCGGCGCGGGCTCGGCCGGGGGATCGCGCTCGCGCTCGCCGAAGCCGGCTTCGATCTGGTGATCAACGACCTCGAGCGCGATGCCGATGCCGAGGCGACGCTCGGGGCGATTGCCGAGCGCGGGGTGCTCGCGAGCTTCATCGCCTCGGACATCGCCGATCTGGCGGCCCAGCCCGGCCTGGTCGAGGCGGCGTTCGGCGCCTTCGGCCGGATCGATTGTCTCGTCAACAACGCCGGCGTCTCGGTGCTGAGCCGGGGCGACCTGCTCGACGTCAGGGTCGAGAGCTACGACCGCTGCCTCGGCACCAACCTGCGCGCACCGTTCTTCCTCACCCAGCGGATCGCCCGGCGGATGCTGGAGGGGACGCCGCCTGCGGGCGGGCCGCCGCGCTCGATCGTCACGATCACCTCGGTCAATGCCGAGACGCCCTCGCTGAGGCGCGGCGAGTACTGCATCTCCAAGGCCGGCGCCTCGATGCTCACCAGGCTGTTCGCGCTGCGTCTCGCGCCGCACGGGATTGGCGTGTTCGAGGTCCGCCCGGGAATCATCCGGACGCCGATGACCGCGCCCGTGGCCGAGCGCTACGAGCGCGAGATCGCGCGCGGCATCACCCCGATCGCGCGCTGGGGCGAGCCCGCCGACGTCGGCCGCGCGGTCACGACCGCGGCGACCGGCGGCCTGCCGTTCAGCGTGGGCCAGGTGATCTACGTCGACGGCGGTCTCAGCCTGCCGAGCTATTGAGCGCCCGGACAACGCCTGCGGGTTACACCGTCGGTTCTTTGCGAGGTTGGTGATCATGCCGCTCATGGCATACGCATCGAAGGCAATGAACGACGGCACTCCACCGGGCGAGGTCCGCCGACCGAGTGCTACAGGGCGCGACTCAAAAGGGGTCGCGACTCCAAACGCAGGCAACGCTGGGTTTCATCATGGCACTTGTAACATTGCCTTTCGCGCTAGGAGGATGCATGGTCTGCCTTCAAAAGTCGGAGTCCCCGGAACCGGCTAGAGCAACAGTTGACGCCCGGAGCGAGCAGAACCGGCGCGATTTGAAGGGAGCGTGCCTTGGATCGAGGTTATCGGGTCGGATTGAGCGAGACCCTGGGAATGTTCACCTACAACATTCCCAATCCGCCGCTCGCGGCAGGCATGCCGGGATCGCTCGACGTCTTTTCCTTGGCGGCGGCCCAACTGACCAATCCCAATGATCTCACCCCGGCCGAACTGGAGGCCGTGCTACCGGCGGCACCTGGGCCCGCCGACATCCCGGCGGCTTGGCAGCAGGTCGACCGGTCGCGCTTTCAGTGGGACGACAGCGTTGGTGACCTCACCTATCGGGAAGTCGCGGCATCGCTCAGCGTCTCGGGCGGGGACCCGGACGCGGTCAATCTGGACAACGTGGTTGCGGCGTCCGCGTTCACAGAGAACCTGCCCGCGCACCCGTACCCCTTCGACGTCAACCGGCCCGCGGCCGCACAAGGCGCGCGGATCTACTGGAAAGCGTGTGCGGGCTGTCATGAGCCCGGCAATGACGTCCTTCGCTCACCCGAGGAGACCGGTACCGACCCCAACCGGGCGAACATCTTTACCGAATTCATGATCAATGGTCTGATCGAAGAGTTCCGTGCCGCCTGCACGATTCCGGAGTGCTTCGACGCGAACGGCAATCCGCTCCCGGACAGCGACGTCCTCGAGGCCACCGGTGGCTATATCCAGATTCCGCTTGCCGGGGTCTGGCAGACCGCGCCGTACCTGCACAACGGTTCGGTGCCGACGCTTTATCACCTGCTCACCGGCGATCGTCCGGACACGTTCTACCGGGGCAACTTCACCTACGACGAAGAATTCGTCGGCTATACGTGGGCGGAGGCCACGAGCCCGCGCGCGCTTCTCTACGACACCGGCTTGGAAGGGTACGCGAACACAGGCCACACGGGCCCAGCCTTCAACGGAGGAATCGATTGGGAGACGGAGCCGGACAGGCTTTGGGACCTGCTGGAGTATCTGAAGACCCTGTAATCTCCGAGCGTTGCTATGCTCTGGGCGGACCCGCCTTCGCCTAGTCCGTTCGCTAAATTCCTGTGATGCTGTCTGCCGTCGGGAAGGTCTCGGCTTGCATTCCTGGAAGGTAAGTAGCGACAGCGATGCAATTGCGGGGGAACGGCGAGGCGAGGCAGCGATTGCTTGAGGAAATTCCTAAGGCGGTGTAGCCAGATCGGTCTCCGAGTGCCTGGCACGCCGTCGTCGGGACCAGCGCTTGGTGACGCGCTCGATGTTCGCGCCGGCCGTGCAGGTCATACCAGGAACACGAAGTCCTGACGCATCGACCGCTCTTCTTGTCACCCCCGGCTCGACCCGGGGGTCCAGTCTGGATGCCCCGGTCAAGCCGGGGCATGACAGAAAAGACGCGCCGACCCATCGGTCGCGACTTCATGGGGTCGGTATTAGTCGTCGTCCGCCATTGGAGAAGCGCCCGGCGCCTTGACTGGCTCGAAGAACGGCCGCTCGCGGCCACCGTCGGCCAGCGCCTGGTGGATGGCTTCGCCCTCGGGCGTCGGGATCCAGATCATCCCCGGGCCGTTCGCCCAGCCGCGGCCCCGGATCAGGCCCTCGGCCGCCAGCTCCTCCACCGCATCGGGCGCGCGGTCGCGACCGCGGCGACCGGGCGGCTGCCGTTCAGCGTCGGCCAGGTGATCTACGTCGACGGCGGCCTCAGCCAATGGAGCTATTGAGCCGCCCTGTCAGGCCCGGAAATCAGACCGGGCAGGGCCCAGACCACGAAGCGCAGATCAGGAGGCCGAAGACATGAGCAGCGAGCGGCGATGGGTTGGGTGGAGGTACGGTCCGATCGGGGCGATCGCCCTGTTGGCGGGCTTGTCCGCCTGCGGGAGCACCAGCGCCGGTCCTCCGCTCCCGTCCGCCGGTGGCGCCATCGGCTTCGAGTGCGTGACCCGGCTGCACGAGGAGCGCGCGCCGGCCGGCCCGCTGCCGTCCCGCCTGATCAGCCTGCTCAGCCCCGACGGCCAGGCGCGCCTGCGCACCTGCGATCGGTGCGCGGCTTATCCCTGGCTCGCGGCCAGCTTCGATACCCAGATCACCCAGGCCTTCTGCGGTGTCGCAAGCAGCGTGATGGTGCTCAATGCGAGCGCGGCCGCAAAGCCGTTGAGCGCGCCCTACGAGCCCTATCGCTACTTCACCCAGTGCAACATCTTCAACGAACGGGCGCGCGCCCGGCTCGACCTCGACCGGATCGCGGACGAGGGCCTGACGCTCGCGCAGGCGCAGTGGCTGCTGAACGCGCAGGATGATGTGGGAGCGACCTGCTTCGACGCCGGGGCGTCCGAGCCGGGCGCGGCGCGCGAGGCCGTGCCGCCCTGCGCTGTCGTCGAGGACGCCGCGCAGTTCCGCGAGGCCGCGAAAGCAGCCCTCGGCGCGCGCGACCGCTTCGTGCTGATCAACTTCTCGCGCGGGACGCTGAGCGACGACGGCCAGGGCGGCGGCCATTTCTCGCCGCTCGCTGCCTACCACGAAGCGACCGACAGCTTCCTGGTCATGGACGTGGCGCGCTACAAATATCCGCCGTTCTGGGTCGATGCCGATCTCCTGTGGCGGGCCATGGCCACGACGGATACGGTCTCGGAGCGGCACCGCGGCTACGTCGTCATCGACGCGCCGCAGGCGCACTGAGGACACCCGCGGCGGCGTGCGCCTCGGCCGGCCTCAGCCCCAGGCCGCCCGTGCCACGAGCCCCAGGTTGACCAGGACATAGATCCCGGCGGTCACGGCGAGCAGCGGTCGGTCGGGATGCCGCACCGGCAACTGGCGCTCGACGCGTCTCTGATCGCGCAGCGCGAGCAGGGCGATGACGACGATCAGCACCAGCACCACGAGATGGACCGCGGTGACCAGGGTCAGGCGCGTGGTATCGCCGATCAGGGCGTCGGCGGCGCGCAGATTGAGCAGGACCGCGAACAGCACGCCCACGAGCAGGGCGAGCTTGCTGCCGAACGTGCCCTTCTCGCGCGGGTCCAGGAAGAAGGCCAAAAAGGCCATGAGCGCCGCCGCGAACACGCCGAAGGTCGGCTTGATGAACGCCAGGAGGCGCGCGGTTCGCTGCAGATCGACGATGGCCTCGAGGCGCGCGTAGCCCACGCTCTGCTCGCCGGGCCAACCGTAGTCCGACGACTCCTCGGCGACGCTCGCGCGCAGCTCGAGATCGGGGACCTCCCAGCCGTCGAGCCGCGAGCGCAACTCGGGCGCAAGGGAGGACGAATCGATGTCGGCCTCGAAGATCACGACCGCAGCGCCAAGATCGCTTTCGTCGAAGGGGATCACGAGCCGGTGCCGGTCGAACGGGTAGCGGCTCATGTCCCAGTCGTGGCGGAAGGTGCCTTGGACGCGCCGATACTGATAGAGGCCGCCTCCGTCGACGGGAGTGCCGTGCACCTCGCCCAATTGCAACCCGGGCAGCGCAGTACGGAAGAAGATGGTCTCCAAAGGCACCGGCTGAGGCGACGGGCACAGGCTCCAGAGCCACAGTACCGCGCCGAAGGTCTCGCGGTTCGGATCGAAGTCGTAGAGGTCCTCGATGTTGACCCCGATCCGGCACACCACCGGGTCGCCGGCCGCAGTCGGCTGGCCCCTTGCCGGGCCCGGCGTCAGGGCCAAGAGCATGAGCAAGGTGAGCCCCGCGAATCCGGACATGCTCGTGGATGCGCCCCGATCATCTAGCGCGGCGCGAGCATGGCGACCAGTTCGTTCACGCCTTCCGTGAGACCCGCAAACATGCCGAAGTCGATGCGATTGACCGCGACGAAGGCCCCGACGTCTCGGCCCGGCGCGAAGGCGACGTAGCTCATGAAGCCGGCCAAGCCGCCGGTCTTCTGCAGGATCATGGGGCGGTGGCCGTCGGCCATCTCGACCAGCCAGGCAAGGGCAATGGCGTCCATCGTGCCCGCCTCGTCGAACCCGATCGCGGCGTCGAGGTCCTGGCGCTGCACATAAGCCGCATGGGTCAAGGCGAGCGTCGGCCAGACCGCGGCATCCGCGCGCGCGAGGTTGTGGCGCAGCCACAGCACCATGTCGTCGGCGGTCGAGTAGACGCCGCCGCTCGCCGCGATGTTGGCGGTGCCGACGCAGGGCGCCGCCTCGGCGCCGGGGATGCCGTACCCGGTCATCAGGCGCGCGCACTGCTCCTCGCTCGGCGCCACCACCGTGTCGGCCATGCCGAGCGGGCCGGTGATGCGCTCGCGCAGCAGATCCTCGTACGACTGGCCGGTCGCGGTGGCGAGCGCGCCGCCGAGCAGGTTGAAGCCGACATTGGAATACGCGGCGATCGAGCCCGGCTCCCAAGGCAGCTTGTACCCGGCGAGCCAGGCGTAGCTGTCGACATTGGTCGGCCAGGCGAAAGGCGGCGAACCAGCCGGCGGCGGCAGCGGCAGCTCGCGCGGCAGGGCCGCGCCATGGGTCGCGAGGTCGAGCAGCGTGATGGTCCGCCCGTCGAGATCCGGCACCCGCGCGCCGTCCGGCGCGTAGCGTTGCAAGGGATCGGTCAGGCCGACCTTGCCCTCCGCGGCCAGCCCGCCGAGCAGCTCGCCGGCGAAGGCCTTCGAGATCGAGCCGACCCGCAGCAGCGACTTGCCGTCGGGCTCCTGGCCGCTGCCCTTGGCGGTCTCGCCGAAGCCGACCACCATGTCCTCGTCGCCGCGCACCACCGCCAGGACCATGCCCGTGGCGCCGGAGTCCATGAACATGGCGAGGCCGGACAGGCCGACCGCCTCCTCGAGCAGCGGGCTGTCGGCCCGGACAGGCGCTGGCGCCGCCAGCAGCGTGGTGAGCAGCAGACAACCGATAACCTTCCCAATTCCTCGCATGACGGACCTCCCCATGTCCGGCCGTTCTCAGCGTATCTACGTGCGATCTTGGCTCAAGACTACCGGGATTGCGAGCCGAGCTGCCCGTGACCGGCCTCGCCGTGCTCGCAGGCGAGTTCGCTATCGCGATCGAACATCTTCGCCAGACTCTGGGAGGTCGGCGGGCGTTTTCGGCGCAGGCCGATGCAGTCGCGCGATCTGGCGATCAAACCAGAAGCGGTGCAGCATCGGGCCGACGACGCTGTGAAGGACCGCAAGGGTCGACATCTCCAATCCAGGGGCGATGGTGAACCGACCACGGCGAATCCCGCGCAAGATCGCTCCGGCGACCCGATCGGCGCTGAGCACGCCGGCGGTGCCGGCGATACGGCTGGTCGGTTCCGGACGCAGGCGCACCTCCTCGCGAAACTGCGGCGTGTCGGTATCGGGCGGGTAGACGACCGACACGGCGATCCCGTCCGGCGCAAGCTCGCTGCGCAGCGCCTCGGCAAGTCCGCGCACCGCGAACTTCGAGGGCGCGTAGGCGGTGTAGCCGTAGATACCGAGGAGGGCGGCGCCCGAGGAGATTAGCACGATGCGACCGCCGCGCTGCGACCGCATTGCCGGCAAGGCCGCCCGCACCAGGTGCAGCGTGCCGAAATAGTTCACCTCCATGGTCCTGCGGTAGGCCTCGAGCGGCAGATCGTCAAAGCGCCCGGGCACGACCATCCCGGCGCTGGCGACGAGAAGCTGTGGCGGGCCGAGCCTCGCGACGGCAGCGTGGACGGCGCGCGCCACGGCCTCGTGATCGGTCACGTCGACCGCTTCGGCGACCACCTCGGTGCCGCCCGTCGCGAGCGCTGCTCGCGCCGCGGCCAGCCGGCCGGGATCGCGGGCCAGGATGGTGAGGTTCCATCCCGCCGCCGAGAGGCGGCGCCCCAACGCCAGGCCGATGCCGCTCGAGCCGCCGCTGATGATGGCGTGCGTCGGGCGTCCGCTCACGCGGTCCTGGGCCCCGCAACCATCACGGCCACCGGAAGGCTAATGCAGAACGGGGCGCCGCCTCCGAACCACGACGATGCTGACGCCCGCCAACAGCAACCCGCCGACCAGTGCCCACGGGAGTGCACCAGACGGCTGCGGAGATGTCCGCTCGCGAGCGAAATCCACGACGCCCCAGTCCTCGGCGATGGTTCGCGTCCACTCCGGACCGATCAGGTGATAGATCCCACGCACCGGCGCGAACATCGCCTGATAGATCTGCCCCTGGAGGTCGGCGGAGACGATGCCGTCCAGGAACCAGTCGCTGTGCGCCGAGGCCACGACGCCGTCGACCACGATCGTCCCGGAGAGGGTGAGCGGGTTGAAGGCGCCCGTCCCGACGGTTTCCGTGACCGCCGTCACGGTCGTCGCCAGCATCGCGCCATCGCTGCCCTGATGCCAGACGACGTCGCCGACCTTGACCTCGTTGGCCCCTTTCAGAACGCGGGATTCCCACCCCGCACCGGCTTCCGGCGCGATCGGGATGAAGTGCCTCGGCGACAGAGTCAGGCTTTGGCCGGAAGCCAGAGCAAGCTCGACGAAGGGTCCCGCGATGTCCGGATCGTTGTGGGTCAGCAGGTAGACATCCTCGTAGCGCAGCGAGCCGTCCGGCATGACGACCTGCAGCCGATCGCCGATCCTCACGTCCTTCATCATTTTCGTCGTGCCGGTTTCGTCCTGAACGGTCGCTTCGCCAGGGAAGCACAGCTGTGGCTCGCAGTACGGATAGCAGTCGCCGTCCTCATCGCATTCCGCCGCGCAATCCCAGCCGCTGGCACAGCAGATTTGGACCCCCGGTACCGTGCCCTGACAAATGGTTCCGGGGGGCGGACAGTCGAGGGTCGGGAGCTCGACCGCGGGGGTACGCGCCTCCAGCAGGGCTTGCGCATCGTAGGCACGAATGCATCGCTCGAGATCGTTCTCGGTAAGGTCGAGCGGTTTCCCGGCGGCGTCCTCGAGAGCAGCCAGCGTCCCCGACGAGAAGCGTTCTTTGCCGGCACCGCGCGCGATGCCCTGGAGAACTTGGATCACGTCCTCGTTCAGGTCGATCGTGCGCAGGGCGGCGAGGCACTTGCGCAGGCTGCGATTGACCGTTCGCAGCCTGTCCTGCGCAAAATCGCGCACTTCGGCCGCGTGCAGATCGTCGCCTGCGGACAGGTCGAAACTCTTCAAGAGTTCGCTGACCGAGGGCGCCTCGGCGCTTCCCTCGGCAGCCAGGGCTGGCGACGCGAGAGCGCCCAGGCCACACAGAACGAGGACGATCAACCGACGGCGTGGCGTGCGTGCCATCATGGTTTCCTCCGCTGAGAGCAGACTTGGCCTTGCGTAGGGCGACTGCCGGGAACCCGGAACGTCACCGGTCAACGGCATCCGCTTCGGCGCAAGCTGCCAGAGGATGCCGAATGCGATGCACCGTGCCTCCTGTTCTCAGGTACAAGCCTGTAGGTTAAATTCTCGGCCGCGGCAACTGCTTTTTCGGTCGAGCCCACGGCTGATCTACCGAGGATATTTTGCGAGCGCGCGCGACTATTGCGATGGGCTCGAGCCAGTCGCGGGCGGCGCGAAGGGCGGGCGCTCGCGACCGTCGGCGAGCGCCTGGTATGCCGCCTCGCCCTCAGGCGTCGGGATCCAGATCATGCCCGGGCCGTTGGCCCAGCCGCGGCCCCGGATCAGGCCCTCGGCCGCCAGCTCCTCGACCGCCTGGGGCGTGCCAAAGCGGCGATCCAGCATGCCGCCTGAGATGCCGCGGACCGGCCTCGGCATGGCGCACAGCCGCTCGAGGATGCGAAAGTGCACGCTGTCCCGCTCGATGGTCATGGGGCAGTATGTTCCAGGAGCCGGCGCGGAAGTAAAGCGCCGACCCACCCGAAACAGAGGGAAGGCGTGGATGTCGGATCTGTTCTCGCTCGACGATCAGGTGGCGCTGGTCACCGGCAGCTCGCGCGGCCTCGGCTTCGCCATGGCCGAGGCGCTGGCCGCCCACGGCGCGCTGGTGGTGGTGAACGGACGCGATCCGGCATCGCTCGCGGCGCGGGTCGAGGAGCTGCTGGCGCGAGGCCTGCGGGCCGAGGCGGCGCCGTTCGACGTGACCGACGCCGCGGCCGCCACGATGGCAGTACGGGCGGTCGCCGAGCGCCACGGCCGGCTCGACATCCTGGTCAACAACGCCGGCATCCAGCACCGGGTGCCGTTGGTCGAATGGGCCGATGCCGACTGGGAGCGGGTGCTCGGCGCCAATCTTTCCGCCTGCTTCCGGCTCGGGCGTGAGGCCGCGCGGGTGATGCTCGCCCAAGGCCACGGGCGGATCATCAACACCGGCTCGGTGATCGCGATCCTCGCCCGCCCCACGGTCCACGCCTATGTCGCGGCCAAGGCCGGGCTGCACGGTCTGACGCGCTCCATGGCCGCGGAGCTCGGCCGCCAGGGCGTCACCGTGAATGCGATCGCGCCCGGCTACTTCGCCACGGAGATGAACACGCCGCTGCTCGCCGATCGGGAATTCACCGCCTGGGTCGAGCAGCGCACCCCGCTCGGCCGCTGGGCGCAGCCCGAGGAGATCGGCGGCGCGGTGGTGTTCCTCGCCTCGAAAGCCGGGGCCTACGTCAACGGCCACGTGCTGGCGGTGGATGGCGGTTTGTCGGTGACGCTCTAGTGCACTGACGCATTCGCTTGATTCCCTTGTCATTGCCGGGCTTGACCCGGCAATCCACTCTGGAGCCAGCGCCTGCCTTGCGGGTGGATGCCCGGATCAAGTCCGGGCATGACAAAACAAAGGTACGTTCCGTTGGCGTCGGTGCACTAGCGCGGCCGGCGATCCTGGCTCGACGCGGCGGTATGCCGCGGGCATGATCGCGGGTTCGGATCAGTTGGAGCGCGACCGCCCGACGGGCCGCCGCGGACGGCGCGCATTTGCGCCGGCTTCGGGCGGCCGTCGCGAGGGAGGATCGGACGATGTTGCTGGGCGATGTGCTGCGGACCGCCGCCGATCGGGCTCCCGACCAGCGGGCGCTCGTGTTCGGGGCGACCGCGCTGACCTACCGCGAGCTCGACCAGCAGAGCGATCGCATCGCCGGGTCCCTGCGGCGCGCCGGCGTCGGCCACGGCGACCGGGTGGCCCTGTTCTTCGGCAACCGCCCCGAGCTGGTCCTCGGCTATTTCGCCTGCTTCAAGCTCGGCGCGATCGCCGTGCCGCTGAACGATCACTACAAGGGCCCCGAGCTGGCCTATGCGGTGGGCCACGCCGGCGTCCGGGCGCTGGTCGCCGAGGCCAGACTCTTCCCTGAGGTCGTGCGCGTGCGGCCGCAGCTCGGCAGCGTCCAGGCCTGCTACCTGGTCGGCGACGGCGAGTTCCCGGGCGTCCTGCCATTCCGGCAGCTGCTGGAGGGGAGCGGCGGGCGCGCGCCCGCCGTGGCGATCCGGGAGCGCGACCCGGCGGTGATCATGTACACCTCCGGCACCACCGCCAGACCAAAAGGCGTGACCCACACCCATCGCAGCCTCTGGCATACCACCCTCAACCAGGTGGCCACGCGCGAGATCACTTCGGACGAGGTCAGCCTGATCTCCCTGTCGGTCTGCCATGTCGCCGGCTTCGCGGGCCAGGTGCTGACCACGGTTCAGGTCGGCGGCACGATGGTGCTGCTGCCGGCCTTCGAGCCCGGCGCGCTCCTGAACGCGATGGAGACGCACAGGGCGAACACGCTGCAGCTCCTGCCCGCGCAGCTTTGGGACCTGGTCGAGCATGCGCGCGCCGCAGATTGCGATTTCGGCTCGCTGCGCTGCTGCATCGCCGGCGGCGATCGCGTCCCGCCCGAACTCCAGGAGCGCTTTGGCGCGCTGAGCGGCCTCGAGGTCACCGAGACCTGCGGCATGACCGAGTCGTACAGCTACGCCATGAACCCGCCGCACGGCGCCAAGCGCATCGGCTCGATCGGGCTGCCGGTGCACGCCACCAGACTGCGCGTGATCGACCAGACGGGAGCCGACCTGGCACGAGGCGCGATCGGCGAGATCCTCGTGCGGAGCGATGCCACCATGGCCGGCTACTGGGACGATCCGGAGCACACCGCGAAGACCTTGCAGGACGGCTGGCTGCACACCGGCGACCTCGGGCGGGTCGACGACGACGGCTACTACTGGTTCGAGGGTCGCAGCAAGGAGATGATCATCCGCGGCGGCGCCAACATCTCGCCGCTCGAGGTCGAGGAAGTGCTCTACCAGCATCCGGCGGTCGGGGTTGCCTGCGTGGTCGGCGTGCCCGACCGTCGTCTCGGCGAGATCGTCCGGGCCTATGTCGCCTTGCGACACGACGCGGCGCCCGGCGTGACCGCGGACGAGCTGAAGCAATTCGTCGCCCACCACATCGCGGCCTACAAGGTGCCGGAGCGGATCGCGATCCTCGCGGAGTTGCCACTCAATGCGGTCGGCAAGGTCGACCGTCACGCGCTGCAGGCGCGGGCCTCCGCTGACCTGGGCCGCTGAGATGGGCTTGTGACATGGCCGTTCGCGGATCGCAGCTGCCGGGCGCAGCGATGCAGGAGGAGAGCGGCGCGGCCTGGGCCTACGCCGCGCTGCTCGCGGCCATGCTGATCAGCTCGGGCAACTTCATGTTCGGCAACCTGGCGGTGCGCGAGATCGCGCCCTGGACGCTGACCTTCTGGCGGACCGCGATCGCGCTGGCGTGCGTGGTGCCGTTCGCCTTGCAAGGGCACCACGATCTCGCGGGCTATTTCCGGCGCCAGAAAGTCAAGGTGCTGGTCTTGAGCGTGACCGGCGTGATCCTGCCGGCCTGGTTGATGTATCTCAGCCTGCGCTCCCATCTCTTGATCGATCTCAGCGTCGGCTACACCTTGATCCCGCTCATGGCGGTGCTGTTCTCGGCGCTGCTCTTGGGCGAGCGGCTCTTGGTGATCCAGTATCTCGGACTCGCGGCCGCCTTTCTCGGCGCGCTCGCCTGCGCCTTCGAAGGCGAGCTCTCGAACCTCGCGCGCTTCGATCCGCACGCGGGCTTCGTGTGGATGATGGCGGTCTGCCTGACCAGGAGCCTCTACCTGGTGCTCTTGAGGAAGTGGGACATGCATCCCTCGCCGGGCGAGGGTCTGTTCGTGCTGCTCGCCCTCGGGGTGGCGATTCTGGTCCCGGGCTTCGTCGGCGAGGAGGTCGCGAGCCGCGCGCCGCTCGACTACCCCTGGCAGGTCTGGGGATCGATCGCTTTCATCGGCGTCGGCATGGGCGCCCTCTATCTGCACCTGATCAGCTTCGGCACCGGCCGGATCGGCGCCACCAAAGCTTCGTTGTTCACCTACACCGTGCCGCTGCTCGTCACGGTGGAGTCGATCCTCTTCCTGGGCAGCCGGATCCATGCCTATCAGATCGTGGCCGCGCTGCTCGTCGTGGGCGGCGTGTTCATCGTCTCGTGGTTTCGCAGCCTGGAGCCGCATCCGAGCGAGGTTCATCACTGAGCGCCGCGGCCGGGCTCATACCAGGATCACGAGGTCTTGACTCATCGACCTCTTTTCTTGTCACCCCCGGGCTTGTCTTGTCACCCCCGGGCTTGTCTTGTCACCCCCGGGCTTGTCTTGTCACCCCCGGGCTTGACCCGGGGGTCCAGACTGGATGCCCCGGTCGAGCCGGGGCATGACAGAAAAGACGCGCGAATCCATCGGTCACGAGTTCATGGGGTCGATATCAGCCGCCCGGGAATCTCAGCTCGAGATCGGCG
The DNA here is from genome assembly GCA_050729115.1 of Geminicoccaceae bacterium. GTDB lineage: Bacteria > Pseudomonadota > Alphaproteobacteria > Geminicoccales > Geminicoccaceae > JBKPNX01. The sequence goes on along the minus strand of JBOHKK010000010.1, from coordinate 18,626 downwards.
CAGATCGCCTGGGCGGCGTTGCGCCCCGGCCCCATGCTGACGCCCGAGCCGGGGTGACTGCCGGCGCCGCACAGGTAGACGTTCGCAACCGGCGTCCGATACGCGCCGAGCTCCGGGATCGGGCGCATCACGCCCACCTGATAGGGCAGGAACGCCCCGTGCTGATGGGTGCCGTGCACGGCGCTGATGATCTGGCGCTCCATGTCAACCGGCGAATGGACAGTGCGGGCCACGATCCGATCGCGCAGCCCCGGCAGGTAGCGCTCGCTCAGCCAGTCGATCGTGTAGTCGGCGTAGGCCTCCTTCACCTGGTCCCAGCCGGTGCCGCGGATCCGCCCCGTGGCGTCGCCCGTGACGCGATAGGGCACGAAGTGGACGACGATCTTGATCAATCCCTTGCCGGCGGGCGCCCGACTCGGGTCCACGCCTGCCTCGTCGATGATGCCGACCATGGGCGCCGCCGGCAGCCGGCCGCCGCGGCACTCGAGGAAGGTCTGCGCCAGCTGGTCGACGGAGTTCGCGCCGGCGTGGACGTAGCCGGCGCGCCCGACCTCCGCCCCCGCCCGATACGCCACCGGCCGGTCGAGCGCCGCCCAGATCGCGAAGAACGAGTCGCCCCACTCGTAGCGGCGGATCTTGCCGGCGATCTCGGCCCCGACCCGCTCCTCGCCCAAAAGGTCGAGCACGAGATGGCGGGGATCGACGCTGCACGCCACGATGCCGTCGGCGCGGATCGTCTCGCCGCCTTGCAGCCGCACGCCCGCGGCCCTGCCGTCCTCGACCAGGATCCGCTCGACCCTGGCGCCGGTGCGGATCTCGCCGCCGTGCGCCTTCAGGACGCCGGCAAGCGCGCGCGCGACGTGGTGCATGCCACCGCGAACGATGCTCACGCCGAGGTCCTGCACGGCGCTCGCGAACAGCCAGCTGAACTGGGCACCGAGCGCGTCGTCCGGCGCCAGGGCGGCGTGCAGCGCGCAGGACGCGAAGAAGCCTTTGATCTCCGGGGACTCGAAGCACTCGTCGACCCACGAGCGCGCGCTCTGGAACTCGAACCGGTAGCCGTCGACGGCCTCGGGGCGGCCGAACTCCTTGGCGAGCGTCGGCGGCGGCGCATTCATCCCGGCCACGATCTGCGGCTTGGCTTCGAGATAGCGGCCGTAGAGGCGCCGCCAGGTCTCGGCGTCCCGCTCGGAGAACTGCGCGATGCTCGCGAGCGTACCCTCGAGGTCGCGGCTGATGGTCAGGCAGCGGCCATCCGCGAGCACGTGCCCCCAGTTCGGCTCCGGCGTGATCAGCTCGAGGCCGTGGTCGGCCAGCTGCAGCTCCTGCGGCGCCGGCGACAGCTTGGCGACGAGATAGCCGCTGGCGTGGAGGTCGGAGAGGAAGCCCGGGGCCGCCAACTCCTCGGAGACGGTCATGCCGCCGAGGGTGTGGTACTGCTCGAGCACCAGCACCTTGAGCCCGGCCCTGGCGAGGTAGCAGGCGCAGGTCAGGCCGTTGTGCCCGGCGCCGACGACGACGGCGTCATGCTGGCTCGACATCGTTCGCAACTCCCGATCGCTATCCTCCCGCCCGGCGCCTATCTTCAAGGATGGGCTGCGCCCGAGCCATCGCGTGTCTTAGCGTCTCCGGGCGCGCGGCCGCAAGGATGGGGTGTGCCGGCTGCGCCCGAGCCATCGTGGGTCTTGGCACCCCTCGCACAGGATGTCGGGCACGCTTGGCCAAGCATCGCCGCGGCACCAGCCGTGCGCGCCGCCCCGGTTGCTCCGGCGCGGCCGGCCGCCTAGATATGAGGCAACGCCGGCTCTTCGAGTGCCGATCGGCGCTGCCGGCTGGTTGGGAACCGGAGGCCGGCTCCGGAGCGGCAGCGTCTTGGAAGGGCCGACATCGGATCGGGAACGTTTTGCGGATCGTCGTCCAAATCCTTATCGCCGCCTGCATGCTGGCGGTCGCCGGTGGCGCTTGGTGGTTCTTCTATTTCCAGCAGCCGCAGGCCGAGGGCGCGCCGGGTCCGCCAGGCGGCGCCGCCATGGCGGTGCCGGTCGAGACGGCGCCGGTGCGGGTCGGCCCGATTCAGCGCCGCCTCGGCGCCGTCGGCTCGTTGCGCTCCAACGAATCGGTGATCATCCGGCCCGAGGTCGCGGGGCGGATCGCCGAGATCCGGTTCGATGAGGGCGAGCAGGTCGCGCAGGGGCAGGTGCTCGTGGTGCTCGACGACTCGGTCTATCGGGCCGAGGTCGAGCAGGTCCAGGCGTCGCTCGTCCTCAGCCAGGCCAACCACGACCGCGCCATCGATCTCGTCCAGCGCGGTGTCGGCACGACCAAGGCGCGCGACGAAGCGATCGCGCAGCTGCACGCGGACCAGGCGGCGCTCCACCTGGCCAGGGCGCGCCTCGACAAGACCGTCATCAGAGCGCCTTTCGAGGGCGTGGTCGGCCTGCGCGAGGTCTCGGTCGGCGACTTCGTCGCGGTCGGCCAGGACATCGTGAACCTCGAGCAGATCGACCCGCTCAAGGCCGACTTCCGCGTCGCCGAGGTCTACCTCGCCGCGGTCGGGCCCGGACAGAAGATCGAGCTCAGCGCCGACGCGTTTCCCGGCGAGACCTTCAAGGGCGAGGTCTATGCGATCGATCCCCTGATCGACGAGAGCGGGCGGAGCATCGTGCTGCGGGCGCGCCTGCCGAACCCGGACGGCCGGCTGCGGCCGGGGCTGTTCATCAGGGTCGCTTTGGTGCTGAACGAGCGCGAGGGCGCCATTCAGGTGCCGGAGCAGGCGCTGGTGCCGCGCGGCCAGGACCAGTACGTGTTCCGGGTCGAGGACGGCAAGGCGGTGTTCACCGAGGTCACGGTCGGCATCCGGCGCGAAGGCATGGTGGAGATCGTCGAAGGGCTCGATCCCGATGACGAGGTGGTGACCGCGGGCCAGCTCAAGCTCCGCGACGGCGCGCCGGTCCAGCCGCTGCCGCGGGCCGAGGCCTGAGCCGATGTTCCTGCCCGAGCTCTCGATCCGCCGGCCGGTCCTGGCCACGGTCATGTCGCTGATCGTGGTCCTGGTCGGCATCATCGCCTACGACCGCCTGACCGTGCGCGAGTACCCGAACATCGACGAGCCGGTGGTCACGGTCGAGACCAACTTCAAGGGCGCCTCGGCCGATATCGTCGAGACCCAGGTCACGCAGATCCTGGAAGAGTCCCTCGCCGGCATCGAGGGCATCGACTACATGAGCTCGATCAGCCGGCCGGAGGAGAGCCAGATCACGGTCCGTTTCCGGCTCACGCGCGATCCCGACGCGGCGGCCAACGACGTACGCGATCGGGTCGCCCGGGCGCGCGGCCAGCTGCCGGACGAGATCGACGAGCCGATCGTCTCCAAGGTCGAGGCGGACGCCCAGCCGATCCTGTACCTGGCCTTCTCGTCCGACCGGCACTCGCCGATGGAGGTCACCGACTTCGCCGACCGTTTCGTCAAGGACCGGCTGCAGAACCTGTCGGGCGTGGCGGACGTGCGGATCTTTGGCGAGCGCCGCTATTCCATGCGGATCTGGTTGGACCGGGCGCGCCTTGCCGCCTATCGCCTGACGCCGCAGGACGTCGAGGACGCGCTGCGCAGCCAGAACGTCGAGGTGCCGGCCGGCCGCATCGAGAGCGTGGCGCGCGAGTTCACCGTGGTCACGGAAACCGATCTGCGCACGCCCGAGCAGTTCGAGGACATCGTCCTGCGCGAGGCCGAGGGTTATCCGATCCGCCTCGGCGACGTCGGCCGCGCCGCACTCGGGCCCGAGAACGAGCGCGTCAACGTGCGCTTCAACGGCCGCGAAGCCGTGGCACTCGGCGTGGTCAAGCAGGCGACCGCCAACCCGCTCGACGTCTCGGAGGCGGTCCGCGCCGAGCTGCCGGCGATCCAGGTGGACCTGCCCGAGGGCATGCGGGTCGACCTCGCTTACGACAGCTCGATCTTCATCCGGGAATCGATCGACGCGGTGTTCACGACCATCGGCGAGGCGGTGGTGCTGGTGGTCCTCGTGATCTTCCTGTTCCTGCGCTCGCTCCGCGCCACGCTGATTCCGCTGGTCACCATCCCGGTCAGCCTGGTCGGCTCGTTCGCGCTGATCTACGCCTTCGGCTTCTCGATCAACACGCTCACCCTTTTGGCGATGGTCCTGGCGATCGGCCTCGTGGTCGACGACGCCATCGTCATGCTCGAGAACATCCACCGCCACGTCGAGGAGGGCATGGCGCCCTTCCAGGCCGCGCTGGTCGGCGCGCGCGAGATCGGCTTCGCGGTGCTCGCCATGACCGTGACGCTCGCCTCGGTCTACGCCCCGATCGGCTTCATGACCGGGCGCACCGGCCGGCTGTTCACCGAGTTCGCGCTCGCGCTCGCCGGCGCGGTCCTGGTCTCGGGCTTCGTCGCGCTCTCGCTCTCGCCGATGATGTGCAGCCGGATGCTGCGTCACGTCGAGAAGCACGGGCTCCTGTACCGCGTGATCGAGAGCGGCATCGTGCGTCTGACCAGCGGTTACCGCCGGGGGCTCGCGGCCACCCTCGAGGCGCGCTGGCTGGTGGTGCTGGCCGGTGTCCTGGTCGCCGGCTCGAGCTTTTTCCTGTTCACCACCCTCAAGTCCGAGCTGGCGCCGATCGAGGACCGCGGCACGATCGTCGGCATCGGCATCGCGCCCGAGGGCTCGACGCTCGAGTTCACGGACAAGTACGCCAAGCAGATCGAGCAGCTGTACGAGGAGGTCCCGGAGATCGTGCAGTACTTCGTGGTCACGGGCTTTCCGACGGTCAGCCAGGTGATCTCGTTCAGCCGCCTCGAGGACTGGGAGGAGCGGCAGCGCGGCCAGCAGGAGGTGGTGGCCGGCCTCGCGCCCCAGATGTTCGGCGTTCCCGGAATTTTGGCCTTTGCGGTCAACCCGCCCTCGCTCGGCCAGAACCCGGTCGAGAAGCCGGTGCAGTTCGTGGTCCAGACCTCGCAGCCCTACGAGGCGCTGCAGAACATGGCCGAGGCGCTGATGGCCGAGGCGCAAAGCTTCCCGGGCATGGTCAACGTCGACACCGACCTCAAGCTCAACAAGCCGGAGCTGAAGGTCGATCTCGACCGCGAGAAGGTGGCCAACATCGGCCTCGAGGTCGACACCGTCGGCCGCACGCTCGAGACCATGCTCGGCGGTCGCCAGGTGACCCGGTTCAAGCAGGGCGGCAAGCAGTACGACGTGATCGTCCAGGTGGCCGACGTCGACCGCAGCAACCCGGACGACCTGGCCTCGATCTACGTGCGCAACGACGACGGCCTCATGGTCCCGATGAACAACATCATCACGGTCGAGGAGCGGGTCGCGCCGAAAGAGCTCAACCACTTCAACAAGCTGCGTTCGGCGACCATCACCGCCACGATCGCGCCGGGCTACACCGTCGGCGACGCGCTCGCCTTCCTCGAGGACGCCGCCTTGCGGGTCCTGCCGGCCTCGGCCCAGACCGACCTCGCCGGCCAGTCGCGCGAGTTCAAGGAGGCCTCGACCAGCCTGTACGTCACCTTCGTCCTCGCGCTCGCCTTCATCTACTTGGTGCTCTCGGCGCAGTTCGAGAGCTTCATCGACCCGCTGATCATCATGCTGACCGTGCCGCTCTCGATGACCGGCGCCCTGATCGCGCTGCACCTGGTCGGCGGCACGCTCAACGTCTACAGCCAGATCGGCCTGGTCACCCTGGTCGGGCTGATCACCAAGCACGGCATCCTGATCGTCGAGTTCTCGAATCAGCTGCAGGAGCAGGGGCGCAACAAGGTCGCGGCGGTGATCGAGGCGGCGGGGCTCCGACTCCGACCGATCCTCATGACCACCGGCGCGATGGTGCTGGGCGCGGTGCCGCTCGCGATCGCGACCGGGGCCGGCGCCGAGAGCCGCTCGCAGATCGGCTGGGTGATCGTCGGCGGCATCCTGTTCGGCACCGTGTTCACGCTGTTCGTCGTGCCGACCGCCTATACGCTGCTCGCCCGCAGCCGCGGCCCTGCCGCCGCCAAGATGCCGAGGGCCGCCGAGCCAACGCCGATCCAGCAGGCGGCCGAATAGGGTCGCTTACGCCGGCGCCGGTCCCGGACGGACGTGCAGGAAGCAGCAGCCGGCCTCGCCCGGCTGCCAGGTGTCGGCGGCGAAGTCGAACCCGGCCGCCTCGAACGTGCCGTTGTCGACCACGCCGGCGATCCGGCACAAGGTCGCGATCTTCTCCGGCGCAAGGCCGGCGGCCTGCCAGGCCTCCTTCAAGGGGCAGGCGTGGAACTTGATGTCGAGGCCGCCGGCATCGCAACGCCTGACCTCCGGCTGAAACAGCCGGCCCTGGTCCGGGACGAACTCGAGGAACGCGGCGCAGAGGCCCTCGAGGTCGGCCGGTCCGAACTCGGCGAAGCGCTGGCCGATCGCGAGGCCGCGCCGATAGATCGCCGATGTCATGACGTCCTCGGCGACCTCGGCGCCAAAGCGCGCGCACAGCTCGTCGTAGACCGCGGCGTAGACCAGAGCGCGGCTCATGTGCGCCTCCTTGAGCTGGCGCCGCAGGTCCTGCTCCTCGCCCGCCATCCGCTCGTCCTTCCCAGTCTGCTCTTGCCGCCCGCAGTGTTGCAGATGCGCGCCGGCGATGCCATCCGGTGGTGGGCGAAGCGAGCCGGGATCATGCAATCACGCGTGACGACCGGCAAGGTCCTCACCGTCGAGCCCGCGCATTCGCAGACTAACGGTGGGGCGCGCTCCGCTCCATGGGTTGCCTGACACTTCGAAACGGCGCAAATTCCAACCTAGCAAAGAAATATCCAGGGAGTCCCGGTTCAACAGATCCTGGATCCTTGGTTGCAATAGGTTCTTGGTAGATCAGGGACGCGTGGCCATGACCGTCGGTGAGTTCGCCGGCTTTTTGGCAGCTCTTCTCACTTTCACCACGTTCTACATGAAGACGATGGTGCCCCTGCGCGTCATTGGAATTTTGAGCAATCTCGCGTTCCTTACGTACGCCGTGATCGAACATCTTGTCCCGATCCTCATCCTGCACGGCGCGCTGTTGCCGCTCAACCTCTTCAGGCTGCACGAAATCCTGAAGCTCGTTGGCGACATACGGGAAGCCAGAACCGGGGACCTGGGAATGGACGCGCTGCTACCGTTCATGACCCGGCGGTGGTTCAAGGCGGGCGAGACCTTGTTCCACAAGGGCGATCCGTCGCACGAGATGTTCTACGTCCGCAATGGCGTCATCCGGCTCGAGGAGATCGACAAGACGATCGGCGAGAGCGACATGCTCGGCGAGATCAGCATGTTCTCGCCCAGCCGAAAGCGGACCGTCACCGCGGTATGCGAGACGGATGGCGAGCTGCTGCGGATGAGCGACGACCAGGTGCTGCGGCTCTACCATCAGAATCCGAGCTTCGGATTCTACATCGTGCGGTTGATCACGCGTCGACTCATCGAGAACTACGAGACGTTCGCTTCGGAGCAAAAGCCTCTCGAGATGGGACTCCGGGCACGGAATCCCTCCGAGGACCCATTTCATCCGTCGGGCGACAAGCGGCCCGTGCCTTTCTCGTCCTCAAGGCCAGTCAGGCGCACGCGCAGCAAGGCCATCTATCGCCTCGTGGGCGGGGCCTGCGTGGCCGTGGCGCTGGCGGCTTACGCGGGCTGGTGGTTCGCGCCCTATGTCACCTCGGTGCTCTTTCGTGATGCCGCGGTGACGACCTGGATCAATGTCGCGACGTCGCCGATTCACGGCAACGTGGATGGGCCGCCGCCCGCCGTTGGCCAACGGCTGGGCGCGGACGGTCGGATCGCGACCGTGCGCAACCTGCAGGCGAACCCCGGCGCGATGGAGCGCGCGGCGGCCGAGGTCGCCCGCGCCGAAGCCAACGTCACCGATCTCCAGGCCTATCTGGCCCGCATGCAAGACCTCGACGCGCAGTGGCGGGCGCGCACCGCCGACTATGCCGAGACCTTCAAGAACAACCTCGACATCGACATCGACGGTACGAGGCGAGAGCTCGACTACATCGACGAGCGCCTCGCGCTGGAACGTGCCGTGGCCGAGCGCAGGCAGACGCTCGCCCGTCAGGGCAATGCCTCCCAGACCGATGCCGACGACGCTCTGGCCGAAGTGATGGGGCTCGAGCGCATGCGCGCCGAACGCGAGAAGATGATCGCTCGCGCCGAAGAGCGACGGCAAGCAGCCGATCGGGGCGTGTTCCTGGCGAGCGATGGCAGAAATCCCGAATGGGCGTTCCAAAGCGAGGACCGGGTGCTCCTCGAGTTAGCGCAGGCCACGCGCGCGCTCGCCGACGCCCAGGCGGACTTGGCCGAGGCGCGAATCGCGGCCGCGGCCGCCCGCCAGGCATTCGAGCTGATCAGCGTCAGCCCGATCGTCGCGCCGCCGGGAAGCCTGGTCTGGAGCGTCCTCGCAGGTGCGGGCGCCGCGGTCGACGTCGGCACGCCGGTGGCCGAATGGATCGACTGCGACGTGATCCTGGTCGACGTTCCCGCCTCCGATGTCGAGGTCGGGCTGCTGCGCAAGGGCATGCTTGCCGACGTCGTCCTCGAGGGGGAGACGCAGGTGCGCGAAGGCACCGTCCTCTTGACTCGCGGCGCCGCCTCGCTCCTTGGCAGCGCCGATCTCGCGGCGCTCGCCAAGGGCCACGGCGACGGCCGCGGCCAGGTGATCCTGAACCTCGAGCACACCCCGGAGGACGCCAAGGACTGCCCCATCGGCGTCGCGGCGTGGGTCGACTTCCCGGAAATCGATGTGATCGACGAGTTGCGCGCGCGCCTCAGGTTCTGACGGTCGACCCCCCTGTAGGGGCCGCGCCGCCGACCTCGACGTCGGACGCGCCGGGCGTCGTGGGCCAAGCCGTGTGCCTGGGCGCACGCCCGAGCTCTCACGTTGCGCTTACGCCCATGCTCCCCTTTGATGGGACCCGGCGAATGTCATGGCGTGGCGAAACGAGCGAGGGACAACGATGCGTCTGGGGGTGATCGGCTACGGCGCCATCGGGCGCGAGCTGGCGGCGGCCTGGCGGTGCGGCGGGCTGGGCCCGCAGGTGGACCTCGCCGCAGTGCTGGTGCGCCGGCTGCGCCCGGACGCAGGCGACGTGCTCCTCACCAATGACCCCAACCGGTTCTTTGAGCAGCGCCTGGATGTGATCCTCGAATGCGCCGGGCATCAGGCGGTGCGCGAGCACGGCATCCGCTGTCTCGAGGCGGGCGCCGACCTGGTGCTGACCTCGATCGGGGCTCTGGTCGATGACACGCGGCGTGCCGATCTCGAGCGGGCGGCTGCTACGAGCAACCGGCGCCTCATCCTGGCCTCCGCCGGGATCGGCGCTCTGGACATTCTCGCGGCCGCCGCGGTCGGCGGTCTCGAGCGCGTCGCGATGACCGTGCGCAAGGACCCGAGCGCCTGGTACGGCACCGAAGCGGAAGGCATGTGCGACCTCGGGAGCCTGCGCGCGCCGCTGGTCATCTACGACGGCCCGGTACGCGACGGCGCCCGGCGCTATCCGCAGAACGTGAACATCGCTGCCGCCGTGGCGCTCGCGGGCATCGGCCTCGATCGGACGCATCTTGTCATCGTCGCCGACCCGACCATCCGCACGCACGTGGTCGAGATCGAGGCGAGCGGCGCCTTCGGCACCTTCCCCTTCGTCGAGGACGTCCTGCCGACCGCCGACAATCCCAAGACCGGCAAGCTGGTGGCGATGGCGGTGATCAAGACCATCCGCCAGCTCGCCGCGCCGGTCGTGATCGGCGCCTGAGCAGCGGTCCAGCCGCGCCGGCTGGACCGGTTGGGAGGTGGTCACCCACCATGACGCCAGGGCGACTCCAGACGTCCGTGGCCGAACGGAGACGATCCGATGAAAGCAGCCGTGTTCAAGGCGCCGGGGGCACCGCTGGTGATCGAGGACGTGCCGGAGCCCCGGCCCGGACCGACCGACCTGATCCTGAAGGTGCGCGCCTGCGGCATCTGCGGGACCGATCTGCACTGGTCCGAGAGCAGGGACGGCAGCGCCGGGTGGCGCGCGCTCGAGCCCGAGACCGTGATGGGCCACGAGTTCGCCGGCGAGGTGGTCGAGGTCGGCAGCCGCCTGCGCGGCCAATGGCAAGTCGGCGAGCGGGTGACCGCGCAGCCCTTCATCGGCTGTGGCCACTGCCCGGACTGCCTCGCGGGGCGGGCGTTTCGCTGCCCGCACGGCGCGATGCGGGCGAGCGCCGAGTTGCCCGGCGCCTACGCCGAGTACACCCGGGTCGGCGCCTCGACGACGTTCCGGCTGCCCGCAGCCGTGAGCTTCGCCGAGGGTGCCTTGGTCGAGCCGCTTGCCGTTGGGCTGAATGCGGTCGGCAAGGCGCGGCTCGAGGCGGGCGACACGGTGCTGATCGTCGGCGCCGGCCCCGTGGGGATCGCGGTCGCGTTCTGGTGCCGGTTCTTCGGCGCGCGCCACATCGTGGTCAGCGACCTGGTCGGCGCCCGGGCCGAGCGCGCGGTCGACTTCGGCGCCACCGCCGCGATCGAGGCGAGCCGCGAGGACGTGAGCGCGCGCGTCCGCCAGCTGAGCGGCGGGCCGCCGCAGGTGGTGTTCGACTGCGCCGGCGTCCCGGGCAGCTTCCAGCTCGCGATCGACTACGCCCCCCACGACGCCCGCGTGGTGATCGTCGGCCTGTGCATGGTCGCCGACACGTTCTTCCCGGCCAAAGCGCTGACCAAGGAGCTCGATCTGAGCTTCGCCTTCATCTACAAGAAGCGCGACTTCGAGATCGTGATCGACCTTCTCGGGCGCGAGCGCATCGACCCCTCTGCCATGGTCACCGATCGCGTCGGGTTCGATTCCTTCTGCGACACGTTCGAGGCGCTCAAGCGCCCGAGCGATCAGATCAAGGTCATGCTCGAGCCGGCCTGATACCGACCCCATGAAGTCGCGACCCACGGGTCCGTGCGTCCTTTCTGTCATGCCCCGGCTCGACCGGGGCATCCAGAAAAGCGCGGGGGTGACAAGAAGAGTGGTCGATGGGTGACGTCTTCGTGATCCTGGTATGAGCCGCGAACGACGCCCATGTCGGGGGAGCTGGCGCGATAGCGATGGTCACGCCCATCCGCCAGCTTTGCCTCTCGGGTCGTGATCGGCGCGTGCGGCCGCTCCGCCGGCCCGGCGCCGCGCCACGCGCGCTCGGCCTCAGCCGCGGAACGATGGGTTGCGGGCGCGCAGCCTGCGGATGTCCCCATCACGATCGGTGAGGCATTCCCAGGTGCCCTCGACCGGGACCTCAACGGGCGGGTTCGTCCCGTCGTCGATCGAGGCCAGGCGGGCCACCAGGCTCGTGGTCACCGGATCGCTGCTGCACAGCTCCGGCGCCCCCGGAATGGTAGCCTCGCGCACGCGAAGGTTGACGTTGAGCCTGTCGCCGGGCAGGCGGTGCAGCGCCAGACGCACCTTTGGGTTCACCCCGGACGCGGTCTCGAACACCGCCCGGCCCGAGCGGGAAACGTGGCGCGCCTCGAGCACCAGCGGGAGGAAGCTCTCACCCTCCTGGTCCCTGACCAGCTCCCGCGCGCCGCCAAGCTCGTGCGCCAGGCGATCGATCGTGACCGTCGCGGCACCGAGGTCGACCGGACCTCGAACGGGACCACCGCGGAGAGGCGCATGTCGGCGCGGGCGCCCGGCGTGCCAACGCGGCCGATGCTGCCGCTGAGGCGCGACGCGAGCGTCAGCGGGTTCTGGCATGTCGGTGGCGAATCGGCGGGCTCGGCCACCTCGAGACGGGTGGTTCCGGTCACGGCGCCGCCGCCGGCATGCGCCACCACGAAGATGTCGCGGACGCCGCTCGTCTTCGGCTGGTAGCGCACCTTGGTGAGGTAGCCGGCGTTCGCCTCGATGAACGGCACGTGCTCGACCTCGAAGGCCAGACCCCCGTTCTCGGGGTCGCCGTCGTAGAAGAAGACCAGCACCGGCCCGACCGGCTCCTCGCCGCTGCGCAGCCTGGCACTCACCTCCAGCGTCTCAAAGGTCGCCGCCTGATCGGTTGCGACCATGACCTCGTCGATCGCCAACGCGGTCTCCGCGAGCCCGTCCGGCGGCACCGTACACTGCGCCCCTTCGGGGCAAATGTAGATCTCCTGGTCGTAGTAGCCGACGTTGTTGCTGATCGGCTCGATGTTCGCCTGGCCGATGCTCGTGAAAGGAGTCGCCGGGGCCGTGGTCAGGCCGTGGTCCTGATAGTCCGCCACCAGATTGCCGTCGGCGCCCTCCATCCACACGACCAGCCAGAACTTGAGGTACTTGCCGCCGCAGCCGCCCTCCAGCGGGCAGCTGCCGGTGTCGAACGTCGTGCTGGCAAGCGCCGAGTTGAGACCCTGGTTGTTGACGTTGTTGCCCGGGATCGGATCGAGCGTCACCTCGTCGATCAGGAAAGCGTCGCCCGTGAATTCCTGCGTGCTCGGGTCCCACTCCTGGCCGTAGAACTGCACCTGGACATGTGAGACCGCCGGCGAGGCCTGATCCATGTCGAGGCGGCTGTAGTTGTAGACCCGCGCCTGGAGCTGCAACGTGTCGCCCTCGTCTGCGATCGTGAGCTGCGGCCCCGTGGTCGCGCCTTCGGAGAGCACGAACAGCCCCTTGATCGCGTAGCCGCCGCCCTTTTGCACGTCGTCGCGATCGAGGACGTTGAAGCAGTAGACCGAGGACAGCGGCCCTGAGCTCTCGCTGACCAGGGTCCAGCGAAACGGATGATTGAGCGCGACGTCGGGCGCGCTCAGATAGGGGCTCGGGCCGTCGGTCCACCAGACGCCGGCCGCGGCGTCGGGCTGCGCGGTAAAGGCGAGGCGCAGCGTGTCGTTGATGGTCTGGTCGACCTGCTTCGCGAGATCGGCCATCAGCTCCTGCTGGAGCACGTCCGGATCGACCGGATCGCCGAGGATGTAGCCATCGAACGGGTAGCTGTAGTCCGCGCCGAGATTGAAGCCCGGCACCGATACCTGGAAGCCGTCGCTTGCCGCCATTGTCTGCACGGAGGTGTTGAGGGTGGTCAGCGACTCGCTGCTGCCGTCCGTGAACGATCCGCCCTCGTTGCCAAAGAAGCTCGAGCCCGAGGCCGACTCGGTCTCCGAATGGGAATGGATGGTGACCGAGCCCGAGGTCTGCGCCTCGGTCTGCCCCTGCGACCAGGTGAGCGTCTCGGTGTCGTCGTTGGAGCCGGTGGTGAAGGCCAATTGAGCAATCTTGGGAGAGGTCCGTGCTCAAGGCGTCCCCGAGCTGCGTCAGATCCTGGGGATAGGACAGAATGTTCCCGACCTCGTGGTAGGGGTGATACCACTCCACCGTCGATCCGGGGCTGTGCGGATGGGGCACGATCTGATCCGGCCCGGAGAAGGTCAGGAACAGCGGCAGGCCGGCGTCGCAATCCGGGTCGTCGGCCGGGCAGGCGAAGTGGCCCAGCACCCGATAGATCCAGACGTTGAAGCGCTTGGTGTCGTACCACACCACGTCGCCAAAGCCGGTGATCGTCTGGATGTTGAATGCGACGCTGTTGTAAGAGCCGAACTTGTTCTCGACCATGTTGGCGTGGGTCGTCGTGGCCGTCGACTTCATCGAGGCGTCGAGCGAGGCGATGTCCGGGATGTTCAAGCCCACGCTGACGTTGACGCCCTCGCTGACCGAATAGGTGTAGCTGGTGCTGTGGGTGAACTGCGTCTGGGTCTGTGAGCTCGAGGCGAGGTCGAACTCGCTGTTCATGCCGCGGGCCGAGCTTTCGTCGGTCGCGGGAAACGCGGTCATGTTGACCTTGTCGAAGGTGCTCGAGGAATCGGCCGGATCCTGAACGTAGTCGATGTGCATGGGCGGCGCGCCCAGGACGATGCGCGGCTGCGAGTGCTGGTCGATGGTGATCTTGGTCGGCGGTCCCAGCAGCAGCGAGCGGCCCTGCGTGTCGCTGGCGACCAGGCTCGTGGCGCCCAAGGTCGATGCATCGGGCAGACTAGCGGCGTCCGAGAATACGATCCTCGCTGGGTCGGTCAAATCCACGCTGAACAACTGGACCTGGGCCTGTCGCGATCCGCAACCGAGGAGGACCGCGATACCCAGGCTCGGCGGCGTGCTCGTGGGATCCTCCACGTCGAAATCGAAGCCGCCGACCGCCAGGCCGCCCAGGCTGACGCCGCTGCATCCGCTGACGCCCGAGGCCGTTCCGCTGGCTGCCGGGTCGAAGGCGCCCTCGGCGACGCCGAGCATGACCAAGGCGATGTCGCCGCTGCCTTGGTCCAGCGCCAGGATGACCTGGTCGATGTCGCTGAACCAGTCGAACCGGCCGACGGCCGACGCAAAGCTCTGCGCCGCGCCCTGGCCCTGGGGCGCTCCGAGCGTCGGCGTCAGGTCCGCGGCGACGTCGACCAGGACGAGCTGAACGCCACCGGTGTCCGGGCCGCTGTACCCGATGACCGCCTCGCCGTCCGTGACGTCGGGATCGAACTGGCCGGTCTGCAGGGTGTAGTCGGCCGTGTTGCCACCCGCCGGCTGGAACGTGACGGCCGATGCTCGCTCGATGTCCAGGCTCGGCTCGTCCGAACCGGTCGGCGTGATTAGCGTGTAGATCTCGAAGTCCGGGAGATCGACTGCGGCGATCTCGCCCTGGCCGTCGCCGTTCAGATCGCCGACCGCGAGCGCCTGGGGCGTCGGCACCGGCACGGTGGAGCTGCCTTGGAACGGCTCGCCGAACTCGAGACCTTGGGTGAAGTCGCTGACATCTGCGGCCGCCGCCACCTGAATGGCGCCGCCGGCATAACCGATCACGATCTCGGCGTAGCCGTCGCCGCTCAGGTCGCCGAGCACCACGAGGTTGGGATTGCAAAGGGGCTGCTCGGACGGCGTGCAGATCGCGCCGGGCAGGGAGACCTGAAGCGGGCGGGCGCCCAGCGGATCGCGGACGTTGAGCGCGGCGGTTTGCGAGCCGGTCCGCACCATGGTCACGATGACGTCGTTCTCGAGGTCGAACACCCGGCCGGAGGCGGTGCTCAGCACCGTGCCTTCCACGGCGTAGGTCGCCTGATCGGAGATGCTGCCCTGGTCGGTCTGCAGGATGGTGTTCTGATCGTCGCCCGCGAGCGACGTGACGACGTCCTGGACCGGCAGCACCAGGCGCCGCCCGAGCAGCACGTCGTCGACGTTCGAGAAGTCGGGGTTCGCGTAGGCCTGATCGATCGTGGCCGGCGCCATCGCCAGCCATGGCGCGCCCAAGAGCGCGCAAGCAGACCCGATCGAGCGTCGAGTGCGATGATTCACGGCAGCCTCCCCGGAAATGCCACGTCAATGACGTGGGCGACGCGGTGCCGACGGCGTCTGCCTCGACCCGCATCAACGCCGGCCGCCGGCGACTGCACCCCATGCTCACGGCGCCTCAGAGCGCAGCTCCAGCCACTATGGGCACGCGGTGGATACGTCAATCCTCAGCGTGTAAAAAGCGGGCGTACCCGCGGATGCTCGAGGCCAATTGCCGCCCTCACCGATCCGCTCGCCGTCCAGCCAATTGTCCTCGATGAAGCGCAGGATCGAGGTCTGATCGATAAGAACGGAGGCCGCGGCGCCCGCTCGAACTTGACAGGGTCAAAGGCATCCCCGAGTGTTTCGCCAAACCGGCACGAAATCGGTGCGCAATCGAGGAGGCTTGAATCATGGGTTGGCAATCGACCATGCGGGCGAGCGCGCTGGCTGTCGCCGCGGCCGGGCTTCTCTCGGGCCAGGCGCTGGCGCAGGACCAGGAGATCAAGATCGGCGTGCTCTACGACTACACCGGCCCGTTCGCGGCCGGCGGCTCCGAGGCGGCGGCGATCGGCACCCAGATCGCGATCGACATGATCAACGAGCAGGGCGGGGTCGAGGGCTACACGATCACGCCCGTGGTGGCCGATGCCCAGTCCAAGGCCGAGGTCGCGATCGCCGAGGCCGAGCGGCTCTTGAATCAGGAGAACGTGGATCTGATCATGGGCGTCTATTCGAGCGCCCATTGCGTGCCGCTCGCGCAGAAGGTCGATGCCCAAAAGGAGTTCATGTGGGCGAACGTCTGCGTCGCCTCTGCGGTGTTCAAGGACAAGAACCTCCAGTACGTGTTCCGACCGCAGGTCCACAGCGACCAGTTCGGCTGGGCGTCCTGCACTTTCCTCCGGGAGAACAGCGAGGCCAAGCTCGGCATCGCGCCCGAGGACCTCAAGGTCGCGATCATCCACGAGGACGGGCCGTACGGCTCCGGCGTCGCCGCGGGCAACGAGGTCAACTGCGCCGAGTACGGCATGGATATCGTGCTGCAGGAGGGCTATGCCGCGACCGCGCCCGATCTTTCGAGCCTGGTCACCAAGCTGCGCCGGGCGCAGCCGGACGTCATCCTGCACACCGGCTACAACCCCGACATCACGCTGTTCCTGCGCCAGGCCAAGGAGCAGGGCCTCAAGTTCCAGGCGCTGATCGGCCACGGCGCCGGCTACGGGCAGATCGACAAGCTGATCGAGACCTTCGGCGAGGACGTCAACTACGTCTACAACGTCGACCCGGTGGCGGCGCAGCTGCTCGATCCGAAGACCCTGGCGCCCGGCCTCGGCGATCTCACCCAGGAGATGGTCGAGCGCTACAAGGCGCAGACCGGGGCGAGCGAGGTGCCGCCGCACGTCAGCATGGGCTTCAATCAGACCTGGATCTTCCTGACCGACGTCCTGCCGCGGGCGATCAGGGACCACGGCGGCTTCGATCCCGAGGCGCTGCGCCAGGCCGCGCTCGAGACCGACATCCCCGACGGCGGCACGATCCAGGGCTACGGCGTCAAGTTCCATCCGCCGGGCGAGCCCATGGCCGGCCAGAACGAGCGCTCGTCGCCGGTGGTGATGCAGTACATCGACGGCGAGACCAAGATCGCCTGGCCGACCCCGATCCAGACCACCGATCCGGTGCTGCCGCTGCCGGCCGGCCACGCCTACGCGTTCTAGTGCACCGACGCAAACGGAACGTACCTTTGTTTGTCATGCCCGGTCCTCGGGTTACCGTTCGGGGTGCCGTGCCCAGTCTGGAACCCGAGGATGACCCGGGGATCCACCCGCAAGGCAGGCGCTGGCTCCAGCGTGGATTGCCGGGTCAAGCCCGGCAATGACAGGGGAATCAAGCGAAGGCGGTGCACCAGGCGCGGGCGGGCGCCCCGTGCTCGAGGTCGAGGGCCTCACCAAGCGCTTCGGGGGCTTTACGGCGGTCAGGGAGGTCGGCTTCGATCTGCGCGCGGGCGAGATTCTCGGGCTGATCGGACCGAACGGGTCGGGCAAGAGCACGATCTTCAACCTGATCGCCGGGGCGCTCAAGCCGAATGCGGGCTCGATCCGCTTCCAGGGGCGGGAGATTGCCGGGCTGGTGCCGGCTGCGATCTGCCATCTCGGTATCGCGCGCACGTTTCAGATTACGCGGCCCTTTCGCAAGCTGTCGATCTTCGACAACGTCATGGTCGCGGCGTACTACGGCCACGGCGGCGACATCGCCCGGAGCGAGGCGCGCCGGTTCGCGGCGGATGCGCTCGCCACGGTCAATCTCCCGACCGAGCCCGGTCTGGCGGTCGACGGCCTGGGCGCGGCCGGCCTGAAGAAGCTCGAGCTCGCCCGCGCGCTCGCCACCCGGCCCAAGCTGCTGCTCGCCGACGAGAGCCTGGGCGGCCTCGACGACGCCGAGATCGAGCAGGCGGCCGACATGCTGAGCCGGATCCGGCGCGAGAAGGGCATCACCATCATCTGGGTCGAGCACATCATGGGCGTGCTGATGCGCGTGGTCGATCGCTGCATCGTCCTCGACCACGGCGAGAAGATCGCCGAAGGGCAGCCGCACGAGGTCGCGCACGACCCGCGCGTGGTCGAGGTCTACCTCGGCACCGATGCGAGCGCCGTGCAGGAGCGGGTCGCCGCCCGTGCGTGAGCGATCACTGCAGCGGCTTCTCCATGAACACGCTGTGCGGGTCGGCGCGGTAGCTGCCGAACGGCCCGCGGCGCCGGAAGCCCGCGGCCTCGTACAGCCGGATCGCCGCCAGCTGCTTGACGCCGGTCTCCAGGCGCAACGTGGTGACGCGCCCGCGCAGCGACGCTTCGATCGCGCCGAGGAGCGCCCGCCCGATGCCGCGGCCGCGCGCCCCGGCCGCCACGAACATGCTCTTGACCTCGGCCGTGCCGGCGCCCTTGAGCTGACAGGCGCCGCAGCCCACCGCCACGCCAGCGTCCCGGGCCACGAACAAGGTGACCTCGGGGCGCTCGTAGGCGCCGAGGTCGAGGCCGTGGCAGCTTTCCGGCGGGTAGAGGCCCCTCAGCAAGGTGCGGGCGTCGAGCAACAACGCCTCGACCTCGGGCTGGTCGGGCCTTTCGACCCCGATCGTGAAGCGCTTGCGCACTGGTCGTCCTTTCGGCAGCGCCCGATGCTCGCGGACCGGCCACGAGCGTGTCAAGCAGGGCATGGGTTGGGTGGAGCCGCGGGCGCAACCCGACACGGCCAAGCGTTCGAACGCATCGTTGGGTTCCGCTCCGCTCCACCCAACCTACCAATGCGAGCCTGCCGGCCGTGCTGACGCCGCAGAACGTCGCCGCCGGCTACGGCGGAGGTAGGT
>JBOHKK010000009.1:0-37265 GCA_050729115.1 Geminicoccaceae bacterium | reverse complement strand
CTCCCAACCACCCCAAGGGTACCATCGGTGGGTGGTTGGGAGGGGGAGCGGGCCGGGGCCGCGGGTCCACCCAAGGCGAAAATGGTCTAATACCGACGCGTCTTTTCTGTCATGCCCCGACCTGCCCTCGGGCTCGACCCGGGGGTTGACCGGGGCATCCAGACTGGACCCCCGGGTCCAGCCCGGGGGTGACAAGAAGAGCGGTTGGTGGGTCAAGACTTCGTGTTCCTGGTATAAACCCCTGGTTCTAGTGGTTCGCGACCGGCCGTGTGGGGATCATCTGTCTGATCCAGGCCACTAGTCCTGGGCTGTAGGTGGGCCATCAAGGCAGACTTGTCGAGGCAGAGATGACGTCAGGCGTCTTTCTCCGAGCGATCGAAGGTCCGTCGAAAGAGACGGTTAGTACCGATGCCTCACCCACTACGACGCTGCATGTAGGCACGCAGGATTGCGTTCATGCGGGAGCGGTAGTGGCGGTCTTGGGAACGGAACCAGTCGATGACGTCCTCGTCGAGGGCGAGAGTGAGCCGGCGTTTCCTGACCGGGCGCACCGGTTTCGCCTGCGCCACCCAGTCGGGATCGACGTCCTGCCAGTCCGGGTCGGCCGCGGCGGCCGCCTCCACCTCCTCTTCGGACATGGCGCGCACCCGGGCCCAGTCGGTGAGGCTCTCGCCCCGCTCAATCCTGCGCAAGGCCTCTTGCGCGGAGATGCGCGTGATATTGCCTTCGCTCACGGCGCTTTGCCCTTCTTACGCTGATGATCCGCGTGATCTCCTCGCGCTCGCCCCTGAGCGTGAACACCACGGCCATCTCGAGGCCGCCCACGCTCCGGATGGCAAGCCATCTTTCTTCGCCCTGCCGCGGCGAGTAGCGACAATAGTACTCGCCGGCGAAGACCAGCACGCCGTCCAGGAAGTCGTAGCCGTGCCGCTCGACGTTGCGACGACGTTTGTCCTCATCCCATTCGAACTCCATGCCTCAAGCAGATCTACGCCCGCCAGCACGGCATGCCAACTGTCCAGCGCCCCGTGCGTCACCTCACGCGAACTTGGCGGTCAGGCCGCCGTCGACGATCAGGTCGATGCCGGTGATATATCTGGCCTCGTCGGAGGCGAGGAACAGCACCGCGTGCGCGGTGTCCCAGCCGGTGCCCATGTGGCCCATGGGGCACTGCGACGTGCGCACCCGGATCAGGTTCTCGACGTCGCCGTCTGCGCCATAGGCGCCGGTCAGGCCGTAACGAACCATGGGCGTGTCCATCAGCCCCGGCGAGACCGAGTTGCAGCGGATGCCCTTCTCCGCGAACTCCAGCGCGATGGCGCGCGCGAGCGACACCACCGCGCCCTTGGTCGCGTAGTAGCTGGCGTAGCTGATCCCGGTCCAGCGGTGCGCCGCGACCGAGGCGATGTTGACGATGGCGCCCGAGCCCTGGCGCTCCATGACCGACCAACCCCGCGCGCTGGGGCGCGCGGCCGACCGACCAACCCCGCGCGCGTTTCCGAGCGCGAAGGTCAGGACCCCGCGGGGAGGCGGCTCAGGCCTGCTCGCGCGTCTGCGTGATCCGCTGCCGCAGCTCCGCGAGCAGCCCGTCGAAGCCCTGGCGCTCGATCACCGCCGCGAACTCCGAGCGCAGGGTGACGATCAGGCTGATCCCCGCGACGATGACGTCGATGACGACCAATCTCCCGCCGTCGTCGCTGCGCAGCCGCCAGTCCACCTGCAGCGGCGCCTCGCCGGGGTTCAGGATCCGGCTGGTCACCAGAGCGTCCTGCTGGCTCACCACCTTGGCGCCGGTGACCTCGAAACTCTGCCCCTGGTAGAGGTGCAGCTTCGAGGCCAGGTTCGCGAGCGCGTACTCGCGGAACAGCTCGAGGTACGCCTGACGCTGGGCGTCGTTGGCGGTGCGCCAGTGGCGGCCGAGGATCAGGCGCGCCACCAGATCGAGATCGATCGGTCGGCTCAGCAGTCCGACCAGGGCGTCGAACTTCTGCCGGTCGCTCAGGCCCTGGTCGCTCAGGACCGCCAGCACCTCGGCGCTGACCTGCTCGATCAGGCTCTGCGCCGCCTCGGCGCTCGGCGCCGCGCGCCCCATGCGCCAGCCGAGCGGAACCAGGCTCGCGGCCAGAGGGACCAGGAGCGCGCGGCGGCGATCGAACCCATTACTCGGCATCGGCAGCCTCCGGATCCTGGTACGGATCCTCCGCGTCGTCGAACAGCGCGCCCGGATCTTCGTACAGGTCTTCGTCATAGATGTCGTCGAGGTCGGCTGGAGCGCCGTCGCGGATCTCGCTCGCGCGAAACTGGCGATACAGGGTCCTCACCGCCGCGTACTCGTCGATGCTGCTCCGCCTGAGCTCCTCGACGTTCTCGATGTTCCGTTCCCGAAACGAGAGGGCCTCGGCGCCGGTCCGGGCGAGGCCGAACTCGGTCGGCACGATGAAGATGCCGATGTCGATCGCGCCCAGGATGGTCAAGGGATCGAAGGCGAGGTCGACCACCTGCCCCACGGTGTCGCGCACGTTCGAGGGGCCGAGCAACGGCAACATCAGATAGGGTCCGGAGCCGACCCCGTAGACGGCGAGCGTCTGCCCGAAGTCCTCGCTGTGCCGCTCCGGCATCCCGAGCATGCCGCCGACGTCGATCAGCCCGCCCAAGCCCATGATGGTGTTGAACATGAAGCGGCCCAGCGTCAGCTCGGCCCGCTTCGGCTTGCCCTGCAGCACGTCGTTGATGAACACCACCGGCGTCCGCAAGTTCGCCAGGAAGTTGGTGACGCCGGTGCGCACGAACTGCGGCGTGACGATGCGGTAGATCCGGGCCGCAGGCTCCAGGATCAGGCCGTCGAGCAGCCAGTTGACGTCGTAGATCGCCCGATTGACCGGCTCGATCGGATCGTTCTGGTCATCCTGCGCCAGGGCGGAGGCGCTCCACAGGCCGACCGCGAGGGCCAATCCGATGACGCTTCTCAGCATGCTCGCCATCCGGCGGCGCCGACGGCCTCGAAGGATCTCGACAAACGCCTCTCCCGCCTCGCCGCCGCTCAGAGTACGCTGAGCGCCGCGGCCACCGCCGGATCGATCGGGCCGCAATGATATTGCCCGGCGGCCGGGCTGCAACCCCTACGATCTCGACTCGGCGGATCGCTTTCAGGATCACGCGAACGGCGCGGGCCACCGGAGACGCCGTGCGGACGCCGAGATCGCACCCGTCCTACCGGGATATGTCGTTTACTTGGGCTTAAGGATTGCGGGCACGCCGCCACATCGCGATTGTAAACGAACCGTAAACGAGGCGGGCCGCGGTCCCCGCGGTTGTTGGGTAGGGAGGCCATGAGCGACATCCGTGTGATCACCCTGGACTGTCTTTTGGGCCGCCTCGAGGACGTGCTGGGCCACAACAGCTTGCTCTACTACCGCTTCGTTCACGGCCTGCGCCACGAAGACGAAGGCTGCCTGAGCGACGCCATGGTCAGCCTCCGTCTCTATCCTGACGAGATTCGCCGCATGGTCGAAGACACCGTGATGAGCTGGCTCTTCGGCGCGCGCGGCGATGCGATCGCCGGCCCGATGGAGATCTCCCCGCAAGGCTAGGCGATCAACACTCCCCCCACCTCCTTGCGGGCGGTCGTTCGACCGCCCGCCTTTTTTTCGGGGTTGACGCCTCCATATAAAAAAATGTACATATGCTGATCACTGAGAAGAAGCCTGATGACCTTCGCCCAACCCGATGCTCTCGAATCCCTCCTGGTCGGCCTGCGCGCCGCGGCGGACACCAGCCGCCTGCGCCTGCTTGCGATCTGCGCCCAGGGGGAATGGACCGTGACCGAGCTCACCCAGGTCATGGGGCAGAGCCAGCCCCGAGTCTCGCGCCACCTCAAGCTGCTCGCGGATGCCGGTCTGCTCGAGCGCTTTCGCGAAGGCAGCTGGGTGTTCTACCGGCGCGCCCGGACCGGCGCCGGGGCGCGCCTCGCCCGCAACCTCTGCCGCATGCTGCCGGCCGACGATCCGGATCTGGCGCTCGACCGGCAGCGCCTCGCCGCGGTGCGCGCCGCCCGTCAGGATCAGGCGGCGCAGTATTTCGCCGCCCAGGCGAGCCACTGGGACGAGGTGCGCTCGCTCTACGTCGACGAGGCCAAGGTCGAGACGGCGCTGCTCGGCGTGTTCGGCGAGCGGCCGCCGCGCAATCTCTTGGACATCGGCACCGGCACCGGCCGCATCCTGCAACTGTTCGCGCCCCGGATCGGCTTCGGCCTCGGGATCGACCTGTCGCGCGAGATGCTGAGCGTGGCGCGCGCCAATCTCGACCGCACCAGCCTGCGCAATTGCCAGGTGCGCCTGGGCGACATGTACCACCTGCCCCTGCCGGACGGCGCGTTCGCTGCCGCGACCATGCACAACGTGCTGCATTTCGCCGACGATCCCGGGGCGGCGCTGGCCGAAGCGGCGCGGGTCCTGCGCCCGGGCGGACGGCTGGTGGTGGTCGACTTCGCCCACCACGAGCTCGAGTTTCTGCGCCGCGAGCATGCCCATCGCCGTCTCGGCTTCACCGACGCCGAGATCCACGGCTGGTTCGGCGCCGGGGGCCTGAGCCCGGAGCCGCCGGTCCGGCTTGCCGGTGATCCGCTCACCGTGGTCGTCTGGCCGGCGCGCCGGGCCGGGGTGAGCGGCGTCGACGAGGAATCCGCCGAGCCCCTGGAACGGAGCGCCGTCGCATGAGCACCGAGAGAGGCCGATCGTTCGCCCGGCGCCCGGGCGCGTGGCTCAGCGAGCCGCTGCCCCAGGTGGCGATCTCGTTCGAGTTCTTCCCGCCCAAGAACGCCGAGGCTGACGTCCGGCTGTGGCAGGCCATCGAGCGCCTCGCCCCGTTCCATCCGAGCTACGTCTCGGTCACCTGCGGCGCCGGCGGCAACCCCGCGGAGGGCACCGCGAGCCTGGTCGACGCGCTGCGCGCCCGCGCCGGCCTGTGCGCCGTGGCCCACCTCACCTGCGCGACGGCGCCGCGCGCGACGATCGACCAGATCGCCGAGCGTTACTGGGACAGCGGCGTGCGCCACATCGTGGCGCTGCGCGGCGACCCGCCCAAGGACGGCGTTCAGCGCCAAAATGGCGCCCACTATGGCTTCGCCGCGGACCTGGTGGCGGCGCTGCGGCGGATCGGCGAGTTCGAGATCAGTGTCGCGGCCTATCCTGAGCCCCATCCCGAGGCGGTGAGCCCCGAGGCCGACTTCGACAATCTGAAGCGCAAGATCGATGCCGGCGCGAGGCGCGCGATCACCCAGTACTGCTTCGATACCGATGCCGTCCTGCGGCTGCGCGATCGCATGGTCGCGGCCGAGATCACGGCGCCGCTCTCGGTCGGTATCCTGCCCGTGCACAACTTCTCGCAGGTCCGGCGCTTCAGCGAGCGCTGCGGCGCCGGGGTGCCGGACTGGCTGTTCGATCTGTTCGACGGGCTGGACGACGATCCCGAGCAGCAGGCTCTGGTCGCCGCCAGCGTCACCGCCGAGCAGGCGCGCCGCCTGATCCTCGAAGGCATCGAGGAGCTTCACTTCTATACCTTGAACCGCGCCGAGCTCACGATCGCGGCCTGCCGTCTGCTCGGCCTGCGCCCCTCGCTCGCGTGCGCCGCTTGAGAGCGCAGACCGTCATGACCGATTTTCTCGAGACCCTGGGCCGGCAGGTCCTGCTGCTCGACGGCGCCATGGGCACCCAGATCCAGGCGCGCGATTTGTCGATCGAGGCCGACTTCTGGGGCAAGGAGAACTGCTCCGAGGTGCTCAACCTCGCCCGCCCGGACCTGATCCAGGGCATCCATCTCGGCTATCTCGAGGCGGGCGCGGATGCGATCGAGGCCAACACCTTCGGCGGCTCGCCGATCACGCTCGGCGAGTTCGACCTCGCCGATCAGGCGTTCGAGATCAACCGCCGGGGCGTCGAGCTGGCTCGTGAAGCTCTCGACCGGTTCGCGGGCGACGGCCGGCCGCGCTTCGTGATCGGCGCGATCGGCCCGGGCACCCGCCTGCCCTCGCTCGGCCACATCGCCTATCGCACCCTCGAGGATGCGTTCGCCGTGCAGGCGGCCGGGCTGATCGCCGGCGGCGCCGACGTCATCCTGTGCGAGACCTGCCAGGACCCGCTCCAGATCAAGGCGGCGGTGAACGGCGCCAAGCGGGCGTTGCGCGAGGCGCACCGCGATCTGCCGCTCATGGTCCAGGTCACGATCGAGACCACCGGCACCATGCTGGTCGGCACCGACATCGGCGCCGCCGCGACCATCGTCGGCGCCCTCGACGTCCCGATCATCGGCCTGAACTGCGCGACCGGCCCGCAGGAGATGGCCGAGCACGTCGCCGATCTCGCGCGCTCCTGGCCCGGGCCGCTCTCGGTCCTGCCGAACGCCGGCCTCCCGGCGCTGGTCGACGGCCAGCCCCACTATCCG
Source organism: Geminicoccaceae bacterium (assembly GCA_050729115.1). GTDB lineage: Bacteria > Pseudomonadota > Alphaproteobacteria > Geminicoccales > Geminicoccaceae > JBKPNX01. The sequence goes on along the minus strand of JBOHKK010000009.1, from coordinate 30,827 downwards.
CTCGGCCCGGGCGAGCTCGCGGCCTGGCTCGAGCGGTTCGTGGTCGAGGACGGCGTCGCGATCGTCGGCGGCTGCTGCGGCACTACCGTCGAGCACATCAACGACCTGGACCGGATGCTCCGGCGCCTCGCCGAGAACGGCGAGCGGCCCCGGCCGAAGCCGCGCACGGTCGAGCGGCAGGCAGAAATCGCCTCGCTGTATTCCGCGGTGCCGCTGCGCCAGGAGAACGCCTATCTGTCGATCGGCGAGCGCTGCAACGCCAACGGCTCCAGGGCGTTCCGCGAGCGCCAGGCGGCCCAGGACTGGGACGCCTGCGTGGCGATCGGGCGGACCCAGGCCAAGGAAGGTTCGCACGCGCTCGACGTCTGCACCGCCTACGTCGGGCGCGACGAGATCGCCGACATGCACGAGGTGGTGACCCGGCTGCGCGGCGCGGTCGACAGCCCGTTGGTGCTCGATTCGACCGAGCTCGGGGTGCTCGAATCGGCGCTCGAGCTGTACGGCGGCAAGGCGGTGATCAACTCGATCAACTTCGAGGACGGCGAGGACCCGACCGCGGCACGTCTCGCGCTTGCCAAGAAGTTCGGCGCCGCGGTGATCGCGCTGACCATCGACGAGCCGGGCATGGCCAAGACCGCCGATCGCAAGGTCGAGGTCGCGCGCCGTCTGGTCGCGTTCGTCGAGGCGCGCGGGCTGCCGCGCCACGACCTGCTGATCGACCCGCTCACCTTCACCATCTGCACCGGCAACGAGGACGACCGCCGCCTCGGCCTCGAGACCCTCGATGCGATCGAGCGGCTCGCCGCCGAGTTCCCCGAGATCCAGATCATCCTCGGGCTCTCGAACATCAGCTTCGGGCTGAACCCGGCGGCGCGCCACGTCCTGAATTCGGTGTTCCTCGACCACGCCAGCCGGCGCGGCCTGACCGGCGCCATCCTGCACGCGTCCAAGATCTACCCGCTCCACAAGATCGCGCCCGAGGAGGTCGAGGTCGCCCTGGACCTGATCTACGACCGACGCCGTCCCGGCTACGACCCGCTCCAGGCGTACATGGCGTTGTTCGCCGAGCGCAAGGCGGACGACGGCGGCGTCAAGGAGCGTCCCGCGGCGGTCGAGGAGCGCCTCAAGCAGCGGATCGTGGATGGCGACCGCCAGGGCCTCGAGGCGGATCTCGACGAGGCGCTCGCCCAATACCCGGCGCTCGACATCATCAACGTCCACCTGCTCGCCGGCATGAAGGTGGTCGGCGAGCTGTTCGGCGCGGGCAAGATGCAGCTGCCGTTCGTGCTGCAGTCGGCCGAGACCATGAAGGCGGCGGTCGCCCATCTCGAGCCGCACATGGAGCGCCTGGAAGGCGTGCACAAGGGCACCGTGGTGCTGGCCACGGTCAAGGGCGACGTCCACGACATCGGCAAGAACCTGGTCGACATCATCCTGACCAACAACGGCTACCGGGTGGTCAACCTCGGGATCAAGCAGCCGCTCGCCAACATCCTGGCCGCCGCCGAGGAGCACCGCGCGCACGCGGTCGGCATGTCCGGGCTGCTGGTCAAGTCGACCGTGGTCATGCGCGAGAACATGCAGGAGATGAGCCGCATCGGCCTCGAGGTGCCGGTCATGCTGGGCGGCGCCGCGCTCACCCGCCAGTACGTCGAGGAGGACTGCGTCAAGGCGTACGAAGGCGGCCGCGTGGCCTACGCGCGCGACGCCTTCGACGGGCTGCACCTGATGGATCGGATCGTGAGCGGCGGCTTCGACGCCTATCTCGCGGAGCGCCAGGAGCGGCAGCGCGCCAGGCCCAAGCGGCGCAAGACCTCGCGCATTCTCGAGGCGGTGAACGGCGAGGCCGCCGCGCTACGTCCGGTCGACGTCGAGGAGACCCGGCTGCGCCGTGGCGAGCTGTCGCGCGGCATTGAGATCCCGCAGCCGCCGTTCTGGGGGCCGCGCGTGCTGGACGGCGTCCAGGTGGCGGCGCTGCTGCCGTACCTGAACGAGAACATGCTGTTCCAGTTCCACTGGGGCTACAAGAAGGACGGCCGCTCGCTGCCCGAGTTCCTCGCCTGGGCGGGCAAGGAGCTGAAGCCGATCCTGGTCGATCTGCTCGAGGAGACCGAGGCCGAACGCGTGTTCCAGCCGCAGGCGGTCTACGGCTACTGGCCCGCGGCCGGGGTCGGCAACGAGGTCATCCTGTTCGACCCGGATGCGCCCGAGCGCGAGCTCGCCCGCTTCGCCCTGCCCCGCCAGGACAAGAAGAACGGCCTGTGCATCGCCGATTTCCTGCGCGACGCCGCGGAGCCCGGGCGCGACGTGCTCGGCCTCCAGGTCGTGACCATCGGCCAGCGCGCCTCCGACGTCGCGCGCGAGTGGTTCGCAGCCGACCGCTACAACGACTACGTCCGCCTGCACGGGCTCGGGGTCGAGCTGGCCGAGGCGCTCGCCGAGTACGTGCACAAGCGGATCCGCGCCGAGCTCGGCTTCGGTCATCAGGATGCGCGCGATCGGGCGGAGCTGCTGCGTCAGGGCTATCGCGGCTCGCGCTATTCCTTCGGCTATCCCGCCTGCCCCAACCTCGCCGACCAGCGCCAGCTGCTGACGCTGCTGGCCGCCACCCGGATCGGCGTCGAGCTGTCCGACGAGGACCAGCTCTGGCCCGAGCAGAGCACCTCGGCGATCGTCCTCCACCACCCCCAGGCGCGCTATTTCAACGTCTGATACCAGGAACACGAAGTCTTGACCCATCGACCGCTCTTCTTGTCACCCCCGGGCTCGACCCGGGGGTCCAATCTGGATGCCCCGGTCAAGCCGGGGCATGACAGAAAAGACGCACCGACCCATCGGTCGCGACTTCATGGGTCGGTATGACTCGTCCCGGCGCGTCGATCGTGAGGTCTTGGTTAGGCTTCGTGCGTCGATGACCAAGAACAGCGTCGCTGACAACTCGAGAGGACGACCTTGGCCAGTGCGTTGACCCTATCGTTGCCGGACGAGCTCGATGAGTTCGTCAGCCGCCGCATCCGCGAGGAAGCCTATGCCGATGCCGGTGAGTACCTGCGGGCGTTGATCCGCGGCGCTCGCCGCCGCGTGGTGGCGGAGAAGATCGAGCGCCTCGTCGAGGAGGCCGGGCCGCCCGAGACGATGCGGCCGAAGGCGCTGGCATCGACGTGTTGCGGGTCGTCCACGGAGCGCGCTACCTGAAGCCCTCGAGCTCGATGGCCTGTGACAAAACATCGCGACTGCGATCGTCCCGCGGCCATCTCCAGGCGCGCTCATTCAACGTGCAGCAGAGGCTGTAGGCCCGCGGCGCGCCGGCCAAGCGGCATGAAAGCCCGGCTGAGGGCTGGGCAGTCCGATCGGGTACGCTATGTGGCACGGGAAACGGCGTACGCGCCCCTGTCGTTCCCAGGTCAACACCGATGGAAGGCCCGATGAGCCTCAGCCCAGCCGTCCCGCGCGAGGCGATCCATGATCGCCGGATCGATTGTCGAGGCTATCGCCGAAGCGACGGCCTCTGGGACATCGAAGGCCATCTGACCGACACCAAATCCTATGCGTTCGCCAACAGCTCCCGCGGCGAGATCGCGCCCGGCGAGCCGATCCACGACATGTGGCTGCGCCTGACGCTCGACGACGAGCTGACCGTGATCAGGGCGGAAGCCGTGACCGCGGCCGGGCCGTTCGCGATCTGTCCTGCGATCACCCCGGCGTTCGCCAAACTCGAAGGACTCAGGATCGGCCCGGGCTGGCGGCGCACCGTGCAGGCGCGCCTCGGCGGCGTCCAGGGCTGCACGCACCTGGTCGAGCTCCTCGGGCCGCTCGCGACCACGGCGTATCAGACGATCCACGCCTGGCGCGCCCGGCACGAGCCGCAGGTGGCGAGCGATCGACCGCCATCGCTCCTGGACAGCTGCCACGCGCTGGCCCGCGACGGCGAGGTGGTGCGCACGCACTTTCCCCGCTGGCACACGGGACCCCGGTCCGGGCCTGGCGCTTGAGACCGTCAGCGGCGATCCGCCGCCTCCTCCGGGGTCAGGGCCGTGATCGAGAGAGCGTGAATGTCGGTCTGCATCAGGTCGCCCAGCGCGACGAACACCATGCGTTGCCGCTCGAGCCGGCGCTTGCCCGCAAATGCCTGGGCAACGATGGTTAGCTGGAAGTGGCTTTCGCCCTCCGGACGCGCGCCGGCATGACCGGCGTGCTGCGCCGACTGGTCAACCAGCGCGAGATGGCTGGGCGCGAGCGCGGCCGTCAACCTCTGGCGGATCGCTTCAGCGATGCGCATATTATCGTCTCTGCTCGGAACTCTGCGAAGCGCCTGGATCTGCGCATCGGCCGGTACCAGGCTTTTGGCTGCACAAAACCCTGGGGTCAAGGGTAGAGCGCGGCGCGGCGTAGAATCCGCTTTGCGCAATTTCGTGGATTTTTGCTAAAATGCGGGTTAAGGTCCGCAATGGCTGTATGATGGGGGTTGTCTCTCGCTTTACGATTTAGAAACGACTCGCCGCTAACTATGAGTAGAAGAGGCAAGGGTTCACGGCCAGACACCGCGGCGTGGTTCGGGCTGGCGGTCCGGCGGAAGGGGTCCCGAGCCTGCCCAATCGCCCAGTTGTGAGGGATGGAGAACACGATGGCGACAGTGATGGTCAAGCCGACCACCAACCCGGGTCCAGGTCGGTCGCGCGCGCAGGATGTCGATCGCCATGTCGGCGCCCGGATGCGCGAGCGGCGGATCATGCTTGGGCTGACTCAGCAGCAGATGGCGGAGCTGATCGGGGTGACCTATCAGCAGGCCCACAAGTACGAGAAGGGGATCAATCGGATCGCCTCGGGCCGCCTCTATCATATCGCTCAGGCACTGGGCGTCGATGTCGGCTATTTCTTCGAGGGCCTGCACAGCGGTGACAAGGCATTCAAGGCGACCCCGCAGCAGCGCATGCTCCTGGAACTGGCCCGCAACTTCATCAGCATCCCGACGCGCAAGCATCAGGAAGCCATCTGCTCGCTCGCTCGTGCCCTGAACAACAACGCCGACCAGTAGGCCGGCGCTGGTTTTCCTGACCCTCCGGCTGCGGCGGTCGGCGGTCGGCGCCGCCGCGCGCGGATCGGCGCCGGGCCGGCGACCGCGCTAGTGCAGCGACGCAAACAAACGATTCACATTGGCGGAGAGATGTGCGATGCTGGGTCCATGGCTCAGATCGTCTGTCCTGTGGTCTCGGCTGGGGATCGTGCTCGTTTGGAGGCGATCGTGGCCGATCGCAACCGCACCCAGAAGCACGTGGCGCGGGCTCGGATCATCCTGGGCTCGGCCGAGCGGCTGAGCGTCGCCGGGGTCGCCAGGCGCGCCGGGGTGCGCCGGCCGGCGGTCTGGCGCTGGCAGCGGCGCTTTGCCGAAGCCGGCGTCGAGGGCCTCTTGCACGAGGCGACCCGCAAGCCCGGCAAGGCGCCCTTGAGCGACCAGACCGTGCATCGGGTGGTGGCGCTGACCTGCGCCGAACCGCCCGGCGCGGCGACACAGTGGACCGGCCGCGCCATCGCCAAGGCGGCCGGGATCTCCCTGCGCTCGGTGCAGCGGATCTGGCAGGCCCACCGCCTGCAGCCGCACCGCATCCGGACTTTCAAGCGCTCCAACGACCCCGAGTTCGCCACCAAGCTCGAGGACATCGTCGGCCTGTACGTCGATCCACCCAAGCACGCGATCGTGCTCTCGGTCGGCGAAAAGTCCCAGATCCAGGCGCTCGACCGCACCCAGCCCGGCCTGCCGATCAAGCCGGGCAAGGCCGGCACCATGACCCACGACGACCTCCGCGACGGCGTCACCACGCTGTTCGCCGCGCTCAACGTGCTCGACGGCACCGTGCTCGGGCGCTGCATGCAGCGCCACCGGCATCAGGAGTTCCTGCGCTTTCTCAACGCCATCGAGCGCGCGGTGCCGGCCGGCAAGGTGATCCACGTCATCCTCGACAACGACGGCAGCCACAAGCATCCCAAGGTCCTCAAGTGGCTCGCCCGGCACCCCCGCTTCGTGTTCCGCTTCACGCCGACCTCGGGCTCGTGGCTGAATGCCGTCGAGACCTTCTTCTCGGCGCTCACCCGGCGCCGGCTCAAGCGCGGCAGCTTCCACTCGATCGGCGACCTCCAGGCCGCGATCAATCGCTACCTCGCCGAGCACAACGACGCCCCCAAGCCGTTCACCTGGACCAAGACCCCCGACCAGATCCTCGCCAAACTGACTCCTCTGAATGCATCAGTGCACTAGCCGATGGCTCGGGGCCGTCCGGTCGGCCCCGCGCAAACGGGCCCTCGCCCGCGTGCCGGCGGTTCGGCGCGCGGGCGCCTTTGGGGCGATGCCGCCTGACGCCATCAGCGTCCGCCGCGCCGGTCGTCCGGTGTCGCCACGGCCAGCGCTCGTGCCGACCGGAGCTGTCCGCCAACCGCCGCCACCCTTGCTCCGGGGCGGCACGGCCGGCATATTGCTGGTATGCCTGATCGCCATCCATCGGAAGCCGCACTCGACCTGAGCGATGTCCAGGCGCCGCCACGCCGCCCGTGCGACTGGCCGGAATGCGCGCTCGGCGGCGACTATCGCGCCCCCAAGTCGCGGGCGCGCTTGCGCGAGTTCTACTATTTCTGCCTGGAGCACGTGCGCGCCTACAACCGCGCCTGGGATTTCTTCGCCGGCATGAGCCAGGCCGAGATCGAAGGCTATCTACGCGAGGACGTGACCTGGCATCGCCCCACCTGGCCCCTGGGTTCGCGGCACGAGCAGGCGGCCGGCTGGCGCTGGCAGGACCCCTATCATCTGTTCCTGAACGGCGACGGCCTGAACGGCGCCCAGGGCGCCTCGGAATGGGATCGCAGGTCGGGCCGCGAGGGCAAGGCGGCGCGCATGCTCGCGGTCCTCGATCTCGCGCCGGGCGCGACCCGGGCCGACCTCAAGGCGCGCTACAAGCAGCTGGTCAAGCGTCACCATCCGGACCTGCACGGCGGCGACAAACGCGCCGAGGAACGGTTGAAGTTGATCAATGAGGCGTATACCTACTTGCTCGACAGTGATCACTTCGCCTGAGCAATCGGCGCCACTCCGGAGTAGACGAACGGTGCAACGCGACTCTGCCGTCACCGAGCCGCCGCGGCTGGTCGGCCTGCAGGATCTGCCGGCCACGCCGGACATCACGATTTCGGTCCGACAGAGCTTCGGGATCGATTCCGACCTGCAGGTCCCTGGGTTCTCGCAGACGACCGAGTACGTGCCGGAGATCGACGAGGCCTATCGCTTCGATCGCAGCACCACGCTCGCGATCCTTGCGGGTTTTGCGCACAACCGCCGCGTGATGATCCAGGGCTACCACGGCACGGGCAAATCGACGCACATCGAGCAGGTCGCGGCCCACCTGAACTGGCCGTGCGTGCGGGTCAACCTGGACAGCCACATCTCGCGCATCGACCTGGTCGGCAAGGACGCCATCGTCCTGCGCGACGGCAAGCAGGTCACCGAGTACCGTGAGGGCATGCTCCCCTGGGCGCTGCAGCATCCGGTCGCTTTGTGCTTCGACGAGTACGACGCCGGCCGGCCCGACGTCATGTTCGTGATCCAGCGGATCCTCGAGGTCGAGGGCAAGCTCACGCTTTTGGATCAGAACCGGGTGATGCGGCCGCACCCCTCGTTTCGGCTGTTCGCCACCGCCAACACGGTCGGGCTCGGCGACACCAGCGGTCTGTACCACGGTACCCAGCAGATCAACCAGGGGCAGATGGATCGCTGGAACATCGTCGCTCAGCTCAATTATCTGGAGCACGATGCCGAAGTCGACATCGTGATTGCCCGCTGTCCGGACTACCAGGACGAGGCGGGCCGCAAGGTCATCTCGCAGATGGTCAGCCTGGCCGACCTGTCGCGCGCCGGATTCATGGCCGGGGACATCTCGACCGTCATGTCGCCGCGCACGGTGCTGACCTGGGCGGAGAACGCGCTGATCTTTGGGGACATCGGCTTCGCGTTCCGCTTGACCTTCCTCAACAAGTGCGACGAGGCGGAGCGCCCGATCATCGCCGAATACTACCAGCGTTGCCTCGGCATCGAGCTGCCCGAGAGTCCGGCGGGCGCGACTCTGGCGTGAGGCAGGGCGCCCGGCGATGAGTCCGCTCGGCAAGGAGCGCCTGGAAGGTTTCCAGCGGGCGATCGCCGCCACCTGCCGCGCGATTGCCCACCAGCCGGCCCTCAGCGTCGGTTTCCGCACCGCCGAGGGACGCGCCCCCGGCAAGCCGGGACCGGCAGGGGGCTCCGGGAAGTCGGCGAGCGAGCCGCCCGGGCTGCAATTGCCGCCGCTCAGGCGGGCCATGAGCGCGCAGGACTTGGCGCGGCTGCGCGGCGAGGCCGATGGCGCCTCGCTCCGGCTGCGCCATCACGACGCCAGGACTCACCAGCGCCTCTGCCCCCGGGGCGACGTCGCTCAGGCCATCTTCGGGACGCTCGAGCAGGTCCGGGTCGAGGCGCTGGGCGCTCGGCGCATGCTCGGCGTCGCCGCCAACCTCGCGTGCGCGCACGCTGCCCGTCACCGCCGTCCGGTGAGCGGGCCGGAGCGCAGCGAGGCCGAGCTCGCGGCCGCGCTGGAGCTGTACGCGCAGGAAAGCCTGCTCGGCTTCACGCTGCCCAAGGAGCAGCGGGCGCAGCTCGACGACTGGCGCGCCTGGCTGGAGAGCCGGACCGGCCAGGACTGGGGCGACCTGCGCGCGCACCTGGCCCACCAGGAGGCATTCGCGCTGCGGGTGCGCGAGATGCTGGCCCATCTCGGCCTGGCGGAGGAGCTGGGGGATCAGCCGGAGGAGCGCGATCCGGAGGAGAGCGAGGCCGAGGACGAGGAGCAGCAGCCAAGCGAGGACGCCCAGGGCGACGGCGCCGCCGAGGCCGCTGACCAGCAAGCGTCGAGCGAGGCCGATGCGAGCGCCGAGGGCGACGCCGAGACCGGCCCGAGCGAGCGGTCGGAGGAGGCGGCGAGCCCGGGAGCCGACGATCGCGAGGGCACCGAGGCGCCGTTCGAGGTCCCGCAGTACCTCCCGCCGGGCGGCGAGGCGCTGGCCTATCGCGTGTTCACCACCAGGTTCGACGAGGTGATCGAAGCGGGCGAGCTGTGCAGCACGGTCGAGCTCGGCCGGCTGCGCGCCCAGCTCGACCAGCAGCTGACCCGGTTCCAGGGCATGATCGGCCGCATGGCCAATCGCCTGCAGCGCCGGCTCATGGCCCAGCAGACCCGCTCCTGGGAGTTCGACCTGGACGAGGGCCTTCTGGACACCGCGCGCCTCACCAGGGTGGTGGTCAACCCCGAGCAGCCGCTCTCGTACAAGCTCGAGAAGGACACCGAGTTTCGCGACACCGTGGTCGGCCTGCTGATCGACAACTCCGGCTCGATGCGCGGGCGCCCGATCGCGGTCGCGGCGATGTGCGCCGACATCCTCGCCCGCACCCTGGAGCGCTGCGGCGTCAAGGTCGAGATTCTCGGGTTCACCACGCGCAGCTGGAAGGGTGGCCAGAGCCGCGAGCAGTGGCTGCGCGAGGGCAAGCGCCCCAACCCGGGCCGGCTCAACGACCTGCGGCACATCGTCTACAAGGCCGCCGACAATCCCTGGCGGCGCTCCCGGCGTAATCTCGGGCTGATGCTGCGCGAGGGGCTGCTCAAGGAGAACATCGACGGCGAGGCGATCCTGTGGGCCCACCAGCGCGTCCTCGGCCGCCCCGAGCAGCGCCGCATCCTGATGGTGATCTCCGATGGCGCGCCGGTCGACGACAGCACGCTTTCGGCCAACCCGGGCAACTACCTGGAGCAGCACCTGCGCAAGGTGATCGAGTGGATCGAGCAGCGCTCGCCGGTGGAGTTGCTGGCGATCGGCATCGGTCACGACGTGACCCGCTACTACCGGCGCGCGGTCACCATCTCCGATCCCGAGCAGCTGGGTGGCGCCATGCTCGGCGAGCTGTCCGCCCTGTTCGATCTGGAGCGCCAGCCGCCGCGCCGGCGCGCCCGCGCGGCCTGACATCGCGCGGCCGCCGCGGCAGGCGACGACCCACACCAGGCTCACAAAGCTTGAGCCTTGGCTCCGCCCGGCATCATCCTTCTCTTCGGGCGCGCGGCCGACCAGCCGACCCCGCGCGCGCTATCGACCGCGACGGTCGGGCTTCGCAGGATGACATGATACCAGGAACACGAAGTCTTGACCCATCGACCGCTCTTCTTGTCACCCCCGGGCTCGACCCGGGGGTCCAGTCTGGATGCCCGGTCAAGCCGGGGCATGACGGAAAAGACGCACCGACCCATCGGTCGCGACTTCATGGGGTCGGCATGAGAGGCTGCGGCGGGATCTCAGCGTGCCCGCCTGGCGCGTGCTGTGCCCGGGCGGCTACAGAGTGTAGCCGTAGCGCGCGAGCTGGTCGCCGTAGCGGGCGTTCAGCGCCCGATTCCCCGATCGGCAATGGTTGGCGATCCAGGCGTCGAGGGCCGCGGATGGCGGCGCCTTGGCGCTGGGGCCGCGCTCGAGGAATCGCTTGAAGCGCTTCCTGACCAGCCTCGGAATCAGCCGGCCGCCCCGGTTCGTGAGAAAACGCGGCAGGTAGGTCGTGGTGAGCCGACCGAAATCGATCTGGCGTTGCGTGATCGTCGGGTTGTAGTGCGCCTGGACCAGGAGGCTCGAGAAACGGGTCGGGTCGATGCCGAGATGGCTGGCCATTCTCTCTGCAAAATCCGCGGCATCCTGTCGCAGATGCTCGAACAGGAATATCTCGACGTTCTCTCGGCCAAACAGCTCTTCATAGTATCGAATTGTCACGTTGAAATCCAAGTCGTCCATGATCGACTTATGTGGCTCTTGTATCTTCAGGTCAAGCCAGTCATCGAGCTCGATGAAATTGCTACCTAGGATGTATTTGTGGATCTTTTGCAGGTACCACGCCCTTACCAGTTCTTCCTGACGACGGATGGTGAACACAATCTTGCAATCTCCAAAAATCTGTCTGATTCGCCGCGCGATGAGCCCTTTGTCTCGTGACTCGTACAGTGTAAAATTCTCATAGGACACGAGGTCGATTTCGCGCGCAGAATCGCTCTTCAGGTGATGTTGAAAGGTTTCCCTGATCCGCCTCGAGTCGAAACAGGTCGAATCCGCTTTGGCAATCGCATGAATGGCGGCAGCGAGCCGATCGTCCCGTGTCGGCAGTCCCAGGAAGTTGATGCCTTCGTGCTGGCTGAAGACGCCGCGCTGCAAGGTCGAGGTCGCGGTCTTCACGAAACCGGCGTGAATGGCAATCATTTGGACGATGGCTGCCTTATACCAGGCTCACAAAGTTCGAACCTTGGTTCGCCCGGCATCGTACTTCTTTTTTGGTGCGCGCGGCCGACCAGCCAACCCCGCGCGCGATACCGATCCCCTGAGTCAGGATTTTGTGGGATCGGTATTACGCGTCGATCCCCGCGGCCGGGCGCGGTCCGCTTCCTGTGCAGCACCTCACCGCTCGGCTTCTCGCCGACGACGCTTGCGGCCATGGCTGGAGCCCTCGCGGTCTGCGCTCGGTCTGCTATCAGACGCCTGAGGCGCCCGCAAGCATTGCGGTTGCCCACGTTGGCGCGCCTGCGCGAAGAAGGCGAAAGCCGCGCGGGGCGGTGATCTGCCGCACTTGGTTATTGGAAGTGAGCCTCCTTGTGGATATCTACCAAGCGACCGCAGCCAGGAAACGGGAGCCAAGATGGGAATGATCGAACCGCACGGCGGGACGTTGCGGGTCCTCTATCTGCCGACCGACGAAGCCGTCGCCTTGCGGCGGGAGGCGGCCGAGTACCCCGCCTGGCACCTGACCCAGCGCCAGCTCTGCGACCTCAAGCTCCTGCTGAACGGCGGCTTCTCGCCGCTGTCCGGCTTTCTTGGCCAGGACGACTACGACCAGGTGCTCCAGCGGATGCGCCTGGCCGACGGCACGCTCTGGCCGATCCCCGTGACCCTCGACGTCTCGCGGAAGTTCGTCGACGGCCTGCGGCCCGGCCAGCGGATCGGGCTGCGCGACCCCGAGGGCTTCCTGATCGCGGCGATGACCGTCGAGTCGATCTGGGAGCCGGACCGGCAGCGGGAGGCGGCGGCGGTGTTCGGCACCACCGACGAGACGCATCCCGGGGTCGACTATCTGCTGAACCAGACCAACCCGGTCTACCTCGGCGGCCCGCTCACCGGCATCACCCGGCCGGTGGAGTACGACTTTAACCAGCTGCGCGACGACCCCAAGGAGCTGCGGGCCAAGTTCGAGCGCTGGGGCTGGCAACGGGTGGTCGCCTTCCAGACCCGCAATCCGATGCACCGCGCGCATCAGGAGCTGACCCAGCGGGCCGCCCAGATGGCGGAGGCGAACCTGTTGATCCACCCGGTGGTCGGCCAGACCAAGCCCGGCGACGTCGACCATTTCGCGCGGGTCCGCTGCTACGAGCAGGTGCTCAAGACCTATCCCGAGCAGACCACGCTGCTCAGCCTGTTGCCGCTCGCCATGCGCATGGCCGGGCCGCGCGAGGCGGTCTGGCACGCGATCATCCGCAAGAACTTCGGGTGCACCCATTTCATCGTCGGGCGCGACCACGCCGGCCCCGGCCGCGACCGCGCGGGCCAGCCGTTCTACGGCCCCTACGAGGCCCAGGCGCTGCTGCAGGACCTGCAGGCGGAGATCGGCATCCAGATGGTGCCGTTCAAGGAGATGGCCTACGTCCAGGACCGTGGCCAGTACGTGCCCCAGGACGAGGTCAGCCCCGGCGAGACCGTGCTCAACCTGTCGGGCACCGAGTTCCGCCGGCGCCTGCGCGAGGGCATCCAGATTCCGGCGTGGTTCTCCTACCCCGAGGTGGTCGAGGAGCTGCGGCGGCGTTATCCGCCCAAGCACCGCCAGGGCTTCACGGTGCTGTTCACCGGCCTCTCGGGCGCCGGCAAGTCGACGCTCGCGAACGCCCTGATGATCAAGCTCCTGGAGCTCGGCGGCCGCTCGGTCACGCTGCTCGATGGCGATCTGGTGCGCAGGCATCTCTCGAGCGAGCTCGGCTTCTCCAAGGAGCACCGCGACCTCAACATCCTGCGGATCGGCTTCGTCGCGAGCGAGATCACCAAGGCGGGCGGCGTCGCGATCTGCGCGCCGATCGCGCCTTACGCATCGATCCGCCGCCGGGTCCGCGAGCTGGTCGAGGCGTACGGCACCTTCGTCGAGATCTTCGTCGCGACGCCCCTCGAGGTGTGCGAGCAGCGCGACACCAAGGGCCTCTATGCCAAGGCGCGCGCCGGCCTGATCACCCATTTCACCGGCATCGACGACCCCTACGAGCTCCCGGAGAACGCGGACGTGGTGATCCACACCGAAAGCGAGCTGCCGGACGTCGCCGCGCAGCGCATCGTCCTCAAGCTGGAGGGCCTCGGGCTGATCAGGTGAGCCGCAAAAGACCGGCGTCACGTCAAATCAGATCCGGGCCGTGCCGATCGATCGGTGCTCGACGGCCATGATAATATCATGATATTGTGATTGAGATCCGCTCGAGAAAGGTGATCCGGTGGGTGGGCTCGAGTCGGCGGGATCTGCGGCGTTTCCAGCATGAGGTGCGACGCGACATCGGTATGGTCTTCGACGCGGCGCAACTTGGTGAAATGGACCCGAGCACCAAGCCGCTGAGGGGTTTCCATGGGGCGAGTGTCATCGAGATCCGCGCATTCTTTCGGAGCGACACCTATCGCGCGGTCTGCACGGTGCGGTTCGGCGAAGTGATCTATGTCCTGCACGCCTTCCAGAAGAAGGCAACACGCGGCGGCGCGACGCCGAAGAGGGAGATCGAGGCGATCGAGGCCAGGCTCAAGCAGGCGGAAGAAATCCACCAAATGATGGAAGAGGGTGGGTAAGAGATGACGGCCAAAACGCTCCCCCCCTACGAGGAATCGACCGGCAACGTTTTTGCTGACCTGGGATTTCCCAACCCCGCGCAGGAGCAGCTCAAGGCCCACTTGTCGCGGGAGATCCATCGCACGATCAAGGGGCGAAAGCTGACTCAGAGCCAGGCGGCGAAGCTCCTTGGCATCCACCAATCGCAGGTCTCCGCGCTGCTGCGCGCCCGCCCGGCCGCCTTCTCGGTCGGCCGCCTGATCGACCTTCTGACCGTGCTCGGCAAAGACATCGAGATCGCGATCCGCGATAAGCGGCCGGATCGCCGGACCGGCCAGGTCCGCGTCCGCGCAAGCGAAGCGGCGTGAGAGCTGCCGGACGTCACCGCCCAGCGCATCGTCCTCAAGCGGGAGGGCCTCGGCCTGATCAGGTGAGTCGAGTTCGAAGCCCGGGAATCGGGCCGTGAGGCGTCGGGTCGCGGACGGGCCTACATGTAGCCGAAGGGTCGCTCCTGGACCCTGATCTCGAGCTCGCCTTCGGTGGTCAGCGAGACGCCCACGAACACCGGCTTCGAGGTGTCGATGGGGACGGTCGCGCGCTCGTTCTTGGTCGGCACCTGGACGTCGAGCGCGACCTCGCCTTCGGGCACCTCGATCTGCACCGACCTCGCCTTGCCGATCTGGAAGCGCGTGCTGACCTCGTCCTCCCGGAGCAGCTCCTGGCCGCGGGCAGAGATCACCACCGTGTCGTCCGTGAAGCCGTCCTGCAGATCGACGGTGACCGCGACCATTTGCCTCTCCATCAACTCGCCGGCTTGCCCGGGCGGCGCGGCGACGGGCGCAAGCAGCACCATCCCTACGAGGAGGATCGAGGCTGTCCACGCCCGCCGCATCATGCTGCCCTTGCTACTTCTTCTTGTAGCTGTCGCGCTTCTTCTGGATCGCGCTCAGCACCCAGTCCGCGACCTTGCGCTCCTTGAGCGTCGAGAGCAACGAGTTCTGACACTTGGCCGCGGCGTTCGGGTCGCCGTGCGCCGCGAGCCAGTCTGCATACTCATCGACATAGGCGTGATACTCGATGTGACCAAGGGTCTCGGCCGCCGCGTTCTCCTCTTTCATGAGCGCCGCGCCGAGCTGCTTGCGCGCCTCGTCGGGCTTGGCCTTGGCGACCTTGATCTTGCCGCCGGCCTCGGCCGCGGGCGCCATCGTGGCCGCGCCGTCCTTGTCCGGCAGCGCGAGCATCTTGCCCGCGCGGGCAAGCGGCTTCGCCAGCGCCACCAGGGCGTGGTGCGCGACCCGCCGGTCAGGCAGCTTGGCGACCGTCGCGCGCAGCACGTCGTTGGCGTGGTCGAGCTCGCGGCTGCCGTCGAAGGCGAGCACGCGTCCGACGCCTTCGGAGAAGAAGTCCTGGGCGGTGTATTCCTCGTCGTAGCCGCGCGGCGGCGCGATCCGCACCCGCAGCTGGTTGGAGACGAGATCCTCGCCGCCCTGCCTGATCGCGAGCTGCACGGTGTACATTCCGGGCTCGGCCAGATCCCAGCCGTTGCGGCCGGCGCCGACGAACAGCGCCTCGTAGCGCGACTCGCCCGCCTCGAGGACGGCGTTGGGGCCTTTGCGACAGTACTGCGCGAACGGCAACCACTGCCGCGCCGGGGCACCGTCCTTCTTGAGGATCACCGCCATGTGATCGGTCTCGCTCAGGAGGTTGTGCGCGACCACCTGCGGCTCGCCCGAGACGTTGGTGAGCTTGAGCTCGACCATGATCGGCTCGAGAAACTCGAAGGTCGCGTTTTGCCGGTTGACCCGGAGCTCGAGGCGGAAGCTCGGCTCGGGCGAGGTCTCGGCCTGCTCGAAGCCGTGGTCGTCGAACCAGTCGGCGTTGCCCATCTGCACGAACCGCGCCGGCGCATGGCGCATGAACAACAGCTCCTGATCGCTGAAGCGGTAGGCGAAGTCCGCGAAGAACGCCGTCTGCCCGCCGGCGACCCGGAACGGGTAGTTCATGAAGCTGCGCACCTCGGGCTCGTTGCTGAGCGGCATCCACGGCGTGCCCCACTGCGGCGGGTGCGACTTCTGCCAGGAATGGGCGAGATTGAAGGCGTGGCCCATCTCGTGGCAGGCGGTCCAAAAGCGCATCCGCGCCACCCAGGCGGCCGCCGCCGGGTCGCCCGCGGGCGCGTCCGAGATGAAGGAATCGTTGAAGATCGCCGTGCCCTGGCGGTGGTTCGGACCGATCGAATCGAACATGATGCCGCCGAGGCTTGGGCCTTCCTCGTGCCGAGCGGCGAAGAACACCCACAGCGCCCACTGCGGCACGTTCGCGAAGCGCGACCAATACGACTGCATCGCGTCGTGCATCTCGGTATCGCTCCAGACGCCGTCGGCGCCGGAGAGCGAGAGCGGCACGGTACCGCCATTGCTCGAGACCGAGACGGCGAAGCCGGCGCGGCGATAGACGTTCTCGATCGTGAGCGTCTCGGAAGGCAGCGTCGCCGGCCGGTTCGGATGGGCGCCGGTGTCGATCTGGGTGCTCGCGGTCGTGCCCTCGACGAAGTCGAACTCGAACTCGACCCGGTGATGGTAGATCGATTGAAAGTTGTAGGTCCGCACGAGCTCCGACGCGCCGCCTCCCGAGTACCGGACGGTGACGCGGCGCTGGGCCGCGAAAAAGCTTCGGGTCGCGGTGATCTGGATGTGGGTATGAGGCAGCGCCGAGGCCGTGCCCTCCTTGTACCAGATCGCGCCGGACCACTGATTCGGACCGGTCGGCGTCACGCCGGCGATCCAGTGCAGCCGCTCGGTCAGGCCGGCGAAGATCGTCCCGCTCACGGCCATCTGGGGGTCGTGCCGGTCGACGTCGACGCGCAGCTCCTCGCGGCGCCGCCACCAGGGCAGCGGGATCACCGGCGCCGGCGCGGCGGGCCCGAGCGGCGGCACCAGCGGCCGTGGCCGGGGGAACGGCACCGGTTGCGGCAGGATGAGCGGCGTCTGGTAGGTATAGAGGCCGCTCACGCTCACCAGCCACGGCCAGATCGGCGGGGCGATCGGAAACGGCTGGTCGATCGGGATTGGCCGCCCGGCCCAGGTGGCCTCGTCGCCCGAGCGGGCCGCGGTCGGCTCCAACGCGTAGTCGGCGCCGCCTTCCCTGAGCTCGTACTCGCTCATGGGTTCGTGCTCGTTGGTCATCGTGACGTCCTCCACCTCGCGCGCGAGGCTCATCCATAGGTTGAATAGGGACGGAGGAATAGCGCACAGAAGGCGCGTTGCCTATGAACTACTTCACCATCGGAGGGGAATCCGCTCTTCGCTCGCGGCCTTGGCGCTCCGGTGCAGGCTGCCATCATCGCCGCCCGCCCATGTCGCGCGACAGCATCTCCCGCAGTTGCCGACCGCGAACACGTCCGGATCGACCGCCAGAGCCGGGCGCCGCCCCGGCGCCGAGATTGCTGGTCGTGGCGCCGTCGCAAAAAGTCGTGATCCCTGGTATGCAGGAGCTGCACGTCGAACTGGTCGGCGTGGCGCGGGTGGCGCCGCATCGAATGTTGCGCCACCGGTGCGCCGATGTATTGCTTGTCGTTGGTGTGGATGTAGACGGTTGCAGACACGAGAGAGATCCGCCTTCGGTTCGGGTCGCGGTCTGTCAACACAGGCCCGCGCCACCCGCAAGGATCGGGCCCGCAAGGATCGCGCCCCCGCGCTCCCGGGATGGATGAGCTGCGCATGAGCGGAGAGCGGCGCGCGCGGGCGCGGGACGGGGGCCTCGCCTTCTACCTCGACAACTTCGAGGGCGGCGGGGTCCAGAAGACCACGCTCACGCTTGCGGGCGCCCTGGCGGCGCGCGGGCACCCGGTCGAGGTGCTGGTGTGTCGCCCGAGCGGGGCGTTGCAGGATCAGGTGCCGCCGGACGTCGAGGTGGTCGCCCTCGGTGCGCCGTCTGCCTGGTCGGCACGCGTGCTGGCGCTCGAGAGCGATCCCGGCCGTCTCGGGGCGATCCTCGGCGGCGTCGTCCTGTCGCCGCGACCCTCGCCGACGCTTGGCTATCTCGGCCCGCTCGCCGCAGCGCTCGAAGCGCGCCGGCCATGTGTCCTGTGCGCCGCAACCACGCTCATGAACCTCGAGGCCGTGCTCGCCCGCCGCCTCGCCGGCGTCGACACGCGCGTGATCGTCAGCGAACGCAACGCGTTGCGGAGCAGCCATCTGCAGCGCGGCTGGCCGGCGCTGTTCCTGCCGGCGGTGCTCCGGCGCGCCTATGGCCAGGCGGATGCCGTGGTCGCGGTGTCCGACGGCGTCGCCGACGACCTCGCCGCCTGGAGCGGCCTGGCGCGCGGCCGAATCACCACGATCTACAATCCGGTGGCGACGCCGGAGCTGGCCAGCCTGCAGCGCGTGCCGGTCGATCATCCGTGGTTCCAGCCGGGCGCGCCGCCGGTGGTCATGAGCGCGGGCCGGCTGGGGCGCGCCAAGGATTTCCCGACGCTGATCCGGGCGTTCGCCCGGGTGCGGCGCGCGCGTCCGGCGCGCCTGGTGATCTTCGGCAAGGGCAAGACCGAGTCGAAGACGACGAAGAGCATCGCCGCGTTGCGGCAGCTTGCCGCCGGGCTCGGCATTGCCGGGGACGTCGCGCTGCCGGGCTTCGTCGCCAACCCGTTCGCCTACATGGCACGCGCCGCGACCTTCGCCCTGTCGTCGATCAACGAAGGTCTGCCCGGCGTCCTGATCCAGGCGATGGCCTGCGGCTGCCCGGTGGTCAGCACCGACTGCCCGAGCGGGCCCGCGGAGATCCTGGCGGGGGGCCGTTACGGTCGTCTCGTGCCGCCGGGCGACGATCGGGCGCTGGCGGAAGCCATCATCGCGACGCTGGAAGCGCCGCCGCCCGCCGGCGTGCTGCGCGAGCGCGCCGGCTTCTTCTCGGTCGAGCGCGCGGTCGCGCAGTACGAGCGTCTGATGCTGGGCGACGCACCGCTCGCACGGCCGGCGGCCGCCGCGGAACCGTCGCACGCCGCGGTCTGAGGAGACACGGGGCAGGTGTGCGGGATCTGCGGTTTCCTTCTGATGAGGCGCGATCTGCCGCCGGCCGAGCTGGCCGCCGTGGTCGACGCCATGGCGCGCACGCTTCGCCACCGCGGACCCGACGACGCCGGCCGCTTCGTGGACATCGACGCGGGCCTCGCCTTCGGCCATCGCCGCCTCTCGATCATCGATCTGTCGGATGCCGGCCATCAGCCCATGGCGTCTGCCTGCGGCCGCTTCGTGATCACCTACAACGGCGAGATCTACAACTTTGGCGACGTGCGCCAGGTTCTCGAGCAGCGCGGCCATCACTTCAAGGGCCATTCCGACACCGAGGTGCTGCTCGCGGCGATCGCCGAATGGGGCATCGAGCAGGCGCTGCCCCGGCTGCACGGCATGTTCGCGTTTGCCCTGTGGGACCGCCACGCGCGCCGGCTGACCCTCGCGCGCGACCGGGTCGGCAAGAAGCCGCTGTATTACGGCTGGTGCGGCGACGCCTTCCTGTTCACCTCCGAGCTCAAGGCTGTGCACCGGCATCCGGCATTCGATGGCGAGATCGACCGCGACGCCCTCGGCCTTCTGATCCAGCACGGCTGGATCCCCGGCCCGTATTCGATCTACCGGGGCATCCGCAAGCTGCCGCCCGGCGCGATCCTCAGCGTCAGGGCCGAAGCCGGGCGCAGGGAGCCCGCAATTCACACCTGGTGGTCGGCCAAGGAGGTCGCGCAGGCGGGCGAGCGGGCGCCGTTCGCCGGCACCTTCGACGAGGCGGTCTGCGCGCTCGACTCGCGGCTCGGCGACGCCGTGCGCAGGCGGATGATCGCGGACGTGCCGCTCGGCGCGCTGCTCTCGGGCGGCGTCGATTCCTCGAGTGTGGTCGCGCTGATGCAGGCGGCGAGCGGGACGCCGGTGCGCACCTTCGCGATCGGCTTTCGCGAGCCGAAGCACGACGAGGCGCCGTTCGCCAGGCAGATCGCCGCGCACCTCCGCACCGACCACACCGAGCTCTACGTCGGGCCGGAGGACAGCCTGGCGCTGGTACCCGAGCTGCCGGCGATCTACGACGAGCCGTTCGCCGATCCGTCGCAGATCCCGACCGCTCTGGTCTGCCGGCTCGCCCGCGGCGGGGTCACCGTGGCGCTCTCGGGCGACGGCGGCGACGAGCTGTTCGCCGGCTATCAGCGCTATCGCCGGAGCCTGGATCTGTGGCGCCGCTATCGGCCCTGGCCGGGCGGCGTCCGCCAGGCCGCCGAGGCGGCGTTCGCGGCCCTGGACGACCGCTTCGCCGGCCCGAAGTGGCTGAGCAAGGCCGCCAAGCGCTCAACCGGTCTCGGCGCCGCCGACCCGCTGGACGTGTTCGTTGGTGAGCGCACCCGGATCGAGGCGCCGGCGCGGCTGGTGCGCGGCGCCCGCGCGACGTCGCATCTGCTCGCCGATCGGCGCAGCTGGCCGGAGCTCGCCGAGCCGCTCCAGGTGATGATGTATCTGGACTTTGCCGGCTATCTGCCCGACGACGGCCTGGTCAAGGTCGACCGGGCGAGCATGGCGACGGGCCTCGAGGTGCGCTGCCCGCTGCTCGACCACGCCGTGGTCGAGCTCGCCTGGTCGCTGCCGCTCGACCATCGGGACGGCAAGCGCGTGCTCAAGGCGGTGCTCGAGCGCTACGTACCGAGCGCCCTGTTCGAGCGTCCCAAGCGCGGCTTCGGCGTGCCGATCGGCGCTTGGCTGCGCGGACCGCTCCGGGATTGGGCGGAGACGCTGCTGGGCGAGCGCCGGCTCGCCGCCGAAGGTTTTCTCGAACCTGCGGCCGTGCGCGCGCTCTGGGACCAGCACCAGTCCGGCCGGCGTCACCGGCCGGAGCTGCTCTGGCACCTCCTGATGTTCCAGGCCTGGCACGAGCGCTGGCGAGGTGCGCCCCCGCTCGAGGCTGCATCCGAGGCCCTGGTCGCCGCTCAGCGGTAGTGGGCGAAGCGTAGCCCGAGCAGGCCGGCGAGACCGCCGAGGCCCTTGGCCATACGCAGGAGACCGCCGCTCAGGCGCCCCATGTCGGCGTGGCCCGTGACTAGAGAGCGGGCGACTGCGAGCGCGCCGCCGCCGATCTCCGCGCATTCCCGGGGAATCCGCTTGGCGGCCAGGCGGACCCGACGCGCGGGGCCGGCACCCGTTTTCTCCAGTCGCAGCTTGCGCGGCACCTTGTTGCAGCCCTGCTTGTAGTGGGCCCGCCAGAGGTAAGCGAAGCTCGCCCGCTCCGGCGGCACGATCTCGCGCACCCGGGCGTCGGCCCCGTAGACGATCTTGCAGCCGGCGAGCTTCATCTGCCGGAAGAACAGGGCGTCGGTGCCGCCGGTGAACGCGAGCGTGGGATCGAAGCGAAGAGAGAGCGCGCGCACCGCCGCACAGCGCACCAGGACGTTGTTGGACGAGGCGGAGGCGAGCTCGGCGCCGTCGGCGAGCGCATCACCCGCCCCCGTGCGCCCCGGTTTGGGCCAGCCGAAGAAGTCGCCGCCCTGAATCCAGGCCGGCGCCCCGTCGGGGAAGACCGGCACCACGGCGCCCCGCACCACGTCGGCACCGGTGCGCGCCTGGGCAAGAAGCAGCTGCTCCAGCCAGTCGGGCTCGGGCACCTCGTCGTCGTCGATCATGGCGAAGAACTCGGCAGCCGGCGCGACGTGATCGAGGCACGCGTTGCGCGCATGCGGAATCCCGCGCTTCGGCTCGTGGACGTAGCGCACCGCGAGGTTCGCCTGCTGCCGGATCTGCGCGCAACTGGCGCGCGCCGCCTCGCTGCCCTCGTTGTCGACGATCACGACGTCGAACCGCGGCCGCGCCATCGCCGCAAAGCGCTCTGCCGCCAGGCCGGCGAGCAGCGCGCGCAGCCCTTCGGGCCGGCGATGGGTGCAGGCACAGACGGTGAGGCGGGTCGCTTCGACCATGGCGCGAACAGGTGCCGGTTCGGGCGCCTCTTCTAGCGCCGGACCGGATGGCTGCAAAGGCCGCGAGCGTTGTCGGACCGGGCTGGCTGCCCTAGGCTGCCCGCGATCTGGAGGGGAGCGCCGCCATGCCGCGGATCGTCGATTTGTCCATGGCGATCGAGAATCACTTCCGCTGGCCGGTCGAGCGGCACCTGAAGAGCGACCACGCCAGGGGCGATCCGTTCCAGGTGACCTGGCTGGGCTGGCCGGTGCACGGCTTTACCCACATGGACAGCCCGCGCCACTTCTTCGCGGACGGCAGGACCACGAGCGACATCCCGCTCGAGGCCACGGTCGGCGAGGCGGCGGTGGTCGATCTGACGCCGATCGCGCCGAACCAGGCGATCACGGCCGAGCGCCTGGCCGCCGCGGCGGCGCACGTGCGCGAGGGCGACATCGTGGTCATGAAGAGCTGCTGGGAGCAGCACCGCTCGCCGTGGGCGCCGGAATTCTGGACCGAGGCGCCGTACCTCTGCCGCGATGCGGCGACGTGGCTGCTCGAGCGCGCCCCGCGGGCGGTCGCCTTCGACTTCCCCCAGGACTACACGATCCGCCTGCTGCTGCAAGGCGAGGTCCGCCCGCTCGAGGAGCACGTCACCCACGACGTCCTGCTTCGGAACGGCGTGATCCTGATCGAGTACCTCGCGAACACGGCAGCCCTCACGGCGCCGCGCACCTTCCTCTGCTGCCTGCCGCTCAAGATCCCCGATTGCGACGGCGCCCCCGCCCGCGTCATCGCGCTCGAGGACCTCTGAGCCCGTCCGAAATCTGGCCTTCCACCTCTCGCGCGACCTCATACGGGATCACCACGCCGCCGTGCCGGTCGGCGGCCGGATGTCGGCGCGATCTACGACCTCACCAGCTCCTACCGGGCCGCCTTCCTCAACGGCATCGCCTGGAACCTGCTCAACATGTCGATCGCGCTTTGGCTCCTCCTCGACCGCCTGCGCCCGCGAGCTGTCGCCTTCAGCGTCCGGGCCTCCTTGCCCGCTTCGCGATGAAGTTAGGCCGATGCGGTCGTTTCTATGCCAGCTGCCCCTTCACCCTAAGGTTGATGGTATGGTACCCGAACCGCTATCTTTGCGCCTTCGTTGCCTTCGTCGCGCCGAGGCGACGGGGCATTGCGAACATATCGTCGCGTGAGGAGCTTGGCATGATGGTCGCCGCGAACCCGATCACCGCCACCGAAGTCAATGTCGCGAAAATCCTCTCCAACGATTACGCCTTTGAAATCCCACCCTACCAGCGTCCCTATGCTTGGGAGCTGGAGCAGGCTTCCGAACTATTGTCGGATCTGCTTGACGCACTGGACGAGCATAGGGTCAAGCATGCCGGAGCATATTTCCTGGGCAGCATCGTACTGATCAAGTCGCCGGCAGTTGCGGATGCCAAAATTGTTGACGGCCAACAGCGGCTGACTACCCTGACTATCCTGATCAGTGTCATCCGCGATCTTACATCTGATGCGGAGCAGCAACTGAAACGTCACCAATATGTCTGCCAGTCTGGCGACCCCGATCTAGGCACACAGGACCGCTACCGTCTGCTCCTGCGCGAACGCGATCGCGGCTTCTTTGAGCGTACCGTCCAGGCGATGCGCGCGACGAATGCACTCTCAGATCCTCATCCCCTGGAGGGGAGCGAGCGCCGCATAGTTGAGAACGCCCGCTTCTTCCGCGAGCGTCTTTCGGGCATCGATGAGGCGCGCCGCGACGAGTTCGTCGCCTTCGTCCTTCAGCGCTGTTACCTCGTTGTGGTCGCCGTGCCAACGGCTGAGGCGGCACGCCGCATTTTCACCGTCCTGAACGCGCGTGGGCTCGACCTGACCGCCACCGACATCCTGAAAGCCGACCTTTTGGAGCGCGCGGGCCATAATCGCGAGGCGGCGCTGGCTCGCGACTGGGAGAGTATTGAAGAGGTGCTGGGCCGCGACCGCTTTGTCGAGCTCTTCACCCACATCCGAATGATCTACGAGCGCGAAAAGCCTCGATCGGCCCTCGAAAGCGCCTTCCGAGACATCGTGGGCCCCTTCGACGCCGAACCTGCCAGCTTTATCCCGGCTGTTCTTGAACCACTGTCAGAGGCCATGAAGATGTTGGACGATGCGGTCGAGGTGCAGCGCCAGTTTGGGGCCGCTGCCGCGAAAGCCGTCCGCTCACTTGCCCGCATCGACAATAAGGACTGGGTACCGCCGGCGATCCTATCGATCTGGCTGCGCAAACAGGGCCGCCTGATCAGCGACCAGGTCGGCAGCTTTCTCGTCCATCTGGAACGCCTCGCCTATTACCTCTTCGTGACCCGCGCCGACGTGAACGCACGCGTTCTTCGCTTTGCCTCTGTATTGGACGGTCTGGACCCGCCTGCGAACCGAGCCGCGCGTACGCCGGGCATCGACCTTTCAGTCGATGAGGCCCGAGAGTTTCTGAAAGCGCTCGACGGCCCAATCTATCGCAAGACCCGCGTCGTCAAACCCGTCCTGCAACGGCTTGACGAGGCGCTTTCGACCGGTGGAGCGGTCTACGAGGACCCAACCTCTATTGAGCACGTCCTGCCGCAGACGATGGACGCTGACGGCGAATGGGCGCAGCTGTTCCCGGACGAGCAAGTCCAAGAGTGCTGGACGCACAGATTGGCGAACCTGGTCTTCCTGACCCGCCGAACCAACATCCGCGCGTCGAACTGGGAGTTCGAGCGCAAGAAGCGCGACTATTTTCAGTCGCAGGACGGCCGTAATCCTTACCCCCTAACACAGCAGGTGCTCGATGAGCCGGTGTGGACGCCTGCTATTCTTGAGAGGCGACAGGCGCGGCTGCTCCACCGCTTGGCTGGGATCTGGAATCTCCCCGTGCCGGACCCAGCTACCACGTCCGTCGTGGATTCGGCTTGATAGCCTCAAGCCCAAGCCCGCCGGAACGCCTGAAGCGGGGGATGCGCGCGGGCCTAAGACGCCCCTAGTGAATCTCCGCGGCCTCGGCCATGGCGCGCTCGAGGGCGTCGAGCGAGAAGTCGGGGCTGCGGGCGACGTTGAGGATCGGCGCTTCGCGGCGCGCGCAGAGTTCGGCGGCGCCCGCTACCGCGCGCGCGACCTCGTGCGGGATCACCACGGCGCCGTGGCGGTCGGCGTGGATCAGGTCGTCGGAGCGCACGACCATGCCGAAGACGTCGACCGTGCCGCCGAAGGCGATGGCGTGCACCCAGGCGTGCGAGGGCGTGATCTTGCCGCACAGCACCTGGAACTCGGGCGCGACCGCGTCGAGGTCGCGCACGCCGCCGTCGGTGACCAGGCCGCGGCAGCCGAGCGCCTTGTGAATCGCGGTCTGGACCTCGCCCCAGAAGCAGCCGAAGCCGATCCGCGAATCGACGTCCTGGATCACCACGACCTTCGGCCCGCTACCGGCAGCCACGTAACGATAATACTCGAGCCTGGCGGCGCGCTGCTCCGCGCCCGAGAGGCCCGGCGGCAGCGCCGAGCGGATCATGGCGGTGCGCGCGTAGCCGACCATCGGCGGCAGCTCGGGGAACGGGCAGATCAGGGTCTGGGTGGTGAACCCGAGCGCCCGGCGCTCCGGCGCCACGACCTCGAGGGCGTTGCAGATGGTGGGCGTGTCGAACGCGCAAAGCGCCTCGAGCTCGGCCTCACTCAGCGGTTGGTTCGGCAAGTGTCTCCCCCTTCGTTGCGAGCTGCCGTTCATCGGCTCGGCGTGAGCGTATCGCCGATGTCGACGGGGCTGACAAGCGCGTCCGCTGGCGGAGGGTGGATAAAGGCGGCGGCGGGCTCTATAACTGTCGCAAAGCAACGTCTGAGGAGGCGATCGATGACCACGGTTAGCCGAACCGTAACGACGCTGGGCCTGACCGGCATGCTCGGCGTGTTGGTGAGCGCCGGCGCCTTGGCCCAGACCCAGCTCAAGGCCTCGCACCAGTGGCCGGGCGGCAAGGGCGACGTGCGCGACGAGATGGTGCAGATCATCGCCCGCGAGGTGGCGGACGCCGACGTCGGGCTGGACGTCCGGATCTATCCGGCCGCGTCGCTGTTCAAGCCGACCCAGCAGTGGGACGCCATGGTGGAGGGCCAGCTCGACATCTCGGCCTTTCCGCTCGACTACGCGAGCGGCAAGCATCCGCAGTTCAGCGCCACCTTGATGCCGGGCCTGGTCAAGAACCACGAGCACGCCAAGCGCCTGAACGACTCGCCGTTCATGGACGACATCAAGCAGATCATCGACGAGCAGGGCGTGATGGTGCTGTCGGACGCCTGGCTCGCCGGCGGCTTTGCCAGCAAGGGCGGCTGCATCGCCGAGCCGGCCGACGCAGAAGGCAAGGTGATGCGCGCGGCCGGCCCGGCGTTCGAGCAGATGCTGGCCGAAGCCGGCGCCTCGATCAACTCGATGCCGAGCTCGGAGATCTACACCGCGCTGCAGACCGGCGTGCTCGATGCGGTCAACACCAGCTCCGGCAGCTTCGTGTCGTACCGGATCTACGAGCAGGTCGACTGCCTGACCCCGCCCGGGGACTTCGCGTTGTGGTTCATGTACGAGCCGATCCTGATGTCCAAGCAGAGCTTCGAGCAGCTCACGCCGGAGCAGCAGCAGGCGCTCATGGATGCCGGCCAGAAGGCCGAGGACTACTTCTTCGAGGCGGCGCAAGGGCTCGATCAGGAGCTGGTCGAGACCTTCGAGCAGGCGGGCGTCACGGTCGCGCCCATGAGCCAGGACCAGTTCAACGCCTGGCTCGATCTCGCCAAGGAGTCCTCGTACCAGATCTTCGCCGAGGAGGTGCCGGGCGGCGAGGAGCTGATCGGGAAGGCGCTCGCGGTCGAGTGAGCGCCGACGCCCGCTGAGCCTCCCGCGCCGTCGCTATGGCCGAGCGTACCCGCGCGCGGGAGGCTGACCACCCGAGCCTGCGGCGCGGCGCGGTCGATCGGCTCATCGGCGCCGCAGCATGGCTCTCGCGGCTCGGCGGCATCGCCGCCGCCGCGCTCCTGCTCGCCGCCGTGCTGGTGATCTGCCAGATGGTGTTCGTGCGCTACGTCCTGCAGGGATCGGCGATCTGGCAGCACGAGTTCGCCACCTTCAGCCTGATCGGCGCCACCTTCATCGGCGCGCCGTACGTGCTCTTGACCCACGGGCACGTCAACGTCGACCTGCTGCCGATCTACCTCGGCCGCCGCGCCCGCTTCGCGCTCGCCCTGCTCGCCGCGCTGATCTCACTGACCTTCTGCATCATCCTCGTCTGGTACGGCGTCGCGTTCTGGTACCAGTCCTACGTCGAGGACTGGCACGCCCAGACGGTCTGGCGGCCGCCGCTGTGGATCCCCTATTTCGCCGTGCCTTTGGGCATGGGTCTGATGGCGCTGCAGTACGTGGCGGAGCTCCTGGCGCTGGTGACCGGGCGCCAGATGCCGTTCGAGGGCGGGGGTGAGCCGAGGTGAGCGAGCTGCAGCTCGGCCTCGTCGTCGCGCTGGTGACCATCGCCGTGCTGCTGACCGGCGCACCCGTCGCGTTCTCCCTCGGCATCGTCGCCATGGGCTTTCTGGTCTGGTCCGAGGGGCTGCACGCGCTCGGCTTCGTGCCCGACATCTTCTACGGCGCGCTCGACAGCTTTGCGCTCCTGTCGATCCCGATGTTCATCCTGATGGGCGGCGCGATCGCGTCCTCGCGCGCCGGCGCGGATCTGTACGAGGCGCTCGATCGCTGGCTGTACCGGGTGCCGGGCGGGCTGCTCGCCTCGAATCTCGGGGCCTGCGCGATCTTCGCCGCGCTCTGCGGGTCGTCGCCGGCGACCTGCGCCGCGATCGGCAAGATGGGCGTGCCGGAGATGCGCAAGCGCGGCTACCCCGCGGGCGTCGCCACCGGCTCGATCTGCGCCGGCGGCACGCTCGGCATCCTGATCCCGCCTTCGATCACGCTGATCGTCTACGGCATCGCCACCGAGGCCTCGATCGGGCGCCTGTTCGCCGCAGGCCTTCTGCCCGGGCTGATGCTGGTCGTGCTGTTCATCGCCTGGGGCATCTTCGCCTCCTGGCGCAGCGGCTATCAGGTGATCGCCGCGGACGTCCGGTACACGCTCCGCCAGAAGCTGGAGATCCTGCCCAAGGTCGGGCCGTTCCTCCTGGTCATCATCGGCGTGCTCTACGTGCTCTACGGCGGCGTCGCAACGCCGTCGGAGGCCGCGGGCGTCGGCGCCCTGCTCTGCCTGGTTCTCGTCATGGCGGTCTACCGCCTCTGGCGCCGGCAGGACCTTGGGAAAATCTTCAGGGAGGCGACGCGCGAGTCGGTGATGATCATGATGATCATCGCCGCCGCCGACCTGTTCAGCTACATGATGTCGACCCTGTTCATCACCCAGACGCTCGCCATGCAGATCGCGGAGCTCGAGGTCAACCGCTGGGTGGTGATGCTCTGGATCAACCTGTTCCTGCTGGTCGCCGGCTGCTTTTTGCCGCCGGTCGCGATCATCCTGATGACCGCGCCGACGCTGTTGCCGATCGTCGAGGGGCTGAACTTCGATGCCATCTGGTTTGGCATCATCCTGACCATCAACATGGAGATCGGCCTGATCACGCCCCCGGTCGGGCTCAACCTCTACGTCATCAACGCCATCGCCCCGGACGTCTCTCTGCCCACCATCCTCTGGGGTGCCTTGCCCTTCGTTCTGTGCATGATCCTCGGCATCGTGCTGCTCTGCCTGTTCCCGCGGATCGCGCTGTGGCTGCCCGAGGTGCTCATGGGACCGACCCTCTGAGCGCCGGGCGCAGGTCTACGTATTGACAGCATACCTGCGATTGCGTATATACGTTGTCTGTACATAGAATCGCTCGCCTGAGAGAAGTACATAGAATCGCTCGCCTGAGAGAAGAAAGAGACAATGACCGCCGCGGCTCGAGCCTCTCGGGGTGAATCCACGTCTCCTACGATCAGTTTGCGCGTCCCGTGGCAGAGGCGGGATCTGATTGATCGCGCCGCCAGGGCGACCGGCAAGACGCGCACCGAGTTCATTCTCGAGAGCGCCACCCGCGCTGCCGAGGAAGCGCTGCTCGATCGGCGCCTGTTTGATCTCGACGCTGCCCGGTACCACGCCTTCGAAAAGGCCCTCGATGCGCCGCCTCGGCCGACCGCGCAGCTGCGAAAGCTGCTCGCCGGACCGGCTCCCTGGGAAGAGTGACGCCGCACCGCGGCGCCGAGCTTCGGCAGCTGCGGCCGCCGGAGCGGCTGACCTCCACGCACGTCATCGATCACTTCGACAGCGGCACGCCGCTGCTCGACGACTGGCTCAAACGGCGGGCTCTGCGCAACGAAGCCGAGGGCGCCTCGCGCACCTACGTCGTCTGCCGGAACACACGCGTCGTCGCCTTCTATTGCCTCGCGAACGGCGCGGTTCTGCAGGCCGGCGCCCCGGGGCGGGTCCGCCGCAACATGCCGGACCCGATCCCGGTCATGGTTCTTGGCCGGCTTGCGGTGGATCGGCGGTTTCAGGGTCGGGGGCTCGGCAAGGCTCTGCTGCGCGAAGCCATCCTTCGCACCTTGCAGGCCGCCGACCTCGCCGGCATCCGGGCGATCCTGGTGCACGCCAAGGACGAGCAGGCCAGAGCATTCTATGAGCGCTGCGGCTTCCTGGCGTCGCCGCTCGACCCGCTGACGCTGATGCTGCCGCTGAAGGACGCCCGCGCCGCGCTCGACGCGGTATGACGGTCTTGAACCCGCCCGCGCGGTGCGAGCTGTGCGGTTGGTCGACTGACCGCTATAGCTGAGCGGGGAAGCGCAGGTCCTGGACGGAATGCAGCGGATGGCGGATCGGTTGGTCTGGCTCGAGGTGGCGTTGAACGGGCCGTGGGGGCGCACCTTGCAGCCCAAGATGCCGATCACGGTCGGCGAGCTGATCGCCGAGGGGATCGCCTGCGCCAGGGCGGGCGCCGCGATCGTCCACGTCCACGCCTATGACGAGCGCACCGGCCGCCAGCGCGACGACGCCCTGACCTACCGCCGCATCATCGAGGGCATCCGCGAGCAGGCGGACGTCATCGTCTATCCGACCCTGCCGGTGATGGGCAGCCCCGACGCGCCGCGCGCCATGACCGCGCCCGAGCGCTTCAAGGCGGTCGAGCAGCTCGCGATGCAGGGCCTCCTGGAGTGGACCGTGGTCGATCCGGGCTCGGTCAACTTCGCCCACCGCGATCGCCTCGCCGCCAACCAGGAGGGCTTCGTTTACCTGAACCCCGAGGGCCACGTCCGCTACGGCCTGGAGCTCGCCGCGCGCTAAGGCTTCCACCCCAGCTACGCGATCTACGAGCCGGGTTTTCTCCGCCTTGGCGCTGCGCTCGCCCGCGTCTACGGCAACGCCCCGGCACCGATCTACCGGTTCATGTTCTCCGACGGCTTCGCGTTCGGTTTTCCGCCCGAGGAATACGGACTAGAGGCCTATCTCAAGCTGCTGGCGGACGAGGCGCCGGGCGCGCCCTGGATGATCGCCGGGCTCGCGGTCGACATCCGGCGGCTGATTCCGGGAGCGGTCGCGAACGGCGGCCACGTCCGGGTCGGCCTCGAGGACGCGCCGCTCGGCACCGATACGCCCAACCTCAAGTGGGTCGAGGAGGCCGCCGCGGCGATCGAGCACGCCGGCGGCCACCTCGCCACCGCCACCGAAGTGCGCCGGGCGCTTGCGCACGCGGCGGGCTGACGGCGCAAGCGGCCTGGACCGAAAGACCGGGAGATGCGTTTTCGGCCCTCCGGGCGCGCCCTCGAACGACTCGCGCTGCCCAGCTGGCCCCTGGCGCCAGGCAAGAGGCGCGCGCCGAGCACCTTGTCGAAGGGGCCGGCGCCCGCCAAACTCGCCCCAGACGGAACGGAGGAAGGACGGGGTGAGCGGCTGGCCCGAAGCGATCTACGGCGCGCTTGGTGAGCTGGGCGTGCGCCAGGTGGCCTACGTGCCCGATGCCGGGCACGCGCGCCTGATCGGACTGTGCCAGGC
>JBOHKK010000008.1:0-38686 GCA_050729115.1 Geminicoccaceae bacterium | reverse complement strand
CGCACGCCTGGTCGCGGCCGGCCGCGCCCTCGAGGCCGAACGCGAGCTCGAGCGCGCGGACATCGGGCCTTTGGTCGATCCGGTCGAGATGGACCTCGCCCGGTGGCGCGTGGCGCGCGGCCATCTCGAGATCGGCAACTATTACAGGGCGCTGACGCTCGCCGGCCGCGCCGCCGCCAGGTCGGGGAGCACGGTGCCGGACATGCGTTGGACCGCCGGACTGAGCGCCTGGCGCCTCGGCTGGATGCATCTGGCGGCGTGGCACTTCACGAAGCTGGCGCAGGCGGAAGGCACCCTGCCGGCGGAGCAGGCGCGGGCGGCGTTCTGGGCGGCGCGGACCTACCTGGTGCAGATGCGGCCGCAGCTGGTCAATCGGTACCTGCGGGTTGCCGCGACCGGGCGTGACTTCTATGGCCTGCTCGCCCGCGGCATCCTCGGCTGGTCGCTGGCGGACGGCGCCGATGAGATCGCCTTCGAGGGCGGCGTTCTGCCGGAACTGCTGCGCTACCCCGGCGTCAGGCGCGCGATCGCGCTCGGCCAGATCGGCCAGGTCGCCCAGGCCGAGCGGGAGATCCGCAAGCTGGCGGCGCGGGCCGCGCCCGAGCTGATGGCCGGCCTGGTCGCCCTGGCGAAGTCACTCGACCTGCCGGCCGCCCAGATGCGCCTCGCCCAGAGCCTCGGTCGCAGCGAGGGCCGCTACGACCTGAGCGCCCTGTTCCCGGTACCGACCTGGCGTCCCGCAAGCGGCTACACCCTGGACCGGGCGCTCGTGTTCGCCTTCATGCGCGCCGAATCCGGCTTCGATCCGCGCGCCGAAAGCCATGCCGGCGCCCGCGGCCTGATGCAGGTGATGCCGGCCACCGCCCGGTACATCGCGGTCCGCGCCGATCTCGATCATCCGCACGGCGGCGCCCTGTTCGAGCCCGAGACGAGCATCCTGTTCGGCCAAGCCTATCTCGAGCACCTCTTGCAACGATCGTGGATCGGCGACAATCTGATCTACCTGGCGGTCGCCTACAACGCCGGCCCGGGCCGGGTCCTCGGCTGGCAGGAGACGCTCGGCATCGAGGACGATCCGCTGCTGTTCCTGGAGTCGATCCCCATGCGCGAGCCGCGCGTGTACGTGAAGAAGGTGCTGACCAACCTCTGGACCTATCGCGCCCGGTTCGGCCAGGCACGACCCGCGCTGGTGGCGCTCGCCAAGGGCAGTTGGCCGACCTACCGCGCGCTCGACCCGAAGTCGCAGATCCATGCCTGGAATTGATCCGGCCCGGCCCTTTCGGCCCCTCCACATCGCGGTTCTGACCATCTCCGACAGCCGCACCCTCGAGGACGACAGGTCCGGCAATCTGCTGGTCGAGCGGCTTACCGCCGCCGGCCATCGTCTGGCGGACCGCGCCCTGGTGCGCGACCAGCCCGAGGCGATCGCGGCCGCCTTCCGGCAATGGATCGACGATCCGGCCGTGGACGTGGTGATCAGCACGGGCGGGACCGGCGTCACCGGGCGCGACGTCACGCCGGAGGCCCTGGACATGGTGATCGAGAAGCCGATCCCGGGGTTCGGCGAGCTGTTCCGGATGATCAGCTTCCACAAGATCGGCAGCTCGACGGTGCAGTCGCGCGCCGCCGCCGGGGTCGCCAAAGGCACTTACCTGTTCGCCTTGCCGGGCTCGCCCGGGGCGTGCCGCGACGGCTGGGACGAGATCCTCGAGGCCCAGCTCGACATCCGCCATCGGCCCTGCAACTTCGCCGAGCTGCTGCCGCGCCTGCGCGAGCACGAGGCGGGCCTCACCGAATCTTAGGCCGCCCTGCGCGATCATGGCCTCGCCCCGGTGCGGCCCGGCCGCCGCGCGGGTCATCCATGAACCCTCATGCTTGCGAGGCTTCGATGCACAAGCGCGCGTTTCCGGGGCCGCTCGCGTGGCTGGCGGCGCTCGCCGTCCATGCCGGCGTCGTCTGGCTGGTGGCGCCGCTCTGAAATCGAGCGCCCGGATTGATGGACTGCGCGCCGCCGCATCCTCGCCAAGCGGCGCCTGATGGCGGCGGGACGCGCTTTAGGTCTGGTCCAGGCCGCCGAGCACGCGCTCCAGCCGTAGGTCGGCAGGCCCTTTCCCGTGCCGAACATCCTCCATCCGGTTGGGAAGCGCTCTACGTCTAGTCCAGCCCGGCGAGCACCTGCTCCAGGCCAGCGACGAATCGTTGCCAGCCGTAGCTTGCGCCCTGATAGTTGGCTTCGTCCTCGGGCCGGAAGCCCGACTGCTCCATGCGCAGGCGCGTACCGCCCTCGGTCGGCGTCAGCGTCCAGGTGACGACGGTCCTCAGTCCCCCCGCCGCCTCTTCGCCCGAAGCGTTCCAGCTATAGGAGAGCCGTTCATAGGGCGCGACGACCAGGACCTCGCAATCGACCACGCCGTTCCAATGCGGCATGGGCGTGGCGCGAAAGTTGAACCTGTGCCCCACGACCGGCTCGAAGTCGTTCCTCATCAGCCAATCCTCGATCAGCGGCCTTTGCGTGAGGGCGCGCCAGATCTTTTCCGGCGGATACGACATCTCCCGTTCGATGACGAGGGAACGCGTGGCGTCGGCTTCGGTCATTGGTCCATCCTGTTCAGCAGGTCTTCGAGGCGATCGAACCGGTCGCGCCAGAAGGCGCCGTAGAAGCTCATCCAGTCGATCAGGGGTGCGAGACCTTCCGGCCGAGTGCTGTAGTGGGTCTGGCGTCCGTCGCGCCGGTCGCGCACCAGGCCGGCGAGCTTGAGCACGCCCAGGTGCTTGGACACCGCAGGCTGCGACACGCCGGCCCGGTCGGTCAGGGCCCGCACGGTCTGCTCGCCGTCGCGGCTCAGCCGCTCGAAGATCGCCCGGCGGGTCGGATCGGCCAGGGTGCTGAAAAGCTCGTTCGACGTGGCGGGCATGCCGAATCCATAACCCACGAGTTATGGTTTTGTCAAACCGCCCCCGCGGCGAGCGCCACTTGAAATCGGAAAACGGGGAAAACGGGGCCAGGCCCCGTTTCTCCCGGTCGGGCGCTCAACTCGGGGCCAGGCCCCTTTTCTCGCGGTCGGGCGCTCAACTCGGGGCCAGGCCCCTTTTCTCGGACCCTGTTTCTCCCGGTCGGCGCTCAGCTTGGGCGGCGTCGGTTCTGCATCGCCAGTCGCGGCCCTGAGGCCGCAGCCGGCGCGTCAGGAGCGCTCGGCGGATTCCGCGCCGCCGAGCAGGGCATCGAGCCTTGCGCGTTCCTCCGCGCTGAGCGGGGGTGGCGACGCGCTCTGCGTGCGCCGGCGCCGCCGCAGATGGACGGCGATCCCGCCGGCCGCGATCACCAGCACCACAGCCGGGCCGAACCACAGGCCCCAGGTCGCCGGCTTGACCGGCGGCTTGAGCAGCACGAAGTCGCCGTAGCGCGCGGTCAGAAAATCGATGATCTCGGCGTCGCTCCTGCCGGCGACCAGCTGCTCGCGCACGATCCGCCGCAGATCGTGGGCGAGATCGGCGTCGGAATCGTCGATCGACTGATTCTGGCAGACCAGACAGCGCAGCTGCTTGGAGAGATCGCGGGCGCGCTGCTCCAGAACCGGGTCCGCCAGGATCTCGTCCGGACTGGTCGCCGCCATGGGTGCCGCCGGCAGGCAGACCGCGATCAGGCAGAGCAGCAGCAGGCCGAGCCCCAGGCGCCTCATTGGTCAGCACCCCGGGGCCCGGTGCCTCCGGCCTGCTCCAGGGGGTCCTGCTCCCGACCGAGCTGCTCGAGCATCGGCAGCAAGGTCTCCTCGACGTCACGCGCCCTCAAGGGCCCGACGTGCTTGTAGCGGATGCGGCCCTTGCGATCGACGACGAAGGTCTCGGGCACGCCGTAGACGCCGAAATCGATCGCGACCCGCCCGTTGCGATCGGCGCCGATCCGGGCGAACGGGTTGCCGAGCTCATCCAGCCACTCTGCCGCCTGCGCGGCCGGATCCTTGTAGTCGATGCCGTTGATCACGACGCCGCGCTCGGCCAGGGCCATCAGCAGCGGGTGCTCGGCCCGACACGGCACGCACCAGGACGCGAACACGTTGACCAGGCTCGCCTCACCCTCGAGATCCGCGCTGCTGAGGCCCGCGCCCGGCATGCCCTCGATCGGCGGCAGCTCGAAGCTCGGCACCGGCTGGTCGATGAGCGCCGAGGGCAGGGTGCCGGGGTCGCGCGTGAGCCCGACCGCGAGCCCGATGCCGACCCCGACGAAGATCAGGACCGGCAGGAGATAGAGCAGTCGTCGCCAGGCCATCTGAGACCTCATGCGCCGGCCGGGGCGGGGGCCAGGCGCGCCCGCGCCGGGCGCGGCGCGCCGACCCGGTGGCGGCGATCGGTGAGCGAGACGACGCCGGCAAAGCCCATCAGCGCCACCCCGCCCCAGATCCACATCACCAGCGGGTTGTGATAGATGCGCACGGTGTGCGCGGAGCCCGCCGCCGCGTCGTCGACCGGGTCGCCGAGGACGACGTAGAGATCGCGCAACAGGCCCATGTCGATGCCGGCCTCCGAGGTCGGCTGCCGCTCGACCGGGTAGAAGCGCTTCTCGGGGGTCAGCGTGGCGACCGGCGCGCCGTCCCGGGTGACCTCGAAGCTGGCGCGCCGCGCCACGTAGTTCGGACCCTGCGACTCGTCGATTCGCGCGAGCGTGAACCGATAGCCGGCGAGATCGGCGCTCTCGCCCGGCGCCATCACCAGGATCGCCTCGCTCTGCCAGGCGCTGGATGCGGTCACGCCGGCGACGAACACCCCGAGCCCGACATGCGCCATGGTCATGGCGTAGCTCGAGCGCGGCAGACCCCTGGCCCGCTGCCAGCTGCGCCCGGGCGACCCCCGGAACAGCTGCACCCGCCCGGCCAGCTCGCCGAGCGAACCTGCGATCACCCAGACCGCAAGCGCCATCGCCAGGGCGGCGAGCACGCCCGCGCCCCGCATCGCGACCAGCTGCGCCACCAGCGCTGCGGCGGTGATCGCCAGCACCGCCTTGAGCCGGCCGAGCACGCCATTGAGATCGCCCCGCTTCCAGGCGAGCATCGCGCCGATCGGCACGGCGATCAGAAGCGGCACCATCAACGGCACGAAGGTGGCGTTGAAATAGGGTGGTCCGACCGAGATCTTGGGGCCGCCGACCGTCTCCAGCAGCAGCGGGTAGAGCGTGCCGAGCAGGACCGTGGCGCAGGCGGTCGCCAGCAGGAGGTTGTTCAGGAGCAGACCGCCCTCGCGCGAGATCGGCGCGAACACGCCGCGCCCCTGGAGCGCCGGCGCGCGCCAGGCGTAGAGCGCGAGCGAGCCGCCGACCGCGATCCCGAGCAGCGCCAGCACGAACACGCCGCGCGCCGGGTCGACCGCGAACGCGTGGACCGAGGTGAGCACGCCCGAGCGCACCAGGAAGGTCCCGAGCAGGCTCAAGGAGAAGGCCAGGATTGCGAGCAGGATGGTCCAGCTCTTGAGCGCGTCGCGCTTCTCGACCACGACCGCCGAGTGGAGCAGCGCGGTGCCGGCGAGCCAGGGCATGAACGAGGCGTTCTCCACCGGGTCCCAGAACCACCAGCCGCCCCACCCGAGCTCGTAGTACGCCCAGTAGCTGCCGAGCGCGATGCCGAAGCTGAGGCAGCACCACGCGGCGAGCGTCCACGGCCGCACCCAGCGCGCCCAGGTGGCATCCACCCGGCCCTCGATCAGAGCGGCGATGGCGAACGCGAACGCCATGGAGAAGCCGACGTAGCCGGCGTACAGCATCGGCGGATGGGCCGCGAGCGCCGGATCCTGGAGGATCGGGTTGAAGCCCTGGCCATCGATCGGCGCCGGGTCGAGCCGCAGGAACGGGTTCGAGGTGAACAGCATGAACGCGAGAAAGCCGACCCCGATCAGGCCCTGCACCCCGAGCACCCGCGCCTGGAACGCCGGCGGCAGGTTGCGCCCGAACAGGGCAACGCCGCAGCCGTAGAGCGCGAGGATCCAGACCCAGAGCACGAGCGAGCCCTCGTGATTGCCCCACGCGGCCGCGATCTTGTAAATCAAGGGCTTGGAAGAGTGCGAGTTGGCGGCGACGTTCACCACCGAGAAATCGGACACCGCGAAGGCGTAGATCAGCGCGCCGAACGCCATGGTCAGGAACACGAACTGACCAAGCGCGGTCGAGCGGGCCAGCGCGATCAGACCGGCATCGCCCCGCGCCGCACCCCACAGCGGCAGCGTGCCCTGGACCAGCGCCAGGCCGAACGCCAGGACCAGCGCATAGTGGCCGATTTCGACGCTCACTCTGCGGCCCCTCCGCCATTGGCGCGGTGCCGCCAGACGCCCGCCTGCTTCAGCGCCTCGGCGACCTCGGGCGGCATGTAGTTCTCGTCGTGCTTGGCGAGAACCTCGCTCGCTGCGAACACGCCGTCCTCACCGAGCACGCCTTGCGCCACGATCCCCTGACCCTCGCGAAACAGGTCCGGCAGGATGCCGCGGTAGCGCACCGGCACCTCGTTCACCCGATCGGTCAGCTGAAATTGGATCGTGCCGTCGTTGCGCTCGACGCTGCCGGCAACCACCACACCGCCCAGTCGAAAGCGCTTGTCGGCATCGACCTTGCCGCTCGCGATGTCGCTTGGCGTGACGAAAAACGCGATGCTGTCGGACAGCGCGAACAGCACGAGGCCGCCCGCGCCCCCCAGCAGAACCAGGGCGACGATCACCAGGATCAGGCGCTGTCGCTTGCGCAGACGCATCGGACCTCACTCGGTCGCGGGGCGGGGGAAGGAG
Organism: Geminicoccaceae bacterium; assembly: GCA_050729115.1. GTDB lineage: Bacteria > Pseudomonadota > Alphaproteobacteria > Geminicoccales > Geminicoccaceae > JBKPNX01. The sequence goes on along the minus strand of JBOHKK010000008.1, from coordinate 31,924 downwards.
GAGCCTTCGGGCTCCTGCGGCGGCCGCAGCTTGGCCGTGCGCGCCCGGCCGGGGCGAGCCAGGCGGCGCAGTTGCTCGAGCTCGGCAGCGCGTCGCCTGGCGCTGCGCCAGCTCTGCACCAGCAGCAAGATCAGGACGAGCGCGGCGAAGCCGTACGCCGGCCAGACGTAGGCCGCATAGCCGCCCATGGCGAGAAAGTCAGTCAACGGCGCACCAAAAGGCAGTTCGACGGGTCGTCACGTGCGTGGTCCCTCCTTTGCACTCATAGCACAGCCTCGCCCCGCTCCATGCATGCTATCTAAGGCGTGATCGGGCAAGATCACATCCTGCCTGCCGGCGCGAGCTGCGGCGCGCTGGCGGTTGGGATCTTAACGGCGCCGTGGTAGCACGGCGAGCGCGAGGCTTGGCACGGTAGCCCGAGCACGGCCTCGACTTATGGGTGCGCGCATGAGCACTGCCATCCAGCTCGAGCGGCAAAGAGAGACGGCCGGTGCGCCGCCGGTGGTCGACCTCGCGCAGGCGCGCGCCAGGCTCGAGGAGCTGCTGAAAGGCGGCGGCGCCGATCAGGCGGCGCTGCTGCGCCGGTTGCGCCCCTGGCTCGATGGCGGGCGTGCCGGCATCCGGGCGCGGTTCGACGCCGACAACGACGCCGAGGCCGCGATCGCCGACTACTGCCGCCTGATCGACGACCTGGTCCAGGGTCTTTTGGACCACGCGCTGGCCAAGGTGTTCCGCCTCGCCAATCCAACCGAGGGCGAGCGGCTCGCGGTGGTCGCGGTCGGCGGCTATGGGCGCGCCGAGCTGGCGCCGTACTCCGACATCGATCTCTTGTTCCTGCACCCCTACAAGCGGACCGCCCATACCGAGCAGATGATCGAGTTCCTGCTCTACCGGCTGTGGGATCTCGGCCTCAAGGTCGGTCAGGCGACCCGCTCCATCGCCGAGTGCGTGCGCGGCGCGCGCGCCGACCTGACGACCTGCACCAACCTGCTCGAGGCGCGCTTCCTGTGGGGCGATGCCGCGCTGTTCGAGGAGTTTCAGAGGCGCTTCGAGACCGAGGTGGTCGCCGGTCGCGGCACCACCTTCGTCGAGGCCAAGCTCGCGGAGCGCGACGCCCGCCACCAGCGCACCGGCGACAGCCGCTACCTGCTCGAGCCCAACGTCAAGGAAGGCAAGGGCGGCCTGCGCGATCTCCAGACCCTGTTCTGGCTCGGCCGGTTCCTCTACCGGATCGAGCGGCCGGCGGAGCTGGTCGAGCACGGCGTTCTGGATTCCTTGGCGCTGCGCAAGTTCACCAAGGCCCGGCGGTTCCTCTGGGCGGTGCGCTGCCACCTCCACTATCTGAGCGACCGGGCCGAGGAGCGCCTGACCTTCGACCTGCAGCCGGAGATCGCCCAGCATTTGGGTTACCGGGACCACAAGGGGTCGAGCAGCGTCGAGCGGTTCATGAAGCATTACTACCTGATCGCCAAGGAGGTCGGCGCGCTGACCCGGATCTTCTGCGCCGCCCTCGAGGAGCAGCACCGGCGCCGGCCGCGCCTGGGTCTTGCCCGGTTCGGCTTCGGGCGGCGGCGGATCGACGGCATGGAGATCCAGGGCGGCCGGATCGCGCCCGCCGAGCCCGATCTGTTCGAGCGCGAGCCCCTGGCGATGCTCCGGCTGTTCCACCTGGCGCAGGAGCGGGACCTCGACATCCACCCCCAGGCGCTGCGCGCGGTGACCCAGAACCTGCGGCGGATCGGTCCGGACGAGCGCGCCGACGCGGCGGCGAACGCCCTGTTCATGGCCATGCTCACCTCGCGCAAGGACCCGGACACCACGCTGCGCCGGATGAACGAGGCCGGCGTGCTCGGCCGGTTCCTGCCGGAGTTCGGCCGCGTGGTCGCCCAGATGGAGCACAGCCTCTATCACGTCTACACGGTGGACGAGCACACGATCCAGGCGATCGGCGTGCTGGATCAGATCGAGAACGGCCTTCTCGCCGACGAGCTGCCCCTCGTCACCGGCCTGATGCCGAACATTCTCTCGCGCACCGAGCTGTACGTCGCGATGCTGTTCCACGACCTCGGCAAGGGCCGCGCCGGCGATCATTCCGAGATTGGCGCGCGCATGGTCGAGCGGACCGGGCCGCGTCTGGGCTTGAGCGCCGAGCAGGTGGAGACCGTGGCGTGGCTGGTGCGCCATCATCTGCTGCTGAGCCGAACCGCGTTCAAGCGCGACTCCGACGATCCCAAGACGGTGAGCGACGTGGCCGAGGTGATCCAGTCGCCCGAGCGCCTGCGCCTGCTCCTGATCATGACCGCCGCCGACATCCGCGCGGTCGGGCCAAGCGTCTGGAACGGCTGGAAGGGTCAGCTCCTGCGCACCCTGTATCACGAGACCGACGCGGCGCTTGCGGGCACCGATACCGGCCGCCGCCGGGAACGCATCGCGGCCGCTCAGGAGGCGCTCGCGGAGGCGCTGCGCGGCTGGCCGGACGAGGCGGTGCGCGCCTTCGTCGAGCGTCAGGACCCGCGCTACTGGCTGAGCTTCGCCACCGACGTGCACCGGCGCCATGCCGAGCTGGTGCGCGCCGCGGAGGAGGGTGGCGCTCAGCTGACCCTCGACTTCCAGATCGACCGCTTCCGCGACCGCACCGAGATGCTGCTGTTCACCCCGGACCATCCCGGTCTGTTCATGAAAGTGGCAGGCGCCATCGCGCTCTCCGGCGCCAGCATCGTCGACGCCCGGATCTTCACCACCGGCGACGGCATGGCGCTCGACAGCTTCGGTATCCAGAACGCCGACGATCGCACCGCCGTCGCCGATCCGAAGCGGCTCGAGCGCATCCGGCGCAACATCGAGCTGGCGCTGGAGGGCCAGCTGTGGCTCGACCGGGCGCTGGCCGGCCGCCGCTCGCTGCCGCCGCGAGCGGATGTGTTTCAGGTCGAGCCCCGGGTGCTGACCGACAACAACGCCAGCCGGACCCATACCGTGATCGAGGTCAACGGCCGCGATCGCCCCGGCCTCCTGTACGACGTCGCCAGGACGCTGAAGGACCTGGGCATGGTGATCTCCAGCGCCCACATCAGCACCTACGGCGAGCGTGTGGTCGACGTGTTCTACGTCAAGGACGTGTTCGGCCTGAAGATCACGCAACCATCGAAGGTGCGCCAGATCCAGCGCATGCTGATCGCCAGCCTCGAGCCGCCGGGCAGCGCCCCGCCGGCGTCCGAGGAAGCGAGCGCACGGGCGGCAGGCGTTGGCCGCTGAAGCCGGCTCCGCGCGCGGCGCGGCGCGCCCCGTCGCTCTCCACCGCTCGATCGCCACGGTCGGCTCGCTCACCCTCGTCTCGCGCCTCCTGGGCTTCGTCCGGGACATCATGATCGCGGCGCTGCTCGGCGCCGGCCCGCTCGCGGATGCCTTCTTCGTCGCCTTCAAGCTGCCCAACTTCCTGCGCCGGCTGTTCGCGGAGGGCGCCTTCAACGCCGGCTTCGTGCCCCTGTTCGCGCGCACCCTCGAGGGCGAGGGCCGGGCCGCGGCCAAGACCTTCGCCGAGCAGGCGCAGGCGATCCAGCTCGCGGTCCTCGCGCCGCTCGTGCTGCTCACGATCGCCGCCATGCCCTGGGTGATCTTCGTGCTGGCGCCGGGGTTCGAGCCCGGCGGCGTGCGCTACCAGGGCGCGGTCGAGCTGTCCCGCATCACCTTCGTCTACATCCTGTTCATCGCGCTGGTCGCGCTGTATGGCGGCGTCCTCAACTCGCTCGGCCGCTTCGCCGCCGCCGCCGCGGCGCCGATCCTGCTCAACGTCTGCCTGATCGGCGCTTTGATCCTGAGCGCGCTCTGGCTCGATGCGCCCGCGCATGCGCTCGCCTGGGGGATCGCCGCCGCGGGGTTGCTGCAGGTCCTGTGGCTGCGCCTCGCCGTCCGGCGCGAGGGCATGGCGCCGGCGCTGCGCCGGCCGCGGCTCACCCCGGAGATCAGGCGCCTGTTCGCGCTGATGCTGCCCGGCGCGATCGGCGCCGGCGTCGCCCAGATCAATCTGTTCATCGACGTCGTGCTCGCCTCGCTGCTGCCGCCAGGCGCGGTGTCGTACCTGTACTTCGCCGACCGGGTGAACCAGCTGCCGCTCGGGGTCATCGGCGTCGCGGTCGGGACCGCGCTGTTGCCGCTGATGGCGCGCCAGCTGCGTGCGGGCCAGGTCGCGCATGCGCTGCACAGCCAGAACCGGGCGCTCGAGCTGGCGCTGCTGCTGACCGTGCCCGCAGCGGTCGCCCTCACAATGCTGTGCGTGCCGATCGTGAGCGTGCTGTTCGAGCGGGGCGCGTTCGGCGCCGAGGCGAGCCGGGCGACCAGCGCCGCGCTCGCCGCCTACGCCCTCGGTCTGCCCGCCTATGTGCTGATCAAGGTGCTGACGCCGGGCTTCTTCGCGCGCGAGGACACCAGGACGCCGGTGAAGATTGCGATCGTCTGCCTGATCAGCAACGTCGTCATCGCGCTCGCCCTGATCTGGTGGCTCGCCCATGTCGGCATCGCGCTGGCGACGGCGCTGTCGGCCTGGCTGAACGCCGGCCTGCTCGGGCGCGGCCTGTGGCGCGACGGCCTGTTTCAGCCCGACGCCCGGCTCAAGCGCCGGGTGCCGCGCATTCTCGCCACGAGCCTCGCCATGGCCCTCGGGCTGTGGCTCGCCGGCCCCTGGCTGGTAGGGCTGCCGTCGCCGCTCGCGCTCGCGCTGCTGATCACGGCCGGTGGCCTCGGCTTCCTTCTGCTCGGCCACCTGCTCGGCGCGCTCGATCTCGGCGAGCTGCGCCGTGTCGTCGGCAGGCGCCGCGCTTGACGGCGGACACCATCCGACGGCTTCCCCGATTGAGACCGACCCTCCCCCGCCTGCCCATGAGATCCAACCGCCGGAGATAGCCTGGATTGAAGTTTAACTTCGTCGACGGGTACCGATCGCTGCAGGCACGAGTCGCCGCCGGTTATCCAAATCGCATGCCGGCGACCTCGGCGAGGCGCGAGGTCCAAGAGCGTGGCGGCTACGCGGCGCTGGCGGTGCTCGCCTTGCTGGTCGGTTGCGCGCTCGAGCGGCCGCCGGGCGTGGTGCGCGTCACCTACGATTGCGACCAGGGCCATGGCTTCGTCGCTCGCTACGAGCGCGATGGTCAGGTGATCCTCGAGCTAGGTGACCGGGAATGGGTGCTGCCAGAGGTTTCGGCGAGCGCCGGCGCCCGCTACGACGACGGCACCCATGAGCTCCGATTGGACGGCCGTAACGCCACCCTGCGAGGCACGGCCGCGACCTACAGCAACTGCGTCGCCCGCGACTGGCAGGAATATGAGCCCCGCTGATGACCCTGGACTGGTGAACGCCGCCGATCGCTCGATCGCCGTCCGGGCGCCAGGGCGGATGAGTCACGCTCCGTACGGCGGGCGTTGCCCGTTCCGGCAGCCGCCGACACGCCGCCGTCCAAGGACATGGCCTTGACGGCGACCGCGCCATCCCCATAAGTCCCCGCACACACATCCGGCGAGAAAGGGCCGCAGCAGCACATGAAAGGGCGGATCTTCTCCGGCATCCAGCCGAGCGGCAAGCTGCACCTGGGCAACTACCTCGGTGCGATCCGCAACTGGGTCCGGCTCCAGGGCGAGTACGAGGCGATCTATTGCATCGTCGATCTGCACGCGATCACCGTGCCGCAGGAGCCCGAGGAGCTGCGCGCCAAGACCTACGAGGTCGCGGCCGGGTTCCTCGCCGCCGGGCTCGATCCCGAGCGCACCACGATCTTCGTCCAGAGCCATGTCCCGGCGCACGCCCAGCTCGCCTGGATCTTCAACTGCGTGACGCCGCTCGGCTGGCTCAACCGGATGACCCAGTTCAAGGACAAGGCCGGCAGGAACCGGGACCAGGCGCTCGCCGGCCTCTACGTCTACCCCGTGCTCCAGGCCGCCGACATCCTGGCGTATCGCGCCACCCACGTGCCGGTCGGCGAGGACCAGAAGCAGCATCTGGAGCTGTCGCGCGACATCGCCGGCGCGTTCAATCGCAAGTACGGCACCGAGTTCTTCCCGTTGCCGGAGCCGATGATCTTCGGCGAGGGCACGCGCGTGATGAGCCTGCGCGACGGCCGCGCCAAGATGAGCAGCTCCGATGCCAGCGACCAGTCGCGGATCAACCTGACCGACGATGCCGACGCCATCGCGCACAAGATCCGCCGCGCCAAGTCGGACAGCCTCATGGGGCTGAGCTACGATCCGGAGAACCGGCCCGAGGCGGCCAACCTCCTCACCATTTACGCGGCGCTTGCCGACCTCCCGCTCGCCGATGTCGCCGCCCGCTTCGCCGACACGTCGTTCTCGGCGTTCAAGAGCGAGCTCGCCGAGCTCGCGGTCACCACGCTCGCGCCGGTGACCGCGGAGATGCGCCGCCTGATGGACGCGCCCGCTCAGGTCGACCATATTCTGCGCAAAGGGGCGGAGCGCGCCGAAGCGATCGCCGTCGACAACCTGGCGCAGATCTACGATCTGGTCGGATTCCTGCCCCGCTGAGGATCGGCCACGGTGGCACAATCGACCGTCCATCCGGCGGAATTGCCGGTCGCCCGGCCATGGTACCGGCGCCGGCCGTGGTTGTGGCCGCTCGTGGCGGTCGGCCTGCTCGCGCTCTACTACGTCGGCGGCATGCTCTGGCTGCACGAGATCGACGACGACCCGGATTTCGGGCTGGAGAGCTCGGTCCCGGAGGGGGGCAGCCAGGCGGTGGCGGTCGCGGCCGACCTGATCGATCGCGAGATCAACCGTCATCGCTGGGTCGCCAACGATCCCTTCTTCATGCCCGGCAGCCTGCTCGACAACATGCCGAACTTTCAGCAGGGCATCGTCGCGGCGGTGTCGCGCTTCGGGATCGAGCTGACCGACCAGATCGCCCGAACCCGCGGCTCGAGCCAGGTCGACCGCGATCTGGATACCGCCGCCGGCCTGCTCAGGTACCCGGGCACGGTCTGGATTTTCGACCTCCAGACCTCCTGGGCGCCGACGGCCAGCTCCGAGCAGCAGTATCGCCGGGCGATGGACGCGCTGCGCAGCTACAATCAGCGCCTCGGCCTGGGGCAGGCCGTGTTCGAGGCCCGTTCAGACAATCTGCTCGGCACGATCGATCGGATGACCGCGGACATGGGCTCGTCCTCGGCGGCGATCGACCAGAAGCTCGAAACTTCCGGCATTTGGCCCGACTTCACCACGGACGACCTGTTCTATGCCAACAAGGGGCGCCTCTACGCCTACTACCTGCTCCTGCGCGCGCTCGAGGTCGACTTCGCCAACGTCATCCGCGAGCGCGAGCTGACCGGCGCCTGGACCCAGATGCTCGAGAGCCTGCGCACCGCCGCGACTCTACAGCCCTGGGTGGTCATGGACGGCGCTCCCGATGGCCAGCTCATGCCGAACCATCTGGCCGCGCAGGGGTTCTTCCTGCTGCGCGCGCGCACGCAGCTCAAGGAAGTTTCCGACATCCTCCTCAAATGATCCGGTCCCGGTCCGCTTGCGCCGGGGCCGACGATGGTCCATCTTTGAAGGGCCGGGCGCTCACGGTCCGGTCCGGATTGGCCCGAAGCCGATCGCCGGCGAGTCAGGAGGAACCACACCAATGTTCATCCAGACCGAACAGACGCCGAACCCGGCGACTCTCAAGTTCCTGCCTGGACGCGAGGTCATGCAGCGCGGCGTGGCCGATTTCACCACGCCGGCGGATGCCGACGCCTCGCCACTGGCGCGCCGGGTGTTCGCGGTGGACGGGGTCACGGGCGTGTTCTTCGGGACGGATTTCATCACCGTGACCAAGGCCGCCGATCAGGACTGGTACGCGCTCAAGCCAGCCGTGCTCGGCGCGATCATGGAGCACTATCTGTCGGGCGATCCGGTGCTCGAGCCCCAGGCGCAGGTCGAGGAAGAAGGCGCCGGTGACGAGGACGACGCGATCGTCAGGCAGATTCGCGAGCTGATCGACACCCGCGTCCGCCCCGCGGTGGCGCAGGACGGCGGCGACATCATCTTTCGCGGCTTCGAGCGCGGCGTCGTCTATCTGCACATGCGCGGCGCCTGCAGCGGCTGTCCCAGCTCGACCATCACCCTCAAGAACGGTATCGAGAATCTGCTCCGCTACTACGTGCCCGAGGTGGTGGAGGTGCGACCCGTCGCCTGATCACCCTTCGCTCGCCGTCGGTCACCCGTGATTCTGCTCGCCCTGGAGAGTGCCGCGTCGGTGTGCTCGGTCGCGGTGTGCGACGAAGCGGGCCAGATGCTCGGCTACCGCCGCGGGGAGCCGGGGACCGCTCAGGCCGACCGGCTGGTGGCGCTGATCGACGCTGCGCTCCACGCGGCGGGGGTCAGCTATCAGGACCTCGACGTGCTGGCGGTGAACCGTGGCCCGGGCAGCTTCACCGGCATCCGCGCCGGCGTCGCGGCGGCGCGTGCCCTGGCTCTGGCGCTGGCGCGACCGGTGATCGCGGTGAACACCCTCGAGGCGCTCGCCGCCGCGGCCGGCGCCCAGCCCGCAGGGACGATCATCGCCGCCGTCGATGCCCGCCGCAGTCAGCTCTATGTGCAGGCGTTCGATCAGGCGCTGGTGGCGCTGGGCCCGCCGCGTGTCCTGGCACCGGCGGACCTGAGGCTCGGCGCGGTCGCACCGCCGCTGCGCCTGGTGGGCAACGGTGCCGTTGCGCTCGCCGCCGTGCTGTCGGATGCTGGGCCGATGGTGAGCGAGAACATCGAGGCGGATGCGGGCGGCGTGGCGCGCCGGGCGCAGGGCCGTCTGGCCGCGGGCGAGCGCCCGCTCGAGGGGCGGGCGGTGCAGCCGCTGTATCTGCGGCCGCCCGATGCGCGACTGCCGACGCTCCCGCGAGCCCCTGCCAGCGTAGCCGTTGGCGCCGCCGCATGCTCGCGCTGAAACGCGACAATACGCTCAAGATCAAACCGGTCGGACCGTTCGACCTGGGGCGGTTGGCCCGGCTGCATCAGGCCTGCTTCGAGGATCCCTGGAGCCGTGCCGACCTCGCGCACCTGCTCGCGCTGCCAGGCGGCTTCGGCCTCCTGGCCCGCCTGTTCGAGCCCAATCTCGCAGGCCTCGACGGCATGCGGGGCGTCGGGTTCGCGTTGTGCCGGGTGGTGCGCGACGAAGGCGAGCTCCTCTCGGTCGGCGTCGGCCCCGCCTATCGCAGGCGCGCCATCGGCACCGCCCTGTTGCGCGAGAGCATGGAACGCTGCCGGCGTGCCGGGGCGGTGGCGATGTTCCTGGAGGTCGCGACCGACAACGTCACGGCGCAGATGCTGTACCACGCGTTCGGCTTCGACCAGGTCGGCCGGCGCGACGGCTATTACCAGCGGGCCAATGGCACGCGGGTCAGCGCCTATACGATGCGCTGCGACCTGACGACCCTGCCGCTGCCGCCGGATGGCCGCCACTGGCGCTAGGCGCCTGGAGGCCGCGCCGGCTTTTGCCACGGACCGCGCCATGTTGCCGGCCGCAGGCGCCACCGCGGCCCGCTCACCAGTGCTCGGCCGCGCCGGCGGCGCGTTCGCTCCAAGCCTGGGGTCAGGCAACACCTTGCTCCCCGCGACGGTCTTGGACCTAGGCAGTGACATCCGAGCTGTATTCGGCGTTGCTCATAAGGTTTCTTACCTCATCTACTGAACAGACAAAAAAATGCTTGCGCGTTTGAAAACTCGAAATATGTTGCGGAATGACAACTGACCAAGCCAGCTCGCAGAGGGCGCAGTGCGCTATGACTGACAAGATGAGCCAAAACGAGCTCCTCGCGCTGACCACCGAAATTGTGGCGTCGCATGTCTCGAACAACACCGTCGCCGTGCCCGACCTCCCTGAGCTGATTCGGCAGGTCTACGGGAGTCTGACCAACCTCTCGCCCGCACCTGCGCCCGAGCAGCCGGAGAAGCCGCAGCCAGCGGTCGCGATCAAGAAGTCCGTCACGCCGGAATACATCATTTGCCTGGAAGACGGGAAGAAGCTGAAGATGCTCAAGCGGCACCTGAAGACGCGCTACGACATGACGCCCGAGGAGTATCGCAAGCGGTGGGGGCTGCCTGACGACTACCCGATGGTGGCGCCGAGCTACGCGCAGCAGCGGAGTGCGCTCGCCAAGAAGATCGGTCTCGGCACCAAGCGTGGCGCCCGGACCAGGCGAGGCGCTGCGTGACGGCGATCCCGTGAGGGGATCGCGGCGGCCGCCGGCTTCGCGCCTCGGCGCGGCGCCGCGGCGTTCTTCGCTCCCGCCGGATGCCGGCGAGGCCGGGGGTTCGACGCGGCATCGGTCCGGGCCGACCGATCGATCGCACAGCGGGTTTGCGTGAGCCCCGCGGCGACGACCGGATCGATCGATGCTGCCGTGGTCGAGGGTGGTGCGCCGCGATCGGCGTGAGCGCCGATCGGCCCGCCGGATCGATGGCGGCGACAACGACCGGCGGCTCCCCTGTGAGCGCCTCTCCGCTCGACGTTCGCCGGATCTCGCGGTCGCGCGTCGCCAGCCCTGCGGCTTCACTTCCTGTTCACCCCGACGCGCCATGCTCGATGCCGAGGGGCGCTTGCCCGTGCACCGGGACCACTTTGGCGGCGCCCGGCGCCGCCGCCTGCTGTACGGGAGTGACGTTTTTGTGAGCCCGAGAGGCACCGCCGCCGCTTGACGAGGTCCTGAGGCATTCCCATAAGAATGTCATGAGGGAGTGATAGCCCGAACGCATGACACCTGGCGAAGCGAGTACCATTCCGAAGACGCCGGCTCTCGATCCGGCGATGGGCGGCCGCTGAGGCGTGGCCAAGAAGCTGTTCATCAAGACCTACGGCTGCCAGATGAACGTGTACGACTCCGCCCGGATGGCGGATGCGCTGGCGCCGCACGGCTATGTCGCCATCGATCGAGCCGACGACGCCGATCTGGTCATCCTGAACACCTGCCACATCCGCGAGAAGGCCGCCGAGAAGGTCTACTCGGAGCTCGGGCGGCTGCGCCTCCTACGGGAGCGCCGGCGGGCGCGCGGCGCCGACATGATGATCGGTGTCGCGGGCTGCGTGGCGCAGGCGGAAGGCCAGGCGATGCTCGAGCGGGCGCCGTTCGTGGACATCGTGGTCGGCCCCCAGGCCTACCATCGCCTGCCGGAGCTCCTGCACCGCCGGGCGCGCGCCCAGGACAGCGTCCTGGACACCGACTTCCCGCCGGAGAGCAAGTTCGATCGCCTGCCGGAAGAGCTGGCCGCCCCGCCGGGCATCTCGGCATTCCTCACGGTCCAGGAAGGCTGCGACAAGTTCTGCACCTTTTGCGTCGTCCCGTACACCCGCGGCGCCGAGGCGTCGCGCCCGGTGGCGGCGATCGTCGCCGAAGCGCGCCGGCTGGTGGCGGCGGGCGCGCGCGAGATCACGCTGCTCGGCCAGAACGTCAATGCCTACCGGGGCGAGGCAGCCGATGGCCGCCCCTGGAGCCTGGCCCGGCTGATCCAAGCCCTGGCCGAGATCGATGGCCTCGAGCGGATCCGCTACACCACGTCCCATCCGCGCGATGTGAGCGACGACCTGATCGAGGCGCACGCCACGACCGGCAAGCTGATGCCGTTCCTGCATCTGCCGGCGCAGTCGGGCGCCGATGCCGTGCTCGAGGCGATGAACCGGCGGCACACGGCCGCCGACTATCGTCGGGTGGTCGAGCGGCTGCGCGCGGCGCGCGCCGACCTCGCCCTGTCGTCCGATTTCATCGTCGGCTTCCCCGGCGAGACCGAGCGCGACTTCCAGGCGACCCTGGCGCTGGTGGCGGCGATCGGCTTCGCCCAGGCGTTCTCGTTCAAGTACAGCCCCCGCCCCGGCACCCCGGCAGCCGGCATGCGCAAGCAGATCAGCGAGGCCATCAAGGCCGAACGTCTGGAGCAGCTGCAGGCGCTGCTCGCCGATCAGGCGCGCGCCTTCAACGCCAGCACGGTCGGCCGGGTGCTGCCGGTCCTGCTCGAGCGGCCCGGGCGGCACCCCGGGCAGCAGGTCGGGCGCTCTCCTTATCTCCAGGCGGTCCACGTCGAGGTCGCTGGGTCGGCGCCGGGCCAGACCATCGACGTCCTGATCACCGACAGCCACGCCCACAGCCTCGCCGCCGTGCCGGCCGAGCCGGCGGGCGCGCGGCCAGGCGCACCATGCCGAGGCCTTGCCACATGAGCCTGAAGCCGGTGCCGGTCACGCCCCAGGGGGTCGTCTCGCGGACGTTGACCTTCGAGGACAACGGCCGTTGCGCGGTGCTGTTCGGCAGGCATCACGAGCATCTGGCGCTGGTCGAGCAACATCTCCCCGTGAGCCTCGCGGCGCGCGGCAACCTGGTCACCATCAGCGGCGAGGTCGAGCCGGTGGACGCCGCGGCCTCGGTGCTTGAAGGGCTCTACCGCCAGCTCGACGGCGGCCTGGATCTCGGCCGCAACGAGGTGGACGCTGCGGTCCGCATGGTCCTGCGCGAACCGCACGACCTCGCCGCTTTGACCGGCGACGACGTCGTGATCCGCACCGAGCGGCGCCGGGTCGGTCCCCGCTCGCCGACCCAGGCGGCCTATCTGCGGGCGATGCGCGCGCACGATCTGGTGTTCGGGATCGGGCCGGCCGGCACGGGCAAGACCTACCTCGCGGTCGCCACCGGCGTCGCCCTGCTCAAGCAGCGCGCGGTCGACCGGTTGATTCTGTCGCGCCCCGCGGTCGAGGCGGGCGAGCGCCTCGGCTTCCTGCCCGGCGACATGAAGGACAAGGTCGACCCCTACCTGCGGCCGCTGTATGATGCCTTGCAGGACATGCTGCCCGACGGCAAGCTCGGCGCGAAGCTGGAAAGCGGCCAGATCGAGATCGCCCCGCTCGCATTCATGCGCGGGCGGACCTTGGCCAACGCCTTCGTGATCCTGGATGAGGGACAGAACACGACGCCTGCTCAGATGAAGATGTTCTTGACCCGGCTCGGCGAGAATTCGCGCATGGTCGTGACCGGTGACCCGTCGCAGCACGACCTGCCGCCGGGCACCCGGTCGGGTCTGGTCGACGCCGTTCGCAGGCTCGACCAGACGAGCGAGGTTGCGGTCATTCGGTTCACCGAGGAGGACATCGTCCGTCATCCGCTGGTCGAGGTGATTCTCAAGGCCTACGGCGGCGACAGCCCCGTGCCCCCCGAGGCGGACCTCGGCCATGGCTGATCGGAGACGCTTCGCGGGTCGGTTCCGGCCCGATCCCTCGCGTCCGCGAGACTTGTGCAAACGAAATGGACCCTGAACCTCCAAGTACGATCTCTGTGGCCGTCGGTGCCCCGGCCTGGCGAACCCACCTGGCCGGCCCGATGGGGGTGTGCCGGCGTGCGGCCGGCGCGACCTTGGCCCGGGTCCCGCTTCCGCCCTGGCTCGCACGGCCCGAGGTCAGCATCCTGCTGACCGATGATGCCGCCGTGCGCCGGCTGAACGCCGCCTACCGCAGCCAGGATCGCGCGACCAACGTTCTCTCCTTCCCCACGTTCGATCGCATCCCCGGATCGGCGCCCGGGCAGCTGCCTCCCGGGCCGGTCCCGCTCGGCGACGTCGTGCTCGCCTTGGAGACGGTCCGCGCCGAGGCGGAGGCGGCCACCAAAGCGTTGTCGAGCCACGTCAGCCACCTGGTGGTCCACGGTTGCCTGCACCTGCTGGGCTACGATCACCAGAGCCGCGCGGACGCCGCGCTCATGGAGAGCCTGGAGCGATCGATTCTCGAGCAGCTGGGGATTGGTGATCCGTACGCGGGCGATGCCGAGGCAGCGATGAGAGCAACCGGCGGCGCCCGGGCCCTGGAGAAGGTGCCATGAAGGAACTGCCGGCGGGCGGGCGGGAATCGCACGCCTCGCTGCTCACCGGCCTGCTGAGCCGCCTGCGCGTGCTCGCCCGGCGACGCAACGGCGACGGTCACTCGCTGCGCGAGACCCTCGAGGAGCTGATCGAGGAGGACGAGGAGGAAACGCAGGATCGCGCCGAGTTCACCGAGCAGGAGCGCGAGCTCCTCCTCAACGCGCTCAGCTTCGGCGAGCTGCAGGTCTGGGACGTCATGGTCCCGCGCTCGGACATCCAGGCCATCGACGTCACCGCCGGCCTCGGCGAGGTGGTCGGGACCATGCGCAACGCGATGCACACCCGCCTGCCGGTGTTCCGCGACAATCTCGACGACGTCATCGGCATGGTCCACATCAAGGATCTCCTGCCGTACTGGGGCGACGGCGCCGAGTTCAAGCTGGAGCCGATCATCCGCGAGGTGTTGTTCGTACCACCCTCGATGCGGGTTCTGGACCTGCTGCTGCAGATGCGCGACACCGGCGTGCACATGGCGATCGTGGTCGACGAATACGGCGGCACCGACGGTCTCGCCACGATCGAGGATCTGGTCGAGGAGATCGTCGGCGAGATCCAGGACGAGCACGACAAGATCCTGCCGCCGCAGATCGTCGAGCTGCCCGACGGCGCGCTCGAAGCCGATGCCCGGGTCGAGGTCGAGGAGTTGGAGCGCCGGCTCGGGCTCGAGCTCCTGGATGCGGAACGGCGGGAGGACGTGGATACCTTGGGCGGGCTGCTCTTCACCCTGCTCGATCGGGTCCCGGCGCGGGGCGAGATCGTCCGGCATCCGGCCGGCGTCGAGTTCAGGGTGCTGGAAGCGGACCCCCGCCGGATCAAACGGCTGCGCATCGTCCCGCAGGCGCCCTCGGCGGCGAGCGAGGAGAGTTGAGCGCCCGGGGCGTTGCGCCCGGCCGCTGGCTCAGCCGCCTGCGCAGCCGGCCGCGGACCAGCGCCCTGGTCCTGGGTGCGCTGGCGGCGCTGACCCTGCCGCCGTTCCACCTCTACCCGCTGCTGCTCGCCTTCGCCGGGCTCGTGGACCTGCTGCGGCGCACCGAGCGCGGGCACCAGGCGCTCGTGCTCGGCTGGTGCTTCGGCTTCGCCCATTTCCTGCTCGGACTCTATTGGATCGGGATCGCCTTCTTCACCGACGCCGAGCGCTTTGGCGTGTTCGCCGTGCCCGCGGTGCTGCTGCTGTGCGCCTATCTCGCCTGCTTTCCGGCTCTCGCCGCCTGGCTCACCGTGCTCTATCGCTGGCAGAGCCCGATCGCCTCGACGCTGGTCCTGGCGCTCGCCTGGACCGCCACGGAGTTCGCGCGCGGGCTCCTGTTCGGCGGCTTTCCCTGGAACCTGATCGGCTATGCCTTCGCGCCGTCGGCGGCGATCAGCCAGCTCGCCGCGCTCGCCGGGGTCCATGGCCTGAGCCTGCTCGCGGTCACGCTCGGCGCCCTGCCGGCGGCATGGCTGGACCGGAGCGAACGGCCGGGGTGGGAGCCGCTTGCGGTCGCCGCCCTCGCCCTGATCGCGGTCTGGGCCGGCGGCGCCCTGCGGCTCCTGGACGCGGTTGCAGAGCCCGACGCCGCCGTGCGCCTGCGTCTGGTCCAAGGCAACGTCGCCCAGCACCACAAGTGGCAGCCCGAGGCGCGGGCGCGCGCCTTCGAGCGCCATCTGAGCCTGTCGGCCGAGGGCGCCGGCGCCGTGACCCACGTCATCTGGCCGGAATCGGCGACGCCTTACCCGCTCGAGCAGGAGCCGGTCGCCCGCCAGATGATCGCCGAGGTCGTGCCGCCGGATGGTCTGCTGCTCACCGGGGGCGAGCGCTACGACCTTTCGAGCGAGCCGCCGCGTGTCTGGAACAGCCTGTTCGTGATCGACGACACGGGCACCATCCGCGCCCGCTACGACAAGCGCGATCTGGTGCCCTTCGGCGAGTTCCTGCCCCTGCGCGATGTCCTGAGCCGCCTCGGCCTGGACAAGCTGACCCACGGCAGCATCGACTTCCGGGCCGGGCCGGGCCGGCAGACGATCGCGTTGCCGGGGCTGCCGCCGTTCAGTCCGTTGATCTGCTACGAAGCGATCTTCTCCGGCGGGGTCGTCGACCCGGGTGCCCGGCCGGACTGGCTGCTCAACATCACCAACGATGCCTGGTTCGGGCGCAGCTCCGGCCCGTATCAGCATTTCGCGATGGCGCGGATGCGCGCGATCGAGGAAGGTCTGCCGCTGGTGCGCAGCGCCAATACCGGGATCTCCGCCGTGGTCGACCCCTGGGGCCGGATTCAGGCCGAGCTCGGCCTCGGCGAGACCGGGGTGCTCGATGCCGCCCTGCCGCGCCCCCTGCCGGGGGCAACCCCGTTCGCGCGCACGGGCCCGGTGATCGTCGCCGTACCCGCCGCGATGCTCGCGCTCGGCGCGCTCCTGCTCGAGGTGCGGCGGCGCCGCGGCGCACCGGAGGTTACCAAAGCGCAAAAAGCCGCTAGAACGTGAGCGAGCATGCGCGGCGGGCATGCCACCGCGCCCAGCCGAGAAGGCCCTGGTATGACGGACAGGCCCAACCCGATCGACGTCCACGTCGGACATCGGCTGCGGCTGCGGCGAACGTTGCTGGGCATGAGCCAGGAGCGGCTCGGTCAACTTTTGGGCCTGACCTTCCAACAGGTCCAGAAGTACGAGCGCGGCGTCAATCGGATCGGCTCGTCCCGCCTCTACGAGCTCGGTCGGATCCTCCACGTTCCGGTGTCGTTCTTCTTCGACGACATGCCCGAAGGCGACGGCGGCGTCGCGGCCGACCTCGTGGCGCCCGGACTGGCGGAGGATCCGGTCAGATTCGCGTTCGACGACGACCGGGACCTGCCGTTCGACAAGCGCGAGACCCTGGAGCTGGTGCGCGCCTATAATCGGATCGCGGACGCCGTGGTGCGCAAGCGTCTGTTCGAGCTGACCAAGGCCCTGGCCAACCTCGACGACAAGCGGCGTCCTGCTGCGCATTGAGAGGTACCCCAGGACGGTCGGCGACCAACAGTTCGCTTGACCGTCGGCGGCCATCCCGGCACAAGAATGCGCTTGCCGAAACGGATGTCGTCACTCCTGGCGGTTCGCGTCGCCGGCCTCGGCCGGCGGCGCCGATGGTGCATGGCCTCGACCAAGGGCGCGGTCCGGAGGTCGGCATGATGGGGAGCCTGTATGCCGCGATCCGATTACTTGTTCACCAGCGAGTCGGTGGCCGAGGGTCATCCCGACAAGATCTGCGATCGCATCTCCGACAGCATCGTCGACGCCTACCTGGCGGCGGATCCGAGCGCACGGGTCGCCGCCGAGACGTTGTCGACCACCAATCGGATCGTGATCGCCGGCGAGGTGCGCGGCCCGGCCAGCATCACCACCGAGCGGATCGAGCAGATCGCGCGCGAGGCGGTGCGCGCGATCGGTTACGAGCAGGCCGGCTTCCATTGGGCGCAGGCCAAGGTCGAGGTGCTCCTGCACGCGCAGTCGCCGGACATCGCCCAAGGCGTGGATGCGGCGGGCAACAAGGACGAAGGTGCCGGCGATCAGGGCATCATGTTCGGGTTTGCCTGCACCGAGACGCCGGAGCTGATGCCGGCCCCGATCCAGCTCGCCCATGACGTCCTGCGGGCGATGGCGCGCGCCCGTCATGCCGGTGAGGCGCCGCATTTCGGACCCGACGCCAAGAGCCAGGTCACGCTCCGCTACGTCGACGGCAGGCCGGTGGGCGCCACCTCGATCGTGGTCTCGACCCAGCACGCCGAGGGCCTCGGCCAGGACGAGGTCCGCGAGCTGGTCCGGCCGTACGTGCTGCGGGCGTTGCCCGAGGGCTGGATGTGCCCGGAGACCGAGTTCTACGTGAATCCGACCGGCAAGTTCGTGATCGGCGGGCCCGACGGCGACGCCGGTCTGACCGGCCGCAAGATCATCGTCGACACCTACGGCGGCGCCGCGCCGCACGGCGGCGGGGCGTTCTCCGGCAAGGACCCCACCAAGGTCGATCGCTCCGCTGCCTACGCCGCCCGCTACCTCGCCAAGAACGTGGTCGCCGCCGGCCTCGCCGAGCGCTGCCTGATCCAGCTTTCCTATGCGATCGGCATCTCGAAGCCGTTGTCGGTCTATGTCGACGCCGGGTGTTCGGCCGACGTGGATACCGTGCGCCTCAGCGCTGCGCTGCGCGAGCTCATGGACCTGTCGCCGCGCGGCATCCGCGAGCATCTGGAGCTGTCCCGGCCGATCTACGCCCGGACTTCGGCGTACGGCCACTTCGGGCGCGCGCCGGAACCGGATGGCGGCTTTTCCTGGGAGCGCACCGACCTGGTCGACGAGTTGCGCGCCGCCTTCGGCTGATCCGGCCCGTGTCTGCGACGCCTTGCAACGCCTGATCTACGGCCGCCGCAAGGGCCATCGCCTGCGCCCGGGGCGCCGGCGGCTGCTCGAGGAGCTGCTGCCCCGCCTGCTGGTGACCTTGCCCGAGAGCGGTCAGCTCGATCCCGCCGCGCTGTTCCCCGATCGCCGCGAGGGGCTTTGGCTGGAGATCGGGTTCGGCGGCGGCGAGCACCTGGTGGCCCAGGCGGCCGCCCACCCGCAGGTCGGCGTGATCGGCTGCGAGCCCTACGTCAGCGGCGTGGCGCGGGCGTTGTCGGCGATCCAGGGCCAGGACCTCGGCAACGTGCGGCTGTTCATGGACGATGCCCGTTTCCTGATGCAGGCGCTGCCCGACGCTTGCCTGGAGCGGATCTTCGTCCTGTTCCCGGACCCCTGGCCCAAGACCCGGCATCACAAGCGGCGGATCGTCAATCCGAGCACCGCCGCCGGATTCGCGCGCCTGCTTCGCGCGGGCGGCGAGCTGCGCCTGGCGACCGACGATCTGAGCTACGCGCGCGCCATGCTGCTCGTGCTGCGCGCCCGGCCGGACCTGCAGTGGCAGGCGAGGCGGCCGGGGGACTGGCGTTCCCGGCCCGCGGGTTGGCCGCCGACGCGCTATGAGGAAAAGGCGCTCGCGGCCGGTCGGGCGTGCGTGTATCTACGCTTTGTCCGGGCCGCCGCACCCCGTGAAAGCCCTTGAAGGCTGGGACCAAAGAGCGCATATAACGCCTGTCAAATTGCCTGAACCGAGAGCGAGGGTGGGCTTTGTGGCCCACTTTTTTGTTGGCGTGGACCGGACCCGACAGATCACGGAACTGATCGAACCGACCCTGAACGAGATGGGCTTCGAGCTCGTCCGCGTCCTGGTGGGCGGAGGCCAGCGGCCGACCTTGCAGATCATGGTGGAACGGCGGGACCAGGCGCCGCTGATGATCGAGCATTGCGCCGAGGCCAGCCATGCGATCTCCGCCCTGCTCGACGTGGCCGATCCGATCGCCGGCGCCTACCGCCTCGAGGTCACCTCGCCGGGGATCGACCGTCCCCTGGTCCGGCGCGTCGACTACGAGCGCTTCGCCGGCCGGGAGGCGCGCCTCGAGACCGAGCTGCCGATCGACGGCCGGCGGCGGTTCCGCGGGCGGCTGATCGGTGTGGCCGGTGATCGCGTGCGCCTCGCGCTGCCCGACGGCGAGCAGTCGATCCCGTTCGACGCGATCAAGAAGGCGAAGCTGGTGCTGACGGACGAGTTGCTGGCGGCCGCCCGCGCGGCGCGCCAGACGGAACGAAGGAGCTGAGCCATGACCGACTACGGCATGGACACATCGCAAGGCTTGGGCCGGCTGGAGCTGATCCGCATCGCCGAGAACGTCGCCCAGGAGAAGGGCATCGGCGTGGAGGACGTGATCGTCGCCATGGAACAGGCGATCCAGACCGCCGCCCGGCGCAAGTATGGCCAGGAGCACCAGATCGTCGCCGAGGTCGACCGCAAGACCGGCGACATCGGGCTCTATCGCGATCTCGAGGTCGCCGACGAGATCAGCGACCCGGCGACCCAGATCCCGCTCGACGAGGCCCGCGAGCGCAACCCGGCGGCGCAGCTCGGCGATCACATCCTGGAGCCGCTGCCGCCGATCGATCTGGGCCGCATCGCGGCGCAGAGCGCCAAGCAGGTGATCGTGCAGAAGGTGCGCGAGGCCGAGCGGGAGCGCCAGTACAACGAGTACAAGGATCGGATCGGCGAGATCGTGGTCGGCGAGGTCAAGCGGATCGAGTACGGCAACGTGCTGGTCGATCTCAGCCGGGCCGAGGCGATCCTGCGCCGGGACGAGATGCAGCCGCGCGAGACGTTCCGCAACAAGGATCGGGTGCGCGCCTACGTCTACGACGTCCGCCCCGAGGCGCGCGGCCCCCAGATCTTTCTGTCGCGCACGCATCCGCAGTTCATGGCCAGCCTGTTCGCGCAGGAGGTCCCCGAGATCTACGACGGCATCATCGAGATCAAGTCGGTCGCCCGGGATCCGGGCTCGCGCGCCAAGATCGCGGTGGTGTCCAAGGACAGCAGCATCGATCCGGTCGGCGCCTGCGTGGGGATGCGCGGCTCGCGGGTGCAGGCGGTGGTCAACGAGCTGTCCGGGGAGAAGATCGACATCATTCCCTGGTCGCCGGACCCCGCCACCTTCGTGGTCAACGCCCTCGCCCCCGCCGAGGTCAGCAAGGTGGTGCTCGACGAGGACAGCCGGCGGATCGAGGTGATCGTGCCCGACGCCCAGCTCTCGCTCGCGATCGGCCGGCGCGGCCAGAACGTGCGGCTCGCCTCGCAGCTCACGGGCTGGGACATCGACATCATGACCGAGACCGAGGACGCCGAGCGGCGCACGCGCGAGTTCAAGGCGCTGACCGAGTATTTCGTCACGGCCCTGAACGTCGAGGAGGTGATCGCGCAGCTCCTGGTCACCGAGGGGTTCAGCAGCGTCGACGAGCTGCTCTACGTCGATCGGGAGGAGCTCGCCTCGATCCAGGGCTTCGACGAGAGCGTCGCCGATGCCCTGCGCGAGCGCGCCGAGCAGTACCTGACCGAGCGCGAGGCGACGTTGCGCGAGGAGGCCGCCACGCTCGGCGTGAGCGAGGACCTCCTCAGCTTCGATCAGCTGTCGTTGGAGAGCGTCGTCGGGCTCGGTCGCAAGGGGATCAAGTCCTTGGACGATCTGGCCGATCTCGCGGCCGACGAGTTGATCGAGCTGCTGCCCGAGGCGCAGCTGACCGAGGCGGACGCGGGCCGTCTGATCATGGCGGCGCGCGCCCACTGGTTCGGCGACGAGGAAGTCGAGGCAACGGCTGGCCCGGGGGCGGCCGCGGCCGAGCAACCGCCGGCGCCGAGCGCGGGCGCGCGGTGAGCGCGATGGCGGCGGGAGCCGACGATGGCCCGGGGCGCCGAAGTGTCCGAGCGGCGTTGCCTGGTCACGCGTGAGGTCAAGGAACGGGATCAGATGATCCGCTTCGTTCTCGACCCGGCCGGGCAGGTCGTGCCGGATGTGGACGAGCGGCTCCCTGGCCGTGGTATGTGGTTGAGCGCCGACCGAAATGTGCTAAAGAGGGCGCTCGCCGCAAACCTGTTTGCGCGCGCGGCGCGGGTGCGCGTGCAGGTGGCGGCGGATCTGGCCGAGCAGGTCGAGCGTCTGCTGGTGAGCCGCGCGTTGGATTGCCTCGGCTTGGCGCGGCGGGCCGGCCAGGTGGCCATGGGTTTCGACCAGGTGCGCGCCTGCCTGCGGTCGTCGTCGGCGGCAGTGCTGATCGCGGCGGCCGACAGCGCGGCAGACGGCCGGCGCAAGTTGCGCCAACTGGCTCCGGATCTGCCCGTGATCACCGCCTTCTCGAAGGCCGAGCTGGGCGCCGCCCTGGGCCGCGAAGGCATCGTCCACGTGGCGGTGGCACCCGGGGGGCTGGCCCGGCGCCTGCTCGCCGGCGTCCGGCGTCTCGCCGGGTTCCGCGCCGGCGCGATGGCGGCGCCCGCGCATGAGACGACGTGCTTTCCCAACGAACTCGAGGATACGACCGAGCGACCATGACCGACACCAAAGAGCAGGATCGAAATCCGCGGATCTCGCTGCCTCGACCGGCGGGCCGGCTCGAGCTGACCAAGACCGTGGATAGCGGCATGGTCCGGCAGAGCTTTTCCCACGGGCGGAGCAAGTCGGTTGCCGTGGAGGTCAAGCGCAAGCGGCAGCTCAAGTCGCCGGGCGGCGCCGTGCCGAGGCCGGCCGGCGAAGGACCGGCCGGCCTGGGGCCGGCCGCGCGTCCAGGCGACAGCCTGCAGGGGCAGGCCGGGGCGCAGCCCCGGCGCGACGACCGGGCGGCGGCGCGGCGAGGGGTGGTCCTGAAGCCCCTGACCGACGAGGAGAAGAGCGCCCGGGTGCGCGCGCTCGCCGACTCCAAGCGGGCCGAGGAGGAAGCCCGCCGGCGCTCGGAGGCGAACGCGCAGCGCCTGGCCGACGACGCCGCCCGTCGCCAGGCGGAGGAGGTGGCGGCGGTCAAGCGGCAGGCCGAGGAAGAGGCGCGCAAGAAGGCCGAGGAGGAAGCGCGCAGGAAGGCCGAGGAGACGGCGACGCGGCTGCTCGCCAAGGAGGAGGACGAGCAGCGCAGGCGGCGCGAGGCCGAGGGCAGGTTCGAGCCCGAACCGGCGACGCCCGCCGAGAAGGCCGAGCCGGCGCCGGCCGCCGGCGCGCCGGCCAAGCCGGGCGAAGCGCCGCGTCCCAAGATCAAAGGCAAGACCGCCTAGGAGATCGAGCGCGACCGGAGCGAAGGGCGCCGTGGGGTGGTGCGCCGGGAGACCGCGCGCGGCCGCATCGTCCTCGACAGCGACAGCGAGGTGCTCGAGCGGCGCGGGCCCTCGCTCGCCGCGATCAGGCGCCAGCGCGAACGGGAGAAGCGCCAGGCGCAGCAGGCCGAGGCCGGGCAGATCATCCGCGAGGTGGTCCTGCCCGAGACCATCACGGTGGCCGAGCTGGCCAACCGCATGGCGGTACGGGGTGCCGACGTGGTCAAGCAGCTCATGAAGATGGGCGTGATGGCGACGATCACTCAGGTGCTCGATGCCGATACCGCGGAGCTGCTGGTCGCCGAGTTCGGCCATCAGGCCAAGCGGGTCAGCGAAGCCGACGTCGAAAGTGGCCTCGAAGGGATCGCAGATCGCGCCGAGGACGTCCAGCCGCGGGCGCCGGTGGTCACCGTGATGGGTCACGTGGATCACGGCAAGACCTCGCTCCTGGACGCGCTCCGCCAGTCTGACGTCGCCGCCCACGAGGCCGGCGGCATCACCCAGCACATCGGCGCCTATCAGGTCGACATCGGCACTGGGCGGCCGGTGACCTTCATCGACACGCCGGGACACGCCGCCTTCACCGAGATGCGCGCCCGCGGCGCCAAGGTGACCGACATCGTGGTGCTCGTGGTCGCCGCCGACGACGGCGTGATGCCGCAGACGATCGAGGCGATCAATCACGCCAAAGCGGCGCAGGTGCCGCTCGTGGTCGCGATCAACAAGATCGACCGGCCCGATGCCGATCCCGAGCGGGTCAAGCAGGCGCTCCTGAACCACGACGTGGTGCTCGAGCAGTACGGCGGCGAGGTGCTGCACGCGGCGGTCAGCGCGACCCAGCGCACCAATCTCGACAAGCTGATCGAGGCGATCCAGCTGCAGGCGGAGATCCTCGAGCTCAGGGCCAACCCCGACCGTGAGGCTCAGGGCGTGGTGATCGAGGCCAAGCTCGATCGCGGGCGCGGCGTGGTGGCGACCGTGCTGATCCAGCGTGGCACGCTCAGGATCGGCGACATCATCGTGTGCGGCGCCCAGTGGGGACGCGTCCGCGCCATGATCGGTGACCGCGGCCAGCCGGTGGAGCAGGCCGGCCCCTCGCTGCCGGTCGAGGTCCTTGGCCTGGATGGCGTGCCCGATGCCGGCGATCCGCTGGTCGTGGTCGACAGCGAGCGCCGGGCGCGCGAGATCACCGAGTATCGGCAGCGCAAGCGCCGCGAGCAGATCGCAGCGGCGACCGGACGCGGGTCGGTCGAGGAGATGTTCAGCCAGCTGGCCGGCGACGAGGCCAAGGAGCTCCCGGTGGTCGTCAAGTCCGACGTTCACGGCTCCATGGAGGCGATCGTCACGGGGCTGGAGAAGCTCAGCACCGACGAGGTGTCGGTGCGGGTGCTGCACAGCGGCGTCGGCGCCATCACCGAGTCCGACGTCACGCTGGCCATGGCATCCAAGGGGGTGATCATCGGCTTCAACGTCCGGGCCAATGCCCAGGCCCGCGAGCTGGCCAGGCGGGAAGGGGTCGAGATCCGCTATCACTCGATCATCTACGAGCTGCTCGACGAGGTGAAGGCCGGGCTTTCGGGCCTGCTGGCGCCGGCCTCGCGCGAGACGACCCTCGGCCACGCCGAGATCCGCGAGGTGTTCAGCATCACCAAGGTGGGGAAGATCGCCGGCTGCCGGGTGATCGACGGCCTGATCCGCCGCGGCTCCCGGGCGCGCCTGCTGCGCGACGATATCGTGATCCACGACGGCGCGCTCGGCTCGCTGAAGCGCTTCAAGGACGACGTGCGCGAAGTGCGCGACGGCTTCGAATGCGGCATCGGCATCGAGGGGTGGAGCGATCTGCGCGAGGGCGACGTGATCGAGGCCTACGAGGTCGAGCAGGTTGCTCGCACACTGTGAGAGCGGGGCGGGCATGGCAAGGCGCTCGGCTGGTGGCGGCGGCCGGCCAAGCCAACGTCAGTTGCGGGTCGGCGAGGCCTTGCGCCATGTCCTGGCGGAGCTCCTGATGCGGGACGGCCTGCGCGAGCCGGGCCTGGCGGGCAGTGCCCTCACCGTCTCGGAGGTCCGCATCAGCCCCGACCTGCGGCATGCCGAGGTCTTCGTCACCGAGCTCGGCGGTGAGCTGGGCCCCGAGCGCCTGGCAGCGCTGCGGCGCGCGGCGCCGCTCCTGCGGGGTGAGGCCGGGCGCCGGCTGCGGCTCAAGTACGCGCCCGATCTGGCGTTTCAGGCCGACCGCTCGTTCGCCGAGGCTGCCCGCATCGAGGCCCTGCTCGCGCGCGAGCGCGCCGCGGTGGCTGCGGACCGCGAGGACGACGATGGCGCGGCCTAAGGGTCTGCCGATCCACGGCTGGCTGTGCCTGGACAAGCCGGCGGGCATGACCTCGACCGCGGCGGTCAGTCGGGTGCGCCGCATCACCCGCGCACAGAAGGTCGGCCACGGCGGCACCCTCGATCCCCTGGCCACCGGGGTCCTGCCGATCGCCATGGGCGAGGCGACCAAGACCGTCGCCTACGCCATGGAGGGCCGCAAGCACTACCGGTTCACCGCGCGCCTGGGCGAAGCCCGGACCACGGACGATGCCGAGGGCGAGATCCTCGCGACCAGCGATCAGCGGCCGGCGAGCGCAGAGATCGAGGCCGCGCTGCCGGCGTTCGTCGGCCAGATCGAGCAGGTGCCGCCGCGGTTTGCCGCGGTCAAGGTCGAAGGCGAGCGCGCCTACGACCTGGCGCGGCGCGGCGAAGCGGTGCAGCTGGCGCCGCGGACCGTCCAGGTCGAGCGGTTCGATCTGGTCGAGCGACCCGATCTTGACCATGTGACGTTCGAGCTGGTGTGCGGCCGCGGCACCTACGTTCGGGCCCTGGTGCGCGATCTCGGCGACCGGCTCGGCTGTCTCGGCCACGTCGTCGCGTTGCGCCGGCTGCAGGTCGGGCCGTTTTGGATCGAGGACGCGGTGTCGTTGGCCGCGCTCGAGCAGCTGGTCGCCGACGACGCTCTGCCGCAGGCGCTGCTGCCGGTCGGCGTGGCGCTCTGCGACCTGCCGGCGCTGTCCCTGACCCAGCCGCAGGTCGATCGGCTACGCGCCGGACAGACGATCCGGGTCGCGCCCGGCCTCCTGGTCGGCGAGCCGGATGCCGATGCCACCGTGCGTGCCATGGCCGCCGGCCGCATGGTCGCCCTGGCTCGCCTGCACGGCAGCGAGCTCAGCCCGGTCCGGGTGTTCAACCTGTAAATCGAACGACGAGGCAATCGAACCCGCCATGTCCATCACCCCCGAGCGGAAGCAAGACGTCATGAAGGACTTCGCCACCCAGGCCAACGATACCGGCTCGCCGGAAGTGCAGGTGGCGGTCCTCACCGAGCGCATCACCAACCTGACCGAGCATCTCAAGCTGCACAGGAAGGACTTCGCGTCGCGGCGCGGCCTCTTGATGATGGTCGGCCGGCGACGCCGGCTGCTCGACTATCTCAGGGGCAAGGAGCAGAGCCGCTACCAGGTCCTGATCGAGCGGCTCGGCCTGCGCCGGTAGCTACGAGTCATCCGGACGACCCGCCACTGCCAAGAACCAACCAGCGGGTGGTCTTTCAAAGCGGGTCCGGCGCAATCCGGGCAGGCGGCCGCTTGAGGCGGCCGGCCTAGGCTGTCGAGAAGGTCCTAGAACCGATGTTTCAGATCACCAGAAGAGAACTGAGCTGGGGCGGCCGGCCCCTGATCCTGGAGAGCGGCCGGATCGCCCGGCAGGCGGACGGCGCCGTGCTGGCCAGCTATGGCGAGAGCACGGTGCTGTGCACGGCGGTCGCCGCGCGCACGGTCAGGCCGGGGCAGGACTTCTTCCCCCTTACCGTCAACTACCAGGAAAAGAGCTTCGCCGCCGGCAAGATCCCGGGCGGCTTCTTCAAGCGCGAGGGCCGTCCGGCGGAAAAGGAGACCCTCACCTCGCGTCTGATCGACCGGCCGATCCGGCCGCTGTTTCCCGCCGGGTTCAAGAACGAGACGCAGGTGATCTGCACCGTTCTTGCCCACGACCAGGAGAACGACCCGGACATCATCTCGATGATCGGCGCGAGCGCGGCGCTCACCTTATCCGGAGTCCCGTTTCTCGGACCGATCGCCGGGGCCCGCGTCGGCTACAGGAACGGCGAGTTCCTGCTCAATCCGACCTGCCAGGAGCTCGTCGACAGCGAGCTCGACCTGGTCGTGGCCGGCACCCGCGATGCCGTGATGATGGTCGAGTCCGAGGCCAAGGAGCTGGCCGAGGAGACGATGCTCGGCGCGGTCCTGTACGGCCAGCAGCAGTTCCAGCCGGTGATCGATCTGATCATCGCGCTGGCGCAGGAGTGCGCCAAGGAGCCGTGGGAGCTCGAGGTCGTCGAGGACGGCGATCTGCAGGCCGCGCTCGCCGCGCAGTTCGAGGCGCGGCTGCGCGCGGCGTATGCCGAATCCGGCAAGCAGAGCCGCCACGAACGGGTCGACGCGGTGCGGGCCGATGCGGTCGCCGCGCTCGGCGGTACCGAGGGCGAGCTCGAGCCGGCCGTGCTGGGCGGCTTCAAGAAGCTCGAAAAGGCGATCGTACGCAATGCCATCCTGGACACCGGGCGCCGCATCGATGGCCGCGATACCACGAGCGTGCGGCCGATCGAGGCCGAGGTGGGCTTCCTGCCGCGGGTCCATGGCAGCGCCCTGTTCACCCGGGGCGAGACCCAGGCGCTGGTCGTCGCGACGCTCGGCACCGGACAGGACGAGCAGATCATCGATGCGCTCGAGGGCGACTACCGCGAGCACTTCCTGCTGCATTACAACTTCCCGCCCTACTCGGTGGGCGAGACCAGCATGCTCCGCTCGCCCGGGCGGCGGGAGATCGGCCACGGCAAGCTGGCGTGGCGCGCGATCCGACCGCTCCTGCCGCCGCGCGAGGGCTTCCCCTACACCATCCGCCTGGTCTCGGAGATCACCGAGTCCAACGGCTCGAGCTCGATGGCCACGGTGTGCGGCAGCTCGCTCGCCCTGATGGACGCCGGGGTGCCGCTCGGCCGCCCGGTCGCCGGCATCGCCATGGGTCTGATCAAGGAAGGCGAGCGGATCGCCGTTCTGTCCGACATCCTCGGCGATGAAGACCATCTCGGCGACATGGACTTCAAGGTCGCCGGCACCGAGGTCGGGGTCACGTCCCTGCAGATGGACATCAAGATCGCGGGCATCACCGAGGCGATCATGCGCCAGGCGCTGACCCAGGCACGCGACGGCCGCTTGCACATCCTGAGCGAGATGGCCAAGGGCATCAGCGGGGCGCGGCCCGAGTTGCGCGAGTCCGTGCCGCGGATCAGCGTGATCCAGATTCGGCAGGACAAGATCGGCGCGGTGATCGGCCCAGGCGGCAAGGTGATCCGCGAGATCTGCGAGACCACGGGGGCCAAGATCGACATCGACGACGACGGCAAGGTCAAGATCGCCTCGAGCGATGCCCTGGCTGCCCAGCAGGCCGCCGACTGGATCCGCGGCCTGACCAGCGAGCCCGAGGTCGGCGTGGTCTATACCGGCACGGTGGTGCGCGTGGTGGACTTCGGCGCCTTCATCAAGTTCCTCGGCGCGCAGGACGGGCTCTGCCACATCTCCGAGCTGCGCAACGAACGGGTCGGCAAGGTGACCGACGTGGTCAACGAGGGTGACACCGTGAAGGTCAAGGTGCTGAGCGTCGATGATCGCGGCAAGGTCAAGCTCACCATGCGGGGCATCGATCAAGTGACGGGTGAGGAGACCGAGCCGGCGGCGCCGCGTCGACCGGCCGGTGAAGGCCAGGGCGAGGGGCCCCGGCGGGACCGCGGGCCGCGCCGGCATCACCGGCGCGCCAGCTGACCGACTCCTCGGGATTGCCGTCTCGGGGCGCCTGACCGAGGCGTCCGGCCAATCGCGAGGGGGCGGGTTGTTCTGCGGGCGGCATCACACTACATGTCACCGAGTTTGGCGGAACGGGGCGTGCCGCCCATCCCGCTCGAAGCTCGGGCCGAAAGGGCGCCGGCGCGTACGACCGCCGGCGCCATCGGGAGACGATCGTTGATCGCTCTGAAGCCTCTGATTCTTTCCGGCCGTGAGGTCTGGCCGCTGATCGAAGGCGGTAAGGGGATCTCCGTATCCAACGGCCTGAGCAGCGGCGCCTGGGCGGCGACCGGCGGCATCGGAACGTTCTCCGGGGTCAACGGCGACTACATCGACGAGCGCGGCCGTCTGGTGCCGCTGATCTACCGCGGCAAGACCCGCCTCGAGCGCCACGAGGAGCTGATCCGGTATTCCATCAAGGCCGCGATCAGCCAGGCGCGGATCGCCCACGACGTGCGCGGCGGCGAAGGCCGTCTGCACATGAACGTGCTGTGGGAGATGGGCGCCTGCGAGCGCGTGCTCCAGGGGGTCCTGGAAGGCGCCAAGGGTCTGGTCCACGGGATCACCTGCGGCGCCGGCATGCCCTACCGGCTGGCCGAGATCGCGGCCAAGTACGACGTCTACTACTACCCGATCGTGTCCTCCACCCGCGCCTTCCGAGCGCTCTGGAAGCGCGCCTACCATCGCCTCTCGGAATGGCTCGGAGGCGTGGTCTACGAGGACCCGTGGCGGGCGGGCGGCCACAACGGCCTGTCCAACTCCGAGGATCCGAACGAACCCGAGCCGCCCTATCCGCGGGTCCAGCAGTTGCGCAGCACCATGCGCGAGTTCGGCCTGAACGACACGGCGATCATCATGGCGGGCGGCGTATGGCATCTGCGTGACTGGCGCGACTGGCTCGACAACGCGGAACTCGGGCCGATCGCGTTTCAGTTCGGGACCCGCCCGCTGCTCACGCGCGAGAGCCCGATCTCGGACGCCTGGAAGCGCCGCCTGCTGGAGCTGGAAGAGGGCGACGTCCTGCTGCACCGGTTCAGCCCGACCGGCTTCTATTCGTCGGCGGTCAACAACGCCTTCCTGACGGAGTTGCAGGAGCGCTCCGCGCGCCAGGTCGCGTTTGCGATCGAGCCGGACGACGAGCGCGGGCTGACCGAACTACTGCCGTTCGGTACCCGCGGCCGCTTCGTCTACGTGCATCCGGCGGACCTGCCGCGCATCGGCACCTGGAGCGATCAGGGCTACACCCAGGCGATGAAGACGCCGGACGATACGTTGGTCTACGTCGCCCCCGAGAAGGCGCACGAGATCCGGCGCGACCAGATCGCCTGCATGGGCTGCCTGTCCGCCTGCAAGTTCAGCAACTGGGCGTGCGACGAGGACCACACCACGGGCAAGCCGCCGGATCCGCGCTCGTTCTGCATCCAGAAGACCTTGCAGGAGATCGCCCACGGCGCCGACATCCACACCCAGCTGATGTTCGCCGGACACAACGTGTTCAGGTTCCGCGACGATCCGTTCTATTCGAACGGCTTCATCCCGAGCGTGCGCCAGCTGGTCGAGCGGATCGCGACAGGCCATTGAGCGGCATTCTTGACAAGCCAGACAAATGGGACCAAATAGGTGCTGTTTCCCGGACGCGGCCCTGCGCGGGGGCGTCCGAGCGGTTTGGCGATGACGAGGACGTGGGGACAGTGCAGACGTCGCGGACTTACTCGGGGGTGCTGGAGCGGCTGAAGTCCGCAGGCCTCAGGCCGACCCGGCAGCGCCTGGCGCTGGCGAAGCTGCTCCTGGAGAGCGGCCCGCGGCACGTCACCGCCGAGGAACTGTTCCACGAGGCCCGTACCGCGGGCATCCCGGTGTCGCTGGCGACGGTCTACAACACCCTGCACCAGTTCACCAGCGTCGGCCTGCTCCGCGAGGTGGTGGTCGACATGGGCCAGAGCTATTTCGACACCAACACCTCACACCACCATCACTTCTTCGACGAGACCACGCGCGCGCTCACCGACATCCCGGAGCACGACGTCGAGATCGGCCGTCTGCCCGAACCGCCGCTCGGCTCCGAGATCGATCGGGTCGAGGTCATCGTGCGCCTGCGCCGATCCCCGGCACGCCCGACCTGACCCAGCACCTGGTGCGGCATCCCTCCGGCCGGCTTGGCGCAACACCCACCTAATTCGGCATCGCACCGGCCGGCTTGGCGCAACGCTCGGAGCGCGGCATCGCTCCGGCCGGCCTGGTCCGACACCCGCCTAATTCGCCATCTCTCCGGGCAGCGTGCCCCAGAACGCGTCGCGTCGCAGCCAGCCGCGGCGTCCCTGGATGTCGACGCGGCACCACGCTTCCTCGCAATCGACCAGATCGCCCACCACCCCGGGCTCGGCGCGCAGCACCACCCGGGCGTCGTCCTCGGGCGTCCGCCGCAACTCGCGCACGGCCTCGGTCACCAGGATCGTGCGCCGGCTCGATAACAGGCTGCCATGGATCCAGCCCTCGTCGTCGTCGTGAAGCCTGACCTTTCGCCAAGTGTCGAACTCGGCGATGATCTCGACCGGCAGCCCCTTGCGCGCGAGCACCCAGCTGATCGGGTATTCCCTGCCGGGGCCAAAGCGCAGATTGACCCGGTCGGCGCCGAGAGAGACGAACCTCGGGATCGGCAGCCCGGTGCTCCGCCCGGCGCCGGGAACGTCGGGCGCGACCGCGGCCGGGGGCGTCGCCGAGGGCGTGGGGTTCGCCGGCTCCTGGCCCGCCGCAGGATGCCAGAGGCCCAGCATCGCTCCGGCGAGCGCCAGCACGCCGAGCGGCGCGACCCCTCCACCTGCCGCCATCGAGCTGCAACTCCCCACGGTTGGCGCCTTGGCGCAGTGTTAGCGCGACCGCCGTCCTCTCGACAACTCGCTTTGTGCCTCCGGCCCTGCGCGCTTCAGGTCGCTCCGCAGTTCTGCTACCCATGGGCCCGAGCCGTCCTTTGGTGGAGGCAAGCCGCATGGTGCGCAGAAAGCCGCGCGTCGTCGTCACCCGCAAGCTTCCCGAGGCGATCGAGACTCGGATGATGGAGCTGTTCGATACCAGCCTGAACGACAGCGACACGCCGATGACCAAGGCCGCCCTGATCGAAGCGATCAAGGCCGCCGAGATCCTGGTGCCGACCGTGACCGATCGGATCGACAGCAGCATCCTCGCGCACGCCAACCCGGAGCTGCGCCTGATCGCCAACTACGGCACCGGGGTCGACCACATCGACGTCGAGGCGGCGTATGCCCGAGGGATCACGGTGACCAACACCCCGGGCGTGCTGACCGAGGACACCGCGGACATGTCGATGGCGCTGATCCTCGCGGTGTCACGGCGCCTGGTCGAGGGCGAGCGGCTGGCGCGCTCCGGCGAGTGGTCGGGCTGGCGCCCGACCTCGATGCTCGGCCACCGGATCACCGGCAAACGGCTCGGCATCCTGGGCATGGGGCGGATCGGCAGCGCGGTCGCGAGGCGGGCCCGCGGCTTCGGCCTGGCGATCCACTACCACAATCGC
>JBOHKK010000007.1:0-40003 GCA_050729115.1 Geminicoccaceae bacterium | reverse complement strand
GCCTCGCAACACGTCCTCGAGAAGATCGGGCTCGAGGCGCACGGCATAGCGTGCCACTACCGCCAGTCGCTCGCCTTCTATCATCTGAGCCGGAGCGACTACCTGCGCGGAGGCCCGCGCACGTCCGAGCCTTGAGGCGCTGGCAGATGGCTAACTATTCCCGGCGCCGATGCCCTGGTGCAGTGACGCATTCGCTTGATTCTTTGTCATTGCCGGGCTCGACCAGGCTCGACCCGGCAATCCACCCCGGAGCCAGCGCCTGCCTTGCGGGTGGATGCCCGGATCAAGTCCGGGGATGACAAAATAAGGGTACGTTCTGTTTGTGTCGCTGCACTAGAAAGTAGCGGAGCCGGTCCGCGAGCGATCGGTGAGATGGGGAGGCAAAGATGCGCAAGATCGGGTTCATCGCCGGGATCGTCGCCGTGGTGGCGGTCGTCGCGGCGGGCGTCGGCGGAGCGTTCGCGCAATCGGAGGATCAGGCCGCCATGGTCGAGCGCTCGCGCGCGCTGGTGCCGACGCCGCCCTGGCCGGACGGCGACGAGCGCGGCATGGGCAACACCCAGGGCCCGGGCACCTGGCTGCGCTGCGCCCATCATCTCGCCGACCCGGACGCGAAGGCCTACGAGATCTCGCACGTGCGCTCGCCGACCATGCCGGTCTCGCCGTTCGGCGTGCCGCTGGCGTACGAGTTCCGCCCGACCGTGGGGTTGCCGGGCACGCGCCACGCCTTCAACGGCGAATCGATGAGCGGCGAGGCCGGGGCCCAGGGCACCCAGATGGATGCGATCGGCCACTTCGCCTATCTGCCGCAGGTGTGGGACGGCCAGGGCGACTTCCCGGCCGATCGGGCGCTCTATTACGGCGGCTTCACGCAGGCCCAGGTCAAGCCGACGCCCGATGCGCCGCTCGCCAGGCTCGGGATCGACAAGGCGCCGCCGATCGTCACCAGCGCGGTGCTGCTGGATGCCCGCAGCTACCTTGGCGACGGCGCGCCGCTGGCGCCCGGCCAGCTGATCACGGCCGCCGACATCGAGGGCATGATCGAGGCCCAGGGCCTTACCTGGCGGGGCCTGCTGCCGGGCGACGTGCTCTACGTCTATACCGGCTGGGAGGACCACTGGGCCGACCCGGACACGGAGCAGGTCTACTACACCATGGGTCCCGGCCTGTCCTACGACGCCGTGCAGTACCTGGAGAGCAAGGCGATCGTGCTGGTCGCCCTCGACAATCCGTTCACCGATCCGGTCAACGACGGCGAGCTTGCCGGCCAGGCCCCGGCGCCCGACGGCACCCCGCCCGATCTGCCGTTCGTGATCCACCACCACAACCTGACCCAGTCGGGGATTCATCAGATCCAGAACGCCCACCTCGCGGAGCTGGCGGCGGATCGGGTGTGGACCTCGTGCACGATCATCCTGCCGCTGCGCGAGGCGGGCGGCTCCGGCTCGCCGGTGCGGCCGGTCGCGATCGGCGCCCCGCAGCAGGGTTGAGCCTACCGCGCTGCCGCGCCCAGCTGCCGCAGGAGCTCGCGGATCTGGTCGACGACCAGTCCGGGCTGATCGTTCTGGATATCATGGCCGCTGCCCTCGGCGATCACCTGACGGCCGAGCGGCGACTGCGCGGCGACCTGGGCCTGAATGTGCTGCCATTCGCGCTCGAAGGCTGCCGGAGACGCGTGATCGGTCGCGGTCAGCACCAGAAGCGGTACGCGCGGCATGGGCGGGGAGTCGCGCGTCTGGAGAATCGACAGGTCGACACCGGCGTCCTCGTCGTGTTCGACGGTTCCGGGTTCGAGGCTGGCGCGGGTCGCGAAGCGAGGATCGTCGATCGGCTCGAAGGGGCTGGCCGCGTCGATCAGCACGACCGCCGCCACCTGCTGCGGGTGGTTGCGCGCAAAGTATTGGGCGTAGAGACCGCCGAGCGAATGCCCGACCAGGACCACAGGCTCGCCGATGCGCAGCGCTTGCAGCAGCCGATGCAGGTCGGCCGCGACCGCTTCGGCGGTGACCGGCTGGGGCGACGGAGCGGAGCTTTGGCCATAGCCACGACGGTCGTAGACCAGGACCCCGGCCACGCGGGTCAATGCTTCGAGGAACGACGGCGACCACGAGCGCAGGTCGTTGCCGAGGCCGCTCAGGAGAACCAGGAGCGGTCCGGGGCCGGGATGGAGGCAGTAGTCGAGGGTGTTCGACGATGCCACCGCCGCCTGGCCGCATCGGGGGGATGCGGCGCGCGCCGCCCCGTCCGCGATCAGGCCGATCCCGACCGCCAGGACCGCGCCGAATCCGGCCAGGACGGCGCATCGCTGGGCCACCGCCGCGCCGCTCATCCCGGCCCGCCGCCGTCGCGGCGCGATGCGGCCCAGATCGCGACCGTGCGGGCGAGCTCGTCCTGCACCTCGCCGTCGCTGCGGCCGGAGCTTTTCGGCATGTGGAAGCCGTGGTCGGCGCCGGGGATGACGTGCAGGGTGGCGCGCCCGCCGAGCCGCGCGCAGACCGGGCGCAGGAGGTCCAGCTCGGCCAGCTTGTCGCGCTCGCCCTGGAGGAACAGCATCGGCAGATCGACCCGCTCGAGGTGCTCGGCGCGCTCGGTCGACGGCCGGCCCGCCGGGTGCAGCGGAAAGCCGAAGAACACGAGACCGCGCACGCCGGCAAGGGGCGCTTCGGCGGCGGCCTGCGAGGTCATCCGCCCGCCCATCGACTTGCCGCCGGCGAGCAGGGGCAGATCGGGCGCGGCGGCGCGCGCGGCATCGACGGCGGCGCGCACCGTGGCGAGCAGAGTCGCCCGGGCATCGGGCCGGCGGGAGCCCGCCTCCATGTACGGGAACTGATAGCGGAAGGTCGCGATCCCGACCGCCGCGAGGTGCCCGCTCATGGCCTCCATGAAAGGGTGACGCATGCCGGCGCCGGCGCCATGGGCGAACGCCAGCAGAAAGCGGGCCTCGTCGGGTCGCAGCAGCAGCGTCGAGACCTCGCCTTTCGCCGGCGTCGCCACGAACCGGATCGGCAGGGCCTGGATCACGTCATCGGTGGCCATCGAAGCTCCGGTACCGGGCGCCCAGAGCTCGAACCTCTGCTCGCCCGGCATCCTCCTTCTCATTGGGCGCGCGGCCGACCAGCCAACCTCGCACGCGGGGGCGCGCCGCCGACCAGCCAACCCCGCACGCGGGGGCGCGCGGCCGACCAACCAACCCCGCACGCGGGGGCGCGTGGCCGACCAACCAACCCCGCACGCTGGGGCGCGCGGTCACCAGCCAACCCCCACGCTGGGGGCGCGCCGCCGACCAGCCGACACCCCGCGCGCGCTACCGATCCCGAAGGCCAGGATTTCGGAATCGGTATGGACGTGGGGACCATAGCACAATCCCTCGCCGCGCCGGCGGGTGCTTGACCGTGAGCGGAGCGCGTGAACCATCGGCGCGATCGACGACCGCGCCGATCGCAAAGCCATTCGCCTGACGCGCGCCAAGCGGCGTCGGCGCGCGATACATCTTGCCGAGCGAGGGTTCTTGCGGGCGACCAGCGGCACGTCGCCGTAGGTGATGTCGACGAACCAGCGGACCTACCTGGGCCGGTCACGAGCTGCGCTCCCGGGGCTGGCCCAAGCCTTGAAAGCCGGCGCCGCCGCCGGCCGAGATGTCGCCGAAGCCGCCCGAGCTGCGCTCCCGGGGCTGGCCCGAGCCTTGAAAGAGCAGGCGCCGCGCACGAGTTGACCCGGGTCGACACGCGTCGACCGACCGCAAACCTGGTGCCCGAGGATGCGAAGCAAGCGCCGTGCCTCCCTGATCGTTCGCCCGCTCCTGCTCGCGCTTTTGGTCGGGAGCCCGCTGGCTGCTGCCGGCGCATTCGATCGCTCCGGTGGGCCGACCTTCGAGCTGCAGCGGGATCTGCGCACGGTGCGCCCGCGGGTGGAGCGGGAGCCCAGGGCCTCGGCGTACGACCTCAGACGCCTGCAGCGCCGGCTCCACGACCGCCAGATCGACGCGCCGCGCGATCCCCGGCTGCCGGAGCTCGAGATCGAGACGCGCCAGCTGCGCTGGCAGGCCGATCGCGCCGCCCGCCGGTGGGCGACCGCGGCAGACCCGTCGCGGACCTCGGCGCTCAGGACGCGCGCGCCGAGTCGAGAAGCTGATCGCCAGCATGTCGGTGGCCTCGCCCTGGCCGAGCTTCTCCTGTTCCATGACCTCCTTCGCGAATTCGAGCGTCAGCTCGTCGCCCATCGGCGTGTAGCGCAGCGCACCGTAGAAGTCGGACGCCTTCTCCGCGCCGAGCGCGTGCGGAAAGGTCAGCCCCAGATGCTTGTACGGCCTCTCCGAGGGCCGGTCGTCGGCCTCGGCGAAGATGTACTCGGCCTCCTCGCGGAGAAGCTCCCAGGTCTGGTCCATGTAGCGGTCGGCATGCTTCGCCTGGTTCCAGTCGGCCACCCAGGACGGATAGGCGTCGTAGTAGTAGGTGCTGGTGACGAACTCGCCGCTGCTTGAAGAATACCAGAACGCCTTGCCGAGCCGGCCGCCGGGCAGGATTGCGCCGCGATCCTTGATCGAGACCGCGAACACGCGCGAGCGCCCGCCGCTCGCGAGGATCAGCTCGTCGCCGTAGGTCGAGGCGGTGAGATCGCGCGGCGAGGTGCCCTCGTGCGCCTTCGGCTCCTTGCCGATGATCGGGTGACGGTCGTCCTCGACGCAGTAGACCTGGCCCCTGCCGTAGTCGTGCCAGTCGTTGCCGGCGAGGCCGTGCTGCGCGCTGTTGCCGCCGGTGAACAGGGTGGCGTGGCCGATCGCGGTGAAGGTCGTCGAATGCTGGTAATGGGCGTTGTCGTAAACCACGCCGTGCTCCATCAGATGACGGAAGCCGCCGGGGCCGAAGCGGCCGGCGAGCCGGAACGGGATGTCGCCGCGCAGGCCGTCGATCGTGATCGCCAGGATCAGCTTGGGCGGCTCGGCCGCAGTTGCGGTCTCGAAGCTCGCGGCGGCGATGGCGCCGATCCAAGCCACCAGCGCTACGGATAGCTGCTTTCTCATCAACGTTGCCTCCTTCTTTGCTCTTCTACCGGAGCTTTAAGGATCGCACGAAGCAAAAGACGCCTCAATTGAGAAAAGGAGCGGCGCCATGTCGCGTGAGCGCCTCCCTGCCCGGTCGTGCTTCGGCGCTCCCGGAGGCGAACGCCTCGAGCAGACCGGCGCCGCCATCGCCGTGAACCTCGCGCCGATCCAGGAACCTTAGGCTGGCCCGGCCGTTGTCGACCGGGCGCCAAAGCAGCCTGGGCGGGACCGATGGCCAGAAGCAGACAGATCTTCCAGGTCGGGATCTCGGGCTCGTATGGCGGCCTCAATCTCGGTGACGAGGCCATTCTCAAGGGTATCGTCAAGCAGCTGCGGCGCTCGCTGCCGGTCGAGATCACAGTGTTCTCGCGGGATGCCGAAGACACCAAGGCCCGGCACGAGGTCGAGCGGGTGGTGCCGGTGCGCAAGCTGTCGCGCGACGAGGTCCTGCCTGAGGTCCAGCGGCTCGACCTGCTGATCCTCGGCGGCGGCGGCATCCTGTTCGACGGCGAGGCGCAGGTCTTCCTGCGCGAAGTCATGCTGGCGCACGAGAACCGGGTACCGGTCATGGTCTATGCGATCAGCGCCGGGCCGCTAAAGGATCCCGCAGTACAAGGCATGGTGCGCGACGGCCTCGGCCGCGCCGCGGTGGTCACGGTGCGCGAGCGCGGCGCCAGGCAGATCCTCGAGGACGTCGGCGTGCACCGCGAGATCCTGGTCACCGCGGATCCGGCGCTGCTGCTCGAGCCCGAGCCTTTGCCCAAGGATGCGCTCAAGCGCGAAGGCCTCGACCATGGCCGCCAGCTGGTCGGCGTATCGGTACGCGAGCCGGGCGCCGCGGCCCCCGACATCAGCGAGCAGGCCTATCACAAGCTCCTCGCCGATGCCGCCGACTTCATGGTCGATCGCTACGATGCCGACGTGGTGTTCGTGCCCATGGAGCCCAAGATGGTCGACGTGCAGCACGCGCACGCGGTCGTGGCCCAGATGCTGCGGGCGCAGCGCGCGACGGTCCTGAAGGGCGACTACACCTCCGCGCAGCTGCTCTCGCTCGTGCGCCACTTCGCCTTCGCGGTCGGCATGCGTTTGCACTTCCTGATCTTCGCCAGCCTGCAGAACGTGCCGTTCGTGGCCCTGCCCTATGCGCCCAAGGTCGGTGGCTTCCTCGACGACCTGCGCATCGAGGTACCGCCGCTCGAGCAGGTGAGCGCCGGGCGGCTGATCGCCTACATCGACCACGCCTGGGACCGGCGGCGCCTGCTCCAGGGCCGGATCAGCCGGGCGCTGCCAGGGTTGCGCGCGCGGGCCGCAGAGACCAACGCCATCGCGGTCCGTCTGCTGAGCCAGTCGGTCAAGGGCAGCGCGGGCAGTGGCGCAGCCGCCAAGCCGACGGCATCG
Organism: Geminicoccaceae bacterium; assembly: GCA_050729115.1. GTDB lineage: Bacteria > Pseudomonadota > Alphaproteobacteria > Geminicoccales > Geminicoccaceae > JBKPNX01. Next base: position 33,564 of record JBOHKK010000007.1, on the reverse strand, counting down.
TGATGCCTGTCCTGCCGCGACCGCCGCGTCCCGTCACCCTCACCCTGCCGCCGCGCGATGCGATCCTCGCCGCCGAGACCGATGTCCTGGTGGTCGGCGGCGGCCCGGCCGGCATCGGCGCGGCGCTGGGCGCCGCCGCCGCCGGCGTCAGGGTCGTTCTCGGGGAGCGCTACGCCTTTCTCGGCGGCAACGCGACCGCGGCGCTGGTCATGCCGCTGATGTCGTTCCATACCCAGCGGGCGGCGTTCGAGAAGGCGGACGGCGCCAAGCTGTTCCCGACCGACCATGGGCCCGGCGAGCCGGTGGTCGCCGGCGCGCTGGCCGAGCTGCTGCGCCGGCTGGTCGGCGCCGGCGGCGCGATCGCGCCTGCGCCCGACACCGGCTACACCGTGCCGTTCGATCCGGAGCTGTTCAAGCTGATCGCGCTCGAGCTCCTGGACCAGGCGGGGGTGCAGCTGCTGTTCCACGCCTTCGCCAGCGACGTCGTGGACGACGGCCCGGCGCGGGGCGTGGTGTTCGAGACCAAGTCGGGACCGGTGGTCGTTCGCGCCCGGGTGGTCGTGGACTGCACCGGCGATGGCGACGCGGCGGCGCGCGCGGGTGCGCGCTACGAGGTCGGCCGCGACGAGGACGGTCTGGTGCAGCCGATGACGCTGATGTTCCGCATGGTGCAGTTCGAGCGGGCGGCATTCGAGGCGTACGTGCGCGCCCACCCCGACCAGTGGCGCGGGGTGCACGGTCTGTGGGACCTGATCCAAAAGGCGAGCACCGCGGGCGAGCTCGATCTGCCGCGCGAGGACCTCCTGTTCTTCGGGACGCCCCACGAGGCGGAGGTCAGCGTCAACAGCACGCGGGTCATGCGGGTGCTTGGGATCGACGTATTCGACTGGAGCCACGCCGAGTTGGCGAGCCGGGCGCAGATGCGCCAGATCGCGGCGTTCCTGCGCCGCTACGTGCCGGGATTCGAGCACGCCTACATCGCCCAGAGCGGGGTGCACACGGGCGTGCGCGAGACCCGCCGGATCGTCGGCGACTACCGGCTCACCGCCGAGGACGTGCTGGGGGCCCGCCAGTTCGACGACGTGATCGCCCGCGGCTCCTATCCGGTGGACATCCACAACCCCAGGGGCAGCGGCACCGTGCTGAAGCGCCTGCCCCCCGGCGCCGCGTACGACATCCCGCTGCGCTGCCTGCTGCCGCGCGGGATCGAAGGCCTGCTGGTCGCCGGCCGCTGCATCTCCGGCAGCCACGAGGCGCATTCCTCGTATCGGGTGATGCCGATCGTCATGGCGACCGGGCAGGCGGCCGGCGTGTGCGCCGCGCTCGCCGCCAGGCGGGACCTGACGCCCCGCGCGGTGCCGGCGGCCGACGTCCAGGCCACACTCATCGCCCAGGGCGCCGACCTCGGCCGCTGACGAGCTCGCTCCGCTCACTCGATCGGAGCCGTCGACGATGCGGCATCGACGAGATCGATCCGCAGGTTCTTGCCCAGGATGGCGGCGGCGCGCTGCATGGTTTCGAGCTTCACGGTGGTATGCGCGGGATCGAGCAGACGATCGAGCTGCGCGCGACTGGTTCTCATGCGCCGGGCCATCTCGGATTTGCTGAAGCCCCGCTGTTTCATGGCCTGGTCGAGCTGCCACGCCAGAACCTTCTTCTGGCCGCACGCCGTCGCTTCCTCGAGGATGCCCTCCTCCTGCAAGAACTCATCGAGCGACGATCCGACATGCTCCCTTTTCACTTCTCACCCTCCCGCCTTCCGTTTCAGGGCCAAGTCGATGTCTCGCGGTGGCGTCTTTCGAGTCTTCTTGATGAAGCCGTGCAGAATGACCATTTCGCCGCCCTCGACGCACAAGATCACGCGCGCGATCCGCCCCTGCGAAATCGAGCTGTGAACTTCCCAAAGGCCATGTCCGAGCGGCCGGCAAAGAGGCATGCCAACGGGCCAACCAAATTCCAGATCCTTCAGATCCATGCCAACGGCGCGGCGGTCTGGCGCGTCAAGGGCTCCTTAGCCAGTCACGCACCGGCTCGGCACCGCTCGCAGTGCGGTAGAACTTCGCCGGTATCCTCTTTTGCTCATCGGCCATGGCCTCTGCATCTCATGGCTGGTGTATCTTATAGGGTACATGACGGTCAAGCGATCGGCCGGCGGGCCGAACTCTCCATTGCGCAGCGGAGTCCGCGCAACGCGGCCAGGAGCCGCGCCAGCCACCTTGACCGCGCTCCGGTGAGCGACAGAGTCAAGCGATGGGGAACGCCCCTTTGGGAACCGAGCCTGCTCGGTTCGGGTTGATGCCGTGAGAGGCCGGGACTGCGGCGAGACCGCCGTCGATCTTGAGCGCACGCAGGTTGTGAGTGCAGCGCAACCTGCTAAGTTGCCCGCAACCCAGACGAAAGATCGCCTCGACCATGTCAGGTCCTCGCATTTACAACCTGTTCCCGCTGCTGGCCGGACCGGTGCCGGCGTGGTCCGATCATCTGGACCGCATCGCGGCCATGGGTTTCGACTGGGTCTACGTGAATCCGTTCCACTATCCGGGCTTCTCGGGCAGCCTTTACGCGGTCAAGGACTTCTACCGGCTGCACCCGCTCCTTGCGGCCGACGGCGCGGCGCCGGAGATGCTGCTCGAGAACTTCACCAGGGGGACGGCGAAGCGGGGCATCGCCGTGATGATGGACCTGGTGATCAACCACACCTCCAAGGACGCCGTCCTGGTCGAGGAGCACCCCGAGTGGTTTCTGCGCGACCCGGACGGTGAGCTGCGCTCACCGCGCGCGGTCGACCCGACGGATCCGCGCAAGTTCACCGTGTGGGGCGACCTTGCCGAGATCGCCTACGACAACCCCAACACGCGCCCGGCGATGGTCGAGTATTGGGTGGACCTGGTGAGGCATCACCTGAAGCTCGGCTTCAAAGGGTATCGCTGTGATGCCGCCTATCAGGTCCCGGTCGAGATCTGGCAGGCGATCATCGAGCAGGCCAAGGCGACCGATCCCGAGTGCGCCTTCTTCGCCGAGACACTGGGTTGCACGCCGGAGCAGGTGCTGGAGCTCAAGGCCGCGGGTTTCGATTTCCTGTTCAACAGCGCCATGTGGTGGGATTTTCGTGCGCCCTGGCTGCTCGCGCAGTACGACCTCTATCGCCAGGTGGCGCCGACCATCGCCTTCCCCGAGAGCCACGACACCGATCGCCTGGCGATGGACCTCGGCGATCCGGAGCCCCCGGAGCTGGAGCGGCACTACCGGCTGCGTTATCTGTTCGCCGCGGCGTTCTCGAGCGGCGTCATGATGCCCATGGGCTACGAGTACGGCTGCCGCAAGGCGATGGACGTGGTCCGCTCGCGCCCCGGTGATTGGGCCTGGGAGACGGCGACGCCGCGGATCGACCTCACCGGGTTCGTCGGCGACGTCAACCGGATGAAGGCCGCGACGCCGGCGCTCAACGTCGAGGGGCGGCAGCGGCAGGTGAGTGCGCCGCACAGCCCGGTGGTCGGGCTGTTGCGGCTGTCGGGTGGCGACGTCGTCTCGTCCGACGATGCCGCGATCGTGCTGATCAATCCCGACCCCGGGCGTCTGCAGGGCATCGATCCGGGGCCGCTGATCAATCAGGCCGGGGGCCGCATCGGCCGCTTCGAGGACGTCACGCCGGACGCGCCGGCGCTGCCGTTCGAGCCCGGCCAGCCGATCACCATGAAGCCGCTCAGCCTGCGCGTCTTTCGCGGCCACGCCGAGCCGCTGAAGCCGGTGAGCCGGGTGGCCAAGGCGGCCCGGCAGGCGGCCGAGAAACGCCTGCTCGAGCTCGCCCGCAACCGGGTGGTGATCGCGCGGCTCGATCCGGAGCTCGACGGCGGCCGCTATGCCATCAAGCGGGTCGCCGGCGACGTGGTCGAGGTCGAGGCCGACATCTTCGGCGACGGCCACGACCGGATCGCCGCGTGCATCCGGTATCGGGCGCAGGACGAGACGGACTGGCGCGAAGCGCCGATGGCGTTCCTCGACAACGACCGCTGGGGGGGCCACTTCCCGGTGCATCGGAACTGCCGCTACCTGTACACGATCGAGGCTTGGCGCGATCTGTTCGAGAGCTGGCGGGCCGAGGTCATGAAGAAGCACGACGCCGGGCTCGACGTCGCGCTCGAGCTGATCGAAGGCCGGGGGCTGATCGAGAGGACGTACCAGCAGGCGAAAGGACCGGACAGGGAGGCGCTCCAGGCGCTGCTCGACGAGACGCAGGCAGAGCGCGATGGCCAGGGCCGGCTGCTGCACCGCATGCTTTCCGACGAGGTGCGCGCGCTGATGAGCCGCGCCGGCATCCGCACCAACGCCTCGCGCTACCGGCGCGAGCTCGAGGTGTTCGTTGACCGCCCGGCCGCCAAGTTCGCGGCCTGGTACGAGCTGTTCCCGCGCTCGCAGAGCGGCGATCCCAGCCGGCACGGTACCTTCGACGACGTCATCGGGCGCCTGCCCTACGTCCAGGGCATGGGCTTCGACGTCCTGTACTTCACGCCGATCCACCCGATCGGCAGGGCCAACCGCAAAGGCCGCAACAACACGCTGACCCCCGGCCCGGACGACCCCGGCAGCCCGTATGCCATCGGCAGCGAGGAAGGCGGCCACGACGCCCTGCACCCCGAACTCGGCACCTTCGATGACTTCCATCGCCTGGTGGCGGCGGCGCACGCTCACGGCCTCGAGATCGCGCTCGACTTCGCGATCCAATGCTCCCCGGATCATCCGTGGATCAGGCAGCACCCGGAGTGGTTCGACTGGCGCCCGGACGGCACCATCAGGTACGCCGAGAACCCGCCCAAGAAGTACGAGGACATCGTGGGCGTCCACTTCTATCGCGAGGCGCTGCCGTCGATCTGGTTCGCGCTGCGCGACGTCGTGCTGTTCTGGATCGGCCACGGCGTCAAGATCTTCCGGGTCGACAACCCGCACACCAAGCCGGTGCCATTCTGGGAATGGATGATCCGCGAGGTGCTGGACCGGCACCCCGAGGTGATCTTCCTGTCCGAGGCGTTCACCCGGCCCAAGATGATGAAGCAGCTGGCCAAGGTCGGCTTCACCCAGAGCTACTCCTACTTCACCTGGCGCGATACCAAGCAGGAGCTCACCGACTATCTGACCGAGCTGACCGCGGGCGAGCCGAAGGACTACATGCGGCCGAACTTCTTCACCAACACGCCGGACATCAATCCGGTCTATCTCCAGACCAGCGGGCGGGCGGGGTTTCAGGCGCGGCTCGTGCTCGCGGCGACGCTGTCCACGGTCTACGGCATCTATAACGGCTTCGAGCTGTGCGAGGGCACGCCGATCCCGGGCAGGGAGGAGTACCTCGATTCCGAGAAGTACGAGATCAAAGCCTGGGACGACGACCGGCCCGGCAACATCCGCGACTACGTGACCCGACTGAACCAGATCCGCCGTGACAACCCGGCGCTCCAGGAATTCACCAACCTGCGCTTCTACAACGCCTGGAACGACAACATCCTCTACTACGGCAAGATGACCCCGGCCAAGGACAACATCATCCTGATCGCGGTCAACCTCGACCCGCACCACGCCCAGGCGGCCAACTTCGAGGTGCCGCTGTGGGCGCTCAACCTGCCCGACTGGGCCGAGGTCGCGGTCGAGGATCTGTTCACCGACCACAAGTTCGTCTGGCGCGGGAAGGTGCAGCACGTCTGGCTGGATCCGAGCGTCAATTCCTGCGCCATATGGCGGATCACGCCGCCCGGGCTGCCGGGCTGAGGGCCGCTGCGCGCGCACGCCAGAGACGGGATCACGGACCGGGATGATCGATCGCAGCCAAGCCGACTGGTACAAAGACGCCATCATCTATCAGCTGCACATCAAAGCCTTCTTCGATGCCAACAACGACGGCATCGGCGACTTCGCCGGCCTGATGCAAAAGCTCGACTACGTCCAGGAGCTGGGCGTCAATACGCTGTGGGTCCTGCCGTTCTATCCGTCGCCGCTGCGCGACGACGGCTACGACATCGCCGACTACCGCAACGTCAACCCCACCTACGGCACGATGCGCGACTTCCGGCGCTTCGTCCGCGCCGCTCATGACCGCGGCCTGCGCGTGATCACCGAGCTGGTGATCAATCACACCTCGGACCAGCATCCCTGGTTTCAGCGGGCCCGCGCGGCCAAGCCGGGCTCGGCGTATCGCAACTACTACGTGTGGAGCGACACCGACCAGGAGTACCAGGGAACCCGGATCATCTTCATCGACAGCGAGCCGTCGAACTGGTCGTGGGACCCGGGTGCCCAGCAGTATTTCTGGCACCGATTCTACCACCACCAGCCGGACCTGAATTTTGACAACCCGCGCGTTCTACGCTCGATCCTGAGCGTCCTGCACTTCTGGCTGGACATGGGCATCGACGGCCTGCGCCTGGATGCGATCCCCTATCTGGTGGAGCGTGAGGGCACGATCAACGAGAACCTGCCGGAGACCCACGCGGTCCTGAAACGGATCCGCGCTGAGATCGATCGGCACTTTCCCGGGCGCATGCTGCTCGCCGAAGCCAACCAGTGGCCGGAGGACGTGCTGCCCTATTTTGCCGACGGCGACGAGTGCCACATGGCGTTCCACTTCCCGTTGATGCCGCGCATGTACATGGCGATCGCCCAGGAGGACCGGCACCCGATGGCCGACATCCTGCGCCAGACCCCGGACATCCCCGCCAACTGCCAGTGGGGCATCTTCCTGCGCAACCACGACGAGCTGACGCTCGAGATGGTCACCGACAAGGAGCGGGACTACCTCTGGAACGTCTACGCCGCCGACAAGCGCATGCGGCTCAACCTCGGCATCCGGCGCCGCCTGGCGCCGCTGATGGACAACGATCCGCGCAAGATCCAGCTGATGAACAGCCTGCTGCTGTCGATGCCGGGCACGCCGATCGTGTACTACGGCGACGAGATCGGCATGGGCGACAACATCTTCCTCGGCGATCGCGACGGCGTGCGCACGCCGATGCAGTGGTCGCCGGACCGCAACGGCGGGTTCTCGCGCACCGACCCCGCCCGGCTGTATCTGCCGCCGATCATGGATCCGATCTACGGCTTCGATGCGGTCAACGTCGAGGCGCAGCAGCGCGACCCGTCGTCCCTGCTCAACTGGATGAGGCGGATGATCACCGTCCGCCAGGCGCATCGGGCGTTTGGCCGGGGCACCCTGCGTCTCCTCTATCCGCGCAATCGCAAGATCCTCGCCTATCTGCGTGAATGCGACGGCGACAACGTCCTGTGCGTGGCCAATCTGGCCCGTTCCGCGCAGGCGGTCGAGCTTGATCTCAGCGAGTTCCGCGGCCATGTCCCGGTGGAGGTGCTGGGGCGCAGCCCCTTTCCGCCGATCGGCGAGCTGCCCTATCTCCTGACGCTGCCCGACCACGGCTTCTATTGGTTCGTGCTCGCCGAGGCGGCGGAGCTGCCGCGCTGGCACGAGCCGGTGCCCGAACCCTTGCCCGACTTCATCACCTTGGTCATGCGCGATAGCTGGAATGCCCTGATCGAAGGCCGCAACGCCCGCGAGCTCGCGCGCGACGTCCTGCCGGCGTTCCTCGCCAACCAGCGCTGGTTCGGCGCCAAGGACCGGCAGATCGCGAGCACGAGCGTCGCCGCCTGGGCGGAGCTCGCCACCGGCCGGGCGAGCTACCTGCTCGCGGAGCTCGAGGTCGCGCTCGAGGATAACGCGGCGGCACAGCGCTATTTCCTGCCGCTCGCTGCCAGCTACGAGGATCAGGCCCTGACCCACGGCTGGCCGCTGTTGTCCTACTCGCTCGCCCAGGTTCGCCGCGGCGCCAAGGTCGGCGCCCTGTACGACGCGATGGCGGGCCCCGATTTTCCGCGCGCGGCGTTCGAGGCGATCCGCCGGGGTATGGAGGTTCAGAGCTCGGACGGCAAGATCCGGTTCTGGGCGACCTCGGCTCTCGAGGACGTCGAGGTGCCGCCCGAGGTCGAGGTCAGGCGCCTGGCGGTCGAGCAGAGCAATTCCTCGGCGCTGATCGGCGACCATCTGGTGTTCAAGGCCTACCGCAAGCTGGCGCCGGGGGTGCAACCCGAGATCGAGATCGGGCACTTTTTGACCGAGGAGGCGGGCTTTGCCAACACGCCGCCGCTGCTCGGGGCGATCGAGCGCGTCGCGAGCGACGGCACCACCACCGCGCTGGCGGCGGCCTTCGGCTTCATTCGCAACCAGGGCGACGGCTGGATCTATACCACGGAGTATCTGCACCGCACCCTCGACGAGATGCGCCTGGTCGCTGCCGCCGACCATGCCGAGCCGACCCCGCCGGCCGATGATCCGCACGGCTTCTACCTGGCTCAGGCACGCGTCCTGGGACGACGGACCGCCGAGCTGCACCGGGCGCTGGCCACGCCGACCGAGGACGCAGCCTTCGCGCCGGAGCCGATCACCCAGGCGGACCTCCAGCACTGGCAGCGGGCGGTGCGCCGCCAGGCCGACGCCGCGTTCAAGGCGCTCAGGCATGCCCTGCCCAAGCTCGAAGGCGCCGATCGGGATCAGGTCCAGGCGCTGCTGACCCGCCGCGATCACTGCCACGGGCGCATCGAAGCGCTCACCGCACCGGGTGTCGCGGCGGCCAAGACCCGGATCCATGGCGACTACCATCTCGGCCAGGTGCTGGTCGCGCAGAACGACTTCTACATCCTCGACTTCGAGGGGGAGCCGGCGCGCCCTCTGGCCGAGCGGCGCGCCAAGGCGTCGCCGCTCAAAGACGTCGCGGGGATGCTGCGCTCGTTCGACTATGCCGCCTGGACCGCGGTCATGAGGCTCAGCCAGCTCGATGCCGGAAGCGCCGCGATCGTGCGGTCCCTGGCGGATGCCTGGCGCCGCGCGGTGGAGCAGGCGTTCCTCGCCGCCTATTGGGACACCATCGCGGGGTGCCCGAGCTATCCCGCAAGCGAGAACGAGGCCGGGCGCCTGCTCGACCTCTTTTTGTTGGAGAAGGCGCTGTACGAGATCTGCTACGAAGCCGCCAATCGACCGCACTGGATCCGGATCCCGCTCCAAGGGGTCACGGGGCTGCTCGAGCGGGATGCGGGGCGTCATGCCCAGAGCTAGGACCGCGCAGCGAGGGGCGGTCAATCCCGCCGCGATCGAGGCGCTGGTCCGCGGCGATCATGGCGATCCTTTCGCGCTGCTCGGTGTCCATGACGCGGCCGAGGGCGTGGTGATCCGCACGTTTCAGCCGCATGCCGGCCGGGTATGGCTGATCGACGGCGATTCCGGCCGCGCCACGGGGGAGCTGTCGCGCGCGCACGCCGAAGGGCTGTTCATCGGCAGATTGCCGGACCGCAACGGTCCGTTTGCCTATCGCCTGCGCCTCCAGGTCGGCGGCAACACCATCGAGGTCGACGATCCCTACCGCTTCCCGCCGATCCTGGGCGAGCTCGACGCGTATCTGATCGCCGAGGGCAATCACCTCCGGCTGTACGAGAAGCTGGGGGCGCATCCGATGGCGCTCGACGGCGTCGCTGGCGTCGGGTTTCTGGTCTGGGCGCCGAATGCCCGGCGCGTCTCGGTGGTCGGCGATTTCAACGGCTGGGACGGCCGGCGCCATCCGATGCGCAAGCGGGTCGAGTGCGGCGTGTGGGAGCTGTTCGTTCCGGGGATCGGGCGCAGCGAGGTCTACAAGTACGAGCTCAAGGGCCCGAACGGCGAGCTGTTGCCCCTCAAGGCGGACCCCCTCGCCTTTGCCGCCGAGCGGCCGCCGCGCACCGCCTCGATCGTCCACGGCCTCGGGACCCAGCGCTGGTCGGACGACGATTGGATGCGCGCGCGCGCCGCCGCCAACCGCCGCAACGCCCCGATCTCGATCTACGAGTGCCACCTCGCATCCTGGATGCGGGTCCCCGAGGAAGGCAACCGCTATCTGACCTACGACGAGCTCGCCGACCGGCTCGTGCCCTACGTCGCGGAGATGGGCTTCACCCATCTCGAGTTGCTGCCGGTGTCGGAGTTCCCGTTCGACGGCTCCTGGGGCTATCAGCCGATCAGCCTGTTCGCGCCGACCAGCCGCCACGGCGATCCCGCAGCGTTCGCCCGCTTCGTCGACCGCTGTCACCAGAGCGGGCTCGGCCTCCTGACCGATTGGGTGCCGGGGCACTTTCCGACCGACCCCCACGGGCTCGGCATGTTCGACGGCACGCATCTCTACGAGCACGCCGATCCGCGGCTCGGCTTCCAGCTCGACTGGAACACCCTGATCTACAACTACGGCCGGCGCGAGGTCGCGAACTTTCTCCTGGCCAACGCCATCTTCTGGCTGCGGCATTACCACGTCGATGGCCTCAGGGTCGACGCGGTCGCCTCGATGCTCTACCTCGACTACTCGCGGCAGCCGGGGCAATGGATTCCCAATGCCTACGGCGGCAACGAGAACCTCCAGGCGATCGCGTTCCTGCGGCGTCTCAACGAGCTCGCCTACGCCGAGGCCGAGGGCGCGATGACCGTCGCCGAGGAGTCGACCGCCTGGCCGAGCGTCTCGCTCCCGACTTATCTCGGGGGTCTCGGCTTCGGCTACAAATGGAACATGGGCTGGATGCACGACACGCTGAGCTACATCAGCGAGGAGCCCGTGTATCGCAAGTATCATCACCACCAGCTGACGTTCGGCCTGATCTACGCGTTCAGCGAGAACTTCGTCCTGCCGCTCTCCCACGACGAGGTGGTGCACCGTAAGGGGTCGCTGTTCGGCAAGATGCCGGGCGATCGCTGGCAGAAGTTCGCCAATCTGCGAGCGTATTTGGGTTTCATGTTCGGTCATCCGGGCAAGAAGCTGCTGTTCATGGGCGGTGAGCTGGCCCAGGAGCGGGAGTGGAACCACGACGCCAGCCTGGACTGGCATCTCCTCGACGACACGATGCATCGCGGCGTGCAGACCCTGGTGCGCGACCTGAACCACCTCTATCGGGAGCTGCCGGCGCTGCACCAGCGGGACTGCGAGGCCGAGGGCTTCGAGTGGCTGGAACTCCATGACAACGAGCAGAGCGTGCTGGTGTTCATGCGCCGCGCCAGCGGTGCCGCGCCGAACGCGGTGGTGGCCTGCAACTTCACGCCGGTGCCGCGCTACGGCTACCGGGTCGGCGTTCCGCTACCGGGGTATTACCGCGAGCGGCTCAATACCGACGCCGGACTCTATGGCGGCGGCAACATCGGCAATGGCGGCGGCGTCGCGTCCGATGACGTCGGATCGCACGGACGGCCATACTCGCTATCTCTGACCTTGCCGCCGCTCGCGACGGTCATCCTCGAACATCAACCAAGCTGAGGATACGAATGGCCTCGAGTCGGACGACCGTGTGGCCCGGACGGCCACATCCGCTGGGCGCGACCTGGGACGGCAGCGGCGTCAACTTCGCCCTGTTCTCCGCCCATGCCACCAAGGTCGAGCTGTGCCTGTTCGACCGCGAGGGTCGGCGGGAGATCGAGCGGATCGCGTTGCCGGAATACACCGACGAGGTGTGGCACGGCTATCAGCCCGAGGCCTATCCCGGCATGCTCTACGGTTATCGCGTGCATGGACCCTACGAGCCCGGCGCCGGCCATCGCTTCAATCCCAACAAGCTGCTGATCGATCCCTACGCCAAGATGCTGAAGGGCCAGCTGCGCTGGAGCGACGCCCACTTCGGCTACCGGCCTGGCAGCGGCCGCGAGGATCTGTCGTTCGACCGGCGTGACAACTCTCGCGGCATGCCCAAATGCGCCGTGATCGACGACGCCTACACCTGGGGGGATGATCAGCCGCCCGGAGTTCCCTGGGGCGAGACGATCACCTACGAGACGCACGTACGCGGCATGACCATGCGCCACCCGGGCGTGCCCGAGCATCTGCGCGGCACTTTCGCGGGGCTCGGCCATCCGGCCATCATCGATCACATCGTCAAGCTCGGAATCACCGCGGTCGAGCTGTTGCCGATCCATGCCTTCGTTCAGGATCGCCGCCTGCTCGCGCAAGGCCTCACCAACTACTGGGGCTACAACTCCATAGGGTTCTTCGCACCCGAGCCCCGCTATCTGGCGGGCGGCGCGATCGGCGAATTCAAGACCATGGTCAAGCGGTTCCACAACGCCGGCATCGAGGTGATCCTGGACGTGGTCTACAACCACACGGCCGAGGGCAACCACCTGGGCCCGACACTGTCCTTCAAAGGCATCGACAACGCCACCTACTATCGGCTCCTGCCCGACAACCCGCGCCTTTACATCGACGATACCGGCACGGGCAACACCATCAACATGAGCCACGCCCGCGTCCTGCAGATGGTCACGGATTCGCTGCGCTACTGGGTCGAGCAGATGCACGTCGACGGCTTCCGCTTCGACCTCGCGGCGACGCTCGGGCGCGAGCAGCACGGCTTCGATCCCCATGCCAGCTTCTTCGGGGCGATCCGGCAGGACCGGGTGCTCGGCGGGGTCAAGCTGATCGCCGAGCCTTGGGACGTCGGTCCCGGCGGTTACCAGGTCGGCAACTTTCCGCCCGGCTGGTTCGAGCTCAACGATCGTTTCCGCGACGTGGTTCGCCAGTACTGGAAGGGTGACGAGGCCATACTCCCCGAGCTTGCCGCTCGTCTGACCGGGTCTGCGGACCTGTTCCAGCGTCGTGGTTGCCGCGCCTGGACCAGCGTCAACAAGATCACCTCCCACGACGGCTTCACGCTGCAGGACGTGGTCTCTTACAACGACAAGCACAACCAGGCGAACGGCGAGAACAATCGGGACGGCCACAATGCCAACTACGCGTGGAATCACGGCGACGAGGGCCCGACCGACGACCCGGCGATCACCGCGCTGCGCGAGCAGCAAAAGCGCAACATGCTGGCGACTCTGCTGTTTGCGCACGGGACGCCGATGCTCCTCGGCGGTGACGAGTTCGGACGCACGCAAGGCGGCAACAACAACGCCTATTGCCAGGACAACGACATCAGCTGGTTCGACTGGGACGGCATCGACGACGACGGCCGGGCGTTGACCGCCTTCGTCCGCCGCCTCATCGCATTCCGCAAGGCTCACCCCGTGGTGCGGCGCACCCGCTTCCTGCACGGCAAAGAGCAATCCGACAACGGCGTCAAGGACATCACCTGGATCCATGCGAGCGGCAAGGAGATGACGGCCGAGCAATGGCAGGACCGGCTGGCGCGCGTCCTCGGCGTCATGCTGAACGGCCAGGCCGGGGACTATCACACCTCGGAGGGCTTGCCGGCCGACGACGACGTGCTGCTGATCCTCTTGAACGCGTATCGGGACGCGGTGCAATTCATCCTGCCGCAGGTCCCGGGCGGCTCCGGCTGGCGTCGGTTGATCGACACCAACGAGCCCGAGCACGTCGCCGACAGCGGCAATCCCGCCGGCATGAGGGAACCGTTCGACCTGCCCGGCCATTCGCTCGTATTGTTCAGCCTCGTCGAGGCCTCATCAGCCTGAGCCCCACCGCCATGAGCGATCGCTTCGCCCACAGGATGCCGTTCGGTGCGCAGCTGCAGGACGACGGGACGGTACGCTTCCAGCTGTGGGCGCCGAGCCGGGATGCGGTGGCGCTGGTCCTCCTGGATCAGCCGGGCGGGCTGCCGATGACCCGGCTCGAGGACGGCTTCTTTGCGGTGACGACCGATGCCGTCCACGCCGGCAGCCACTACCGGTTCCAGCTCGACGACGGCTCGCGCGTGCCCGATCCGGCATCGCGCCACCAGCCCGAGGACGTGCACGGCCCGAGCGAGGTGATCGACCCGCGGGCCTATGTCTGGCAGAACGCGGCGTGGCGCGGCCGGCCGTGGCACGAGACCGTCCTCTACGAGCTCCACCTCGGCGCGTTCGCCGAACAGGGCACGTTCGACGGGCTGCGGCGCAAGCTCGACTACCTGGCCGGGCTCGGCGTCACCGCGGTCGAGCTGATGCCGCTGTCCGAGTTCTCCGGCACGCGCAACTGGGGCTACGACGGGGTGATGCCGTTCGCGCCCGACGCCGCGTACGGCCGACCCGAGGACCTGAAGCGCCTGATCGACGAGGCGCACGCCCGCGAGCTCATGGTGTTCCTCGACGTCATCTACAACCACTTCGGCCCGGAGGGAAACTACCTGCACCTGTACGCCGAGGGCTTCTTCGAGCCCGAGGAGCACACGCCCTGGGGCGCGGCGATCGATTACAAGGTCCGGGCGGTGCGCGATTTCGTGATCCACAACGTGCTGTTCTGGCTCGAGGAGTACCGCTTCGACGGCCTGCGCTTCGATGCCGTCGACCGGATCATCGACCGTGGCGAGGAGCACATCCTGAAGGAGATCGCGGCTACCGTCAGGCGCACGATTCCCGCCGAGCGGCAGGTCCATCTGGTGCTTGAGAACGACAAGAACCAGGCGCACCTGCTCGAGCGCGACGGCCACGGGCGGCCGGTCTATTTCGATGCGCAGTGGAACGACGACATCCACCACGTCTATCATCACCTGCTGACCGGAGAGGCGGGGGGCTACTATGCCGACTATGCCACCGGCGCACACCAGCGCCTGGCCAAGGCGCTGACCTCGGGCTTCGTCTACCAAGGTGACGTCTCGCACTACCGCAAGGGCGTCGTGCGCGGCGAGCCGAGCGGTCATCTGCCGCCGATTGCGTTCGTCGCCTTCATCCAAAATCACGATCAGATCGGCAACCGCGCCTTCGGCGAGCGGATCGCCGCCCTGGCGCCGCTCGAGGCGGTCCAGGCGATGCAGGCGATCCTCCTGCTGGCGCCCAACATTCCGCTGCTGTTCATGGGCGAGGAGTGGGGTGCGACCCAGCCGTTCTGCTTCTTCACCGACTTCCACGACGCGCTCGCCGATGCCGTGCGCGAGGGACGCCGGCGGGAGTTCAAGAAGTTCCCCGAGTTCGCGAGCGAAGAGGCGCGCGCCCATATTCCGGATCCGAACGACGGTTCGACCTTTGCGGCATCGCGCCTGGACTGGTCCGTATCCGATCAGCCCGCGCAGGCGGCTTGGCTCGACCTGGTGCGTGAGCTGCTGCGCATCCGGCACGAGGCCATCGTGCCGCGGCTCGCCGGCATCCGCGGCGACTCGGCTGAGGCAGCCATCCTCGGGGACGCGACGCTCCGGGCCGCGTGGAAACTGGGCGACGGCAGCACGCTCGAGTTGATCGCCAACCTCGCCAATCAGGCGAGCGAGGTGAGCGTGAGGGTCGAGGGTGAGGTCCTGTTCGCGTCCTGGCCGGCCCTCCCGGCGGAGCTGTGCGCGGGGCGCGTGCCGCCGTGGTCCGTGCTCTGGCTGCTGGCTCAGCCCGCTGCATGAGCGCTCGGGACCCGATCCGCCGCCTGGGCCAGCTCCACGGCATCGATCCGAGCTACACCGATTTCTGGGGCCGGCGGCGCAGGGTGTCCGTGGCGACCGAGCGCGCCCTGCTCGAGGCGATGGGCGCCAATGTCGGGAGTGAGCGGGAGGTCGCCGACAGCCTGCGCGAGGCCGAAGCGCGGCCGTGGCGGCGCCTGCTGGCGCCGGTGCGGGTGATCGCGCCGCCGGAGCCGCTCGAGATCACCTTCACCCTGCCGGCCCGGCTCGCCGGCTCGGCGATCGAGTGGACGCTCGCCGAACAGACCGGAGGCGTCCACCAGGGCACGCTCAGGCCGGACGAGCTCGAGGCCGTCGGTGCCGCCGAGGTGGACGGCGAAACCTATCGCCGCTGGCGGCTGCCCCTGGCCGCCGACCTGCCCTATGGCTATCACCGGCTGGCCGTGGCGGTACGCGGCCGGTCGCGCGCTCACGGTGGCTCGCTGCAGCTGATCGTGACCCCCGCCCGTTGCCACGGGTCCGAGCGGAGCCCGCGCCTTTGGGGCGTCACCGCCCAGCTCTATGGCGTGCGCTCGGCGCGCAACTGGGGCATGGGCGACTTCACCGATCTGGCGGAGCTGGCCGAGCAGGCGGCAGCGCTGGGTACCGCGGCGGTCGGCGTCAATCCCCTGCACGCCCTGTTCCCCGCCGATGCCAACCACATCAGCCCCTATTCGCCCTCGAGCCGTTTGTTCTTGAACGTGTTCTACCTCGATCCCGAGGCGGTGCCGGATCTCGCCGAGAGCAGCGAAGCGCAGGCCTTGATCGGCGATGCCGGGTTCCGCAGCGCGATCGACCAGGCCCGGTCCGCCGACCTGGTCGATTACCCGACGGTGTGGCGTCTCAAGCTGCGCGTGCTGGAGCTGCTGTTCCAGTCGTTCCGGGTGCGCCACCTCCTGTCCTCGAGCGCGCGGGCGGGAGCGTTCTGCGCGTTCCGGAAAGAGATGGGCGAGGCGCTCGAGCGGCATGCGCTGTTCGATGCGCTGCACGAGCACGCCTTGGGGACCACCGGGACCTGGTCCTGGGACAACTGGCCCGAGCCGCTCAGGCGTCCCGACAGCGCCGAGGTCGCCGCATTCGCGCGCGAACATCGAGACCGCGTCGACTTCTTCGCCTACCTGCAGTGGCTCGCGGACGCTCAGCTCGGGGACGCGCAGGCGCGCGCCCGCGCCCGCGGCATGCCGATCGGCCTCTACCATGACATCGCGGTCGCGGTGAACCCGGCGAGCGCCATGGCCTGGGCCAATCCCGGGGTGAGCCTGAGCGGCGCGAGCGCCGGCGCCCCGCCCGACTGGTTCAACCCGAACGGGCAGAACTGGGTGCTGGCGCCGTTCTCGCCGGTCGGCTTGCGCGAGGGCGGCTACGGCGCGTTCGCGGCGACGCTGCGTCACAACATGCGCCATGCCGGCGCCGTGCGCATCGATCACGTCATGGGTCTGCAGCGCCTGTTCTGGATCCCCGAGGGCGCGGCGCCGGCCGAGGGCGCCTACGTGCGCTATCCGTTCGACGATCTGGTGCGAATCATCGCGCTCGAGTCGGAGCGGCATCGCTGCCTGGTGATCGGCGAGGATCTCGGAACCGTGCCGCGCGGCTTCCGGACGGCAATGCAGCGGGCCGGGATGTTGTCCTGCCGCGTCCTCTACTTCGAGCGCGCGCCAGGCGGCGGCTTCGCGCCGCCCGCGGCCTACCCGCGCCGGGCCCTGGTGTCGGCCTCGACCCACGATCTGCCGACGCTCAAGGGCTTTTGGACCAGCCGCGACGTGCGCTGGCGCGAGATGCTCCGGCGCTTTCCGAACGAGGAGGCTCTGTGCACGGCTCGGGCCGAGCGCGAGCGCGACCGCGTGCTGCTCCTTGGCGCGCTCGAGCGGGCCGGCCTGCTGCCGGCCGGGATTGACCCGAAGGCACCGCCGGACGAAGCTTCCGAGGAGCTGGTGGTGGCGATCCATCGCTACCTCGCCGAGAGCCCCGGATACCTGCTGATGGTGCAGCTGGAGGACGCCGCCGGGGAGGAGGAGCAGCCGAATCTGCCCGGCACCGACGAGCACCCGAACTGGCGCCGCAAGCTCGGCTTAAGCCTGGAGCGGCTGCTCGACGAGCCGGTGGTCCGGCGGATCGTCGCAGCGATGGCGGCAACCGGGCGGAGCGCGCGGAGGTAGGCACATGGCGCCGCCGATCATGCCGCGCGCGACCTACCGGCTGCAGTTCCACAAGGACTTCGGGTTCGACGACGCGCGCAAGATCGTGTCGTACCTGGCGGCGCTCGGGGTCAGCCACGTCTACGCCTCGCCGCTCACCATGGCGCGGCCCGGCTCGGCCCACGGCTACGACGTGATCGACTTCAATCGTCTCAATCCCGAGCTCGGCGACGAGGCGGCGTTCGATGCCCTGATCGCCGAGCTGCACGCCCACGACATGGGGCTCCTGCTCGACTTCGTGCCCAACCACATGGGCGTGGGCTCGGACAACCCCTGGTGGCTGGACGTCCTGGAATGGGGACCGCTCAGCCCCTATGCCGCGTTCTTCGACATCGACTGGGAAGCGAGCGCCCGCGGGGTGCCCGGCAAGGTGACCCTGCCGGTGCTCGGTGATCAGTACGGCAAGGTGCTGGAGGCGGGCGATCTCAAGCTGCAGCTCGACGGCGCCGAGGGCACCTTCCACGTCGCCTACTACGATGCGCGCTTCCCGATCGCGGTGCGCGGGTACCCGCAGCTGCTCCATTCGACCGCCAGCCTGTTGGATCGAGACGGCGCCACGCTGTTCCAGCTGGCCGAGGGGTTCGCCGCGCTGGCGGACGACGCGCGTACCGAGCAGGGGGCCGTGCGCCGCCAGGAAGCGTTCGTGCTGAAGACGGCGCTGGCCGGGGCCGCGGGCGAGCCCGGCGTGCGCGACGCCCTCGATGCCGCGGTCGCCTCGCTGAACGGCACCCCCGGCCTGCCCGAGACGTTCCAGGCCCTGCACGCGCTCCTGGAGGGTCAGGCGTACCGGCTCGCGTACTGGCGGGTGGCGAGCTCCGAGATCAACTACCGCCGCTTCTTCGACATCAACCAGATGGCCGGGCTGCGCATGGAGCACGCCGAGGTGTTCGAGGCGACGCATCGGCTGCTGCTGCGCCTGATCGCCGAGGGCAAAGTCCAGGGCGTGCGCCTCGACCACATCGACGGCATGTACGACCCCAGGGGCTACTGCCAGCGGCTGCTCTCGCGGGTCGCCGACGTGCTGACCGAGAGCGGGGACGGCGAGCGACCCGGGATCGACGCGCGGGGCGGCCGCCCGATCTATCTGCTGGCCGAGAAGATCCTGGCCCGCCACGAGAGCCTGCGCGAGGATCTGCCGGTCGCCGGCACCACCGGCTACGAGTTCATCAGCCTCGTGAGCGGCCTGTTCATCGATCCCGCCGCCGAACGGTCCCTCACCGCGACCTATCACCGCTTCATCGACCGGGAGCTCGAGTTCGATCAGGTGCTGCTCGCCGCCAAGCAGCAGATCCTCCGCTATTTCCTGAACAGCGAGCTGCACGTTCTCGCCCTCGAGTTCCACCGCCTTGCGCAGCAGAGCTGGGCGACGCGCGATTTCACCCTCACCGGACTGCGCGAGGCGCTCGCCGACACCATCACGCGGTTCCCGGTCTACCGCACCTACATCACCGCCGACGGCGTCAAGCCGGAGGACCGGCGTGATCTCGACTGGGCGCTCAGCGGGGCGCGCAAGGAGACCGCGCTGGTCGATCACACGGTGTTCGACTTCCTGGGCGCGGCGCTGTCCACCGATCTGATCGGCACGCGTGGCTACGAGCGCGCCGACGTCATCGCCACCGCGATGCACTTTCAGCAGCTCACCGGGCCGGTGATGGCGAAGTCGATGGAGGATACCGCGTTCTACCGCTACAACCGCCTGGTCTCCCTCAACGAGGTCGGCGGCGAGCCGAACCATTTCGGGGTAAGTCCCGCCGCCTTTCATCGCGTCCTTCAGCAGCAGCTGAAGGGCCATCCCGCCTCGATGCTGGCGACCGCGACCCACGACCACAAGCGCGGCGAGGACGTGCGCGCGCGGCTCGACGTCCTGAGCGAGCTGCCGCTCGAATGGAGGCGCCAGGTCGGCCGCTGGGCCCGCCTCAACCGTTTCAAGCGCCGGGAGATGGGCGGCCAGCGCGTACCCGGCCGCAACGACGAGTACCTGCTCTACCAGACGCTCGTCGGCGCCTGGCCGCTCGAGATCGACAGCCCCGAGCATCCCGGCCTCGGCGAGTTCGCCGAGCGGATCGTCGCGTACATGATCAAGGCGTCGCGCGAGGCGAAAGTGCGCACCAGCTGGACCGCGCCGGATGCCGACTACGAGGCCGGGCTGGAGCGGTTCGTCCGGCGCATTCTGGATCCCCGCGAGGGGCGGGCGTTCATCGCGGATCTGCTCGCGTTCGAGCCGCGGATCGCGCTGGCCGGCGCGGTCAACGGCCTCGCCCAGACGCTCTTGAAGCTCACGGTGCCTGGGGTGCCCGACACCTATCAGGGCTGCGAGCTGTGGGATCTCAGCCTGGTCGATCCGGACAACCGCCGCCCGGTCGACTACGATCACCGGCGCGCCTGCCTGGAGCAAGGCGCCGATCCGGCCACGCTGGTCGCCAATTGGCAGGACGGCCGGATCAAGCAGCACATCATCGCCCGTACCCTCGCGCTCCGGCGCCGGCATCCGGACCTGTTCGAGACCGGTAGCTACGAGCCTCTCGAGGCGACCGGCAGCTCCGGCGATCGCGTCATCGCTTTCGCCCGGCGCACCGAGGAGGCCGCGATGATCGTGGTCGCGCCGCGTCTCGTCACTGCCCTGCTCGCGGACCGCGAGGCGCCCTGCCCCGCCCCTGCGGCCTGGCAGGACACCCGTCTCGAGCTGCCCGTCGAGTTCGCCGGCGATCTGCGCAACCAGCTCACCGATCGGCCGGTATCGACGCCATCCGCTTCGGTCGCCATCGCCGACCTGCTGGCGGAGCTGCCCGTGGCGCTGCTCATCGCAAGGTGACCGGTCCTCAGATCACCAATCTGCCCAGCTTTTCGACGGGTTCGTCCCCGGTCCGCCGACCTCGCTTCGACGGTGTGGAAAGGAACCTGTCGTCGCGCCGAACCGTTTCTTCGCGGCAACGAACAACGGAGAACCGCGATGAACTGGGATCGGATCGAAGGCAGTTGGAAGCAGTTCAAGGGTCAGGCGCAGCAGCAATGGGGCAAGCTCACCGACGACGAGCTGGACCAGGTGGAGGGCCGGCGCGAGGAGCTGGTCGGGCGCATCCAGGAGAAGTATGGCATCGCTCGCGACGAGGCCGAGCGCCAGGTCCGGGATTGGGAGAGCCGGCTCTAAGAGCGCCTGACAGAACTCGGAACCGGCCAGGGCCGGGCTCGTTCGAGCGTCAGGGCCACATCTGAATCGGCTCGGCATCGCCCTGGCCCCTGATCGAGCCCGGCTCTGGCCAAAGGCGGAGAGGAACCCCGAGTTCCTGCAAGCTCCTGGGGTGCCGGCATTCGGATGCATGGGGTCGGATCAGAAGGAGCCGCCCTTGAGCACCTCCACATCGAAGCAGCCGACCATCGCTCGGATCTGGCGCGGGCGCACCAGGCGCGACCGCGCCGACGAGTACGAGGCCTACAATTACGAAGCCGGCATCAGACCGCTCATCGCGATGGCGCTGGGCGTGCAGACCTTGCGCCAGGATCGCGAGAATGAGACCGAGTTCATGACGATCTCCTATTGGGAGAGTGTCGATGCGATGAGCGAATTCACGGGGAGCGACCCCACAAAAGTTCACCATCTGGAGCGGGATGACGAGTTCTTGATCGAGCTTCCCAAGGAGGTGCAGGTCCTGCGACTCCTCAAGAGCCATGGCGTGACCGGCTCCGCGTCATGAGGAAGGTGACGAGCACCGATTATCGTCAATTGATAGCTGTGTAGCTGTGTAGGTTGGGCGAAGCCCAACATCTCGTCCCGCCCGCGACAGGAAACCGGCGGATCATCGCCTGCGATCGGCGCCCCCGCATGGAACCCCCTCGCTGCGGGATGGAACATATTCCTGATACGTGTTACATTGTGGTGGGTGTTGCCCGATCCCTGAGGAGCAATGCCGAAATACCAGGAGATCACGCTCGGGCGAGCGTGGCGCGTGCCGAGGCTGGACGTCGATGTCACGACGATGCCGCCGGAGCCGAGGCACAGCCGTGTCGTCGTAAACCAAACGAACCCAGGAAAAGGCCCTGATTCAATGGCTTGGCTCAATCGGGATGCAGCTCAGCCGGGGCTTTGTGCGCGTGAGACCACTGCGCGTGCGGCATGTCGGCTCCTCGCGCTCGACGAGCATGTCGCCCGGCTGGTCACGCCGCCGCCCCGATGCTGGTCGGCCGACGAGCGCGGCGGCCGCGGCCGCCCGGGTCGTCGACCTTGCCGGCGGCCCGGCCGTGGGCTACCACGAAAGCCATCGGACGAAGGCTCGAGTTGGGGGGCACGCAGATGGCTATTTCGAGGCGAACCTTCACCGGCAGCGCGCTCGCGATCTTGGCCGTCGCGGCCTCATCGCCCTGCCGCCCGGTGCGCGCGGATGCCGGGGTCGAGGACGTCCGCCAGCTCAAACCCGGGCAGTTCGTCTGGTACCCCGAGCGGGCCGAAGCGGGCCCGGTCGCGATCGTCGTCTCGCTGCCGGACCAGCTGGTCTACGTCTACCGCAACGGCATCCGGATCGGCGTCTCGACCTGCGCCACCGGCCGGCCCGGCCATGTCACGCCGACCGGCGTGTTCACGATCCTGCAGAAGGACAAGACCCACCACTCGAGCCTGTACAACGACGCGTCCATGCCGTTCACCGAGCGCCTCACCTGGTCGGGCGTCGCGCTGCATGCGGGCAACCTGCCGGGCTACCCCGACTCCCATGGCTGCGTGCACCTGCCGCTCGCTTTCTCCGAGCTCCTGTTCGAGGTGACCCAGCTCGGCACGCCGGTGATCATCGCCGACGACGCCACCGCGCCGACGCAGGTCCTGCATCCCGGACTCCTATGGAACGAGGCGATCGAGCGGGACATCCAGAGCGTCGAGGCGGGCGCCGCGAGCGGCGCTCAGGCCACCCCTGCGGCCGGCTCTCAGGCGACCCCTCCGGCGGGGCCGCTCAGCATCCTGATCAGCGGCCCGAACCGTGAGCTGTTCGCGCTACAGGACGGCGTCGAGGTGGTCACCTCGCCGGTCACGATCACCGATCCGGACCAACCCCTCGGTACCCACGTCTTCGTGTTCGCCGACCAGTCGGGCGGGCAGGAGCGCTGGCATGCGGTGAGCGTCGGCAAGCCCGTGCCTGCGGCCGGCGGGGACGGCGATGCCGCGACCGCGGCCCTGGAGCGCGTGCAGATTCCGACCCAGGTCTCCGGCACATTGCAACCGCTGCTGCATCCCGGCGCGACCATGATGATCACCGATTTGCCGGCGACCGCGGACACCCGCTCGGGCAAGGACTTCGTGATCCTGGCGCAGGTCCAGGCCTGATCGCGGCCCGGATCGGCACCCGGCGTGGGCACGCAAGCATCAAGGCAAGCGACGAGGCCGACTTTCGCTAACGCTGCCTGGGATCGAGGACGTCGCGCAGGCCGTCGCCCAGCAGATTGAAGCCGAGGGCGACGATCAGGATCGCGATCCCGGGCATGGTCGCGACCCACCACTGCTCGAGCAGGTACTGCCGTCCGGTCGAGATCATCGCCCCCCATTCGGGCAGCGGCGGCTGGGCGCCGAGGCCGAGAAAGCCGAGCCCGGCCGCGGTCAGGATGATCCCCGCCATGTCGAGGGTCAGGCGCACGATCAGGGACGAGGCGCAGAGCGGCACCACATGCCCCCAGATGATCCGCGCCCTCGAGGCGCCCTGGAGCCGCACCGCGGCGATGAAATCGGCGTTGCGCACGGTGATGGTCTCGGCGCGGGCGATCCGGGCGTAGGGCGGCCAGGCGGTGATCGCGATCGCGATGATCGCGTTCTCGATCCCGGGCCCCAGCGCCGCGACGAAGGCGAGCGCGAGGATCAGCCGCGGAAACGCCAGGAAGACGTCGGTGATGCGCATCAGCACGACGTCGAGCCAGCCGCCGACGTAGCCCGCGACCGTGCCGACCAGGAGCCCGACCGGGCCGACCAGCAGGACCACGAGGCCGACGATATAGAGGGTGAGACGCGAGCCGTAGACGATGCGCGAGTAGATGTCGCGGCCGAGCTCGTCGGTGCCGAGCCAGTGCGCGGCCGAGGGCGGCTGCAGCCGATCGGCGAGCACCTGCTGGATCGGCGAGTGGGTGGCGATCAGCGGCGCCAAGGCGGCGACCAGGAGCAGGCCGAGCACGATTACGAGGCCGATCACGGCGAGCGGGTTGCGCGCGAAGGCCAGCCACGAGAGATAGCCGCGGCCGAGCCGCGCCTGCAGCGCCGAGCCCGGCGTGTCGCTGAGCAGCCAGGCGCGCCAGCTCGCGTGGCGGGTGGGCAATGCCAGGCTCATTCGACGGCCCTCATCGCGCCCGAGCGCCCTCAGGCTTGGCCCTCATAGCGCGGCAGCTCGTCGTCGATCTCGAGCCAGGACACCTGGCTGCTCGTCCACATGTGCAGCGCCGGCGCGATCCGCTCCGGGTCGTCCAGGCTCGCAAGCGTGATGCAGACGTAGTCGTCGCCGTCCGCGATGGTGCAGATCGAGGCGCCGCAGCTCGGGCAGAAGCCGCGCCGCAGGTCCGGCGAGGAGCGGTAGTAGGTCGGTTCGGCGGCGGTGTAGGCGAAGTCCTCGAGCGGAAAGTTGACCCAGGCGGTGAGCGGCGCGCCGACGCCGCGCTGGCACATGCGGCAGTGGCAGTAATGCGGGCGCTGCGGCGCGCCCGTCGCGCGGTAGCGGATCGCGCCACATAGACATCCGCCCTGGTAAGTCTGCTCGGCCATGGTGATTCCTCCAGAAGCCCTGCCCGACGTGTGCAACCCCGGCTCAGCGCGCCCGCGGGTCGAGCACGCGGTAGAGCAGGTCCGAGAGCAGGTTCAGGCCGATGAACACGCAGCCGACCACGATGGTGCCGCCGAGCACCGCGTTCATATCGGCGTTCAAGAGCGAGTTGGTGATGTAGAAGCCGAGCCCGGGCCACGCGAACACGATCTCGGTCAGCACCGAGCCCTCGAGCAGGTTGGCGTAGGACAGCGCGATCACGGTCACCAGGGGCAGCGCGGTGTTGCCCAGCGCATGGCGCCAGATCACGCGCGCCTCCGACAGTCCCTTGATGCGCGCCGTGGTGATGTACTCCTGGCGCAGCTGCTCGATCATGAAGCTGCGGGTCATGCGCGCGATGTAGGCGAGCGAGAAGTAGCCGAGAATCGAGGCCGGCAGGATGATGTGATCCAGCGCGTTCTTGAATACGTCCCCCTCGCCGGCGAGCGCGGCATCGAGCAGGATCACGCCGGTCACCGGGTCGACCAGGTCCTCGTAGTACACGTCCAGGCGGCCCGGCCCGGCGACCCAATCGAGGGTGGCGTAGAACACCAGGAGGCCGACCAGGCCGAGCCAGAACACCGGCACCGAGTAGCCGATCAGGCCGAGCACGCGGATCACGTGGTCGGGCATCCGGCCCTGGTAGACCGCCGCGGCCACGCCCATGGGCACGCCGAACGCGACCCCGAGCAGGGTCGCCACCGTGGCCAGCTCCAGGGTCGCCGGGAAAACGCGCCTGATGTCCTCCAGCACCGGATTGGCGGTGAGCACCGACTCGCCGAAATCGCCCTGGAGCACGTTGCCGACGTAGATCAGGAACTGCTGCCAGAGCGGGAGATGCAGGCCGAGCTCGATCCGCATCCGCTCGTAGACTTCGGGGCGTGCGCGTTCGCCGACGGCCGCGAGCACCGGATCGATCGGCACCACCCGGCCGATCACGAACGTGACCAGCAGCAGCCCGAGAAAGGTCAAGGCAAGCTGCGTGAGCACCTTCAGCGTTGTCACGAGCGGCCGCGGCAGGGCCATGGTAGATCCGACAAGTTGTGATCCGGGAAATCAGCCCCCATCTTCGAGAGATGCTATGCGCCGGTCGAGCTCTCTCAAGACCTGAGCCTCGACTACGCCCCTGGTGCGCTGGTCGATCTGCTGGATTTGCCCCGGGAGCGCCCGGGGCTGGCACCGAACCGTCGGGTTCTGCTTCGCTCCACCCAACTTACGGAGCCGCCCATCGCCGGGCCTCGGGAAGCTCGGTCCTCAGGCCAGCCTGTATTGCTTCGCGGAGGTCCGCAAGCAGCTCGTCCAGCCGGCCGGGAGCGCCGGCATCTCGGGCCAGAAGCCCCCTTCTTCGCTTGGTGGAGCACGATCTTGACGTGCATCGTGCCAGATCCGCCATCGTCGCGAGCAACCCCCCACCGCCTGCCCCACCGCTAGACCATTTTCCCCTTGGATGGACCCGCGGCCGGTGCGAGCTGATCGAAAAATGCGCTAGTCCTTTCTTCCCTTGGCGTAGCTGTTGGAATCGAAGCTCGGGCCCCAGATCATGCCCTGCACGTTCCCGCGCTCGGCGATCAGGTCGATGTCCTGGAACATGATCACGAAGGGGCCGGTCTCCATGACTTCGCGCTGCAGCTCGCGATACATCTCGGCCCGCGCGGCCGCATCCCGCTCGAGCACCGCGGCCGCGGTTGTCGCGGTGATCTCGGGGATGTCCCAGGCATTGCGCCAGGCGAGCTTGCCGGTGAGGTTCGCCGCATCGGAGTTGTCCGGATTGGAGGCAAAGGTGTCGGCGTTGGTGTGCGGGTCCTGATAGTCGGGGCCCCAGCGGCCGATGTAGATGTCGTGGTTGCGGGCGCGGTACTTGGTCAACGTCTGCTTGTTGTCGCCCGGGATGATCTCGAGCGCCACCCCGGCTTGGGCGAAGGTCGCCTGGATCGCCTGCGCGAGGTCGATCACGGGCGAGCTGTTGATCGTGTCCATGGTCACCGAAAAGCCATCTGGAAGGCCGGCCTCTGCGAGCAGGTCCTTGGCCTTGTCGACGTCGAGCGCGAACGGCGTGTCTTCGAGCGCGCCGAGGAAGCCCTGGGGCAGGAACGACTGGTGCACGGTCGCCGAGCCGGCGAGGATGGAATCCGCGATGCCCTGGTAGTCGATCAGATACTTGAGCGCCTGGCGCACCTCGGGCTTGGCCAGATGCTCGTTCTTCTGGTTGAGGCCGAGGTAGTAGATCGCGCCCTTGGGCAGCTCGCGGATCACGATGTCCGGGTTGGCGCGCAACGACGCCACCTGATCGGCCTCGAGATTGCGCGCGATGTCGATGTCGCCCTTCTGCAGAAGCAGCCCCTGGGTTGCCGGCTCGGGGACGTGCCGCACCACGACCCGCTCGAAGCCCGGCGCCCCGGCCCAGTAGTCGGGGTTGCCATCGAGCACCAGGCTCTCGTTCGGCTTCCAGGAGCGGAGCTTGAACGGCCCCGAGCCGGCAGACGCGGTCTTCAACCACTCATAGCCGAGATCGCCATCCTGCTCGTGCTCCAGGGCCAGCTGCCTGTCGACCACCGAGCCCACGGTGGCGGTCAGGCAATAGAGGAAGAAGGTCGGCGCATAAGGCTGGTCCAGCTCGACCGTGAAGGTCCGGTCGTCGACCACCTTGATGACGTCGTCGACGTTCTCCGGCGTGAACCCGAACTGGGTGAGGATGAACGCCGGCGTCTTGTCGAGCTTGATCACGCGCTGCAGCGACCAGGCCGCATCCTCGGCCGTCAGCGGATTGCCCGAGTGAAAGGTGATGCCGTCGCGGATCTTGAAGGTGTAGGTCTTGCCGTCGTCGGCGATCTCCCAGCTTTCGGCGACGTGGCCGCGCAACTCCTCGACGTCGTCGACCGGATAGGTGATCAGGCGATCGTAGACCTGGGCGCCGTATTCGGCGCCGGTGAATTCGAAGATCTCGGCCGGATCGAGGGTGATCAGATCGTCGATCTGCCAGGCCTGGACGAGGGTATCCTGTGGCGTCTCGGCGGTGGCGGATGTCGAAAGCGCAAGCATCCCGGTGAGGGCGGCGCCGAGCGCGAGGCCTGCGAACTTGGACATCGGTGAGTCTCCCTGTCCGGACCGGCACCAGGTGCGGCGCCCGGTCATCGGCCGAAGGTCACCGCCCGAAGATGGCTTGTCAAGCGGGCGAGGCGGGGCGGAGCCACCGGCTTCGGCACGACGCCGCTGCTCCCCCTCGCTAACGACTGGCCAACTTGATGCGCACCCTGGTGCCAGGAAAGCTCGAACATTGTCGTTGACGACCCTGCGCGACAAGCTGATCAAGATTCGGAATCAAAATCGTGCGCGATGGGCGGTCCGTTTTCCAGCTCGGCGCAGTCGCGGTGCCGCTACACCGTGATGCTGCGCCGGATCGAGCCGCCCCGGCCGCTGCCAGAGCCACACGCACCACACGACTGGAGCTGAGCACGTGAAGTACGCCCGCGATCCGTCGAATGAGCCTGCCGAGCCGGCGTCGGCTGCGCTCGGGACGTCGAGGAGGCTCCCGAGCCGACCCGGGTTGCCGTCCGCCCTCGCGCGGTGGCGCCTTCAGCGCCGGGCAACCGGGGCGTCCCGGTCAATAGCTGCCAGCGTTTGGCAGCGACCGGGGGCACGCACCATAGCCGTGTCCTTGGGCGTGGTTCTCCTGTTCCTCTTCCTGGCGTTCGATGGTCGCCTGCACTGGGACGAAGCCGCCTACCTGTACATTGGTGGCTTTCTCGATCACGAGGCGATCCTCAGGGGCGAGTTCGTTGGCGGGCTCTACATCTCGCGCCTGCTCCACATCGCCGTGATCGCGGCGATCGTGGACTTGGTCGGGCCAGGCCTGAGCGCGCTCGCCATCCTGATCGGCCTCTACTTCGCGGCTCTGCTGCTGGTCGCGCGCCTCGCGTACCTGATCTTGCGCAAGGTGCTGTCGGACGCCCGCGGACTCGGCCTGGCCGTGATCTGCGGCATGTTCACGCCGATCTATTTGTACCATGCCTTCAAGACAATGCCGGGGATCCCGGGTCTCGCGATGTCCAGCATTGCCACGTGGGCATTGTTGTCGGCCTTCACTGGTCGGCCGCTGATCTGGCTGCCGGTGGTCAGCCTGGCGCTCGCGGCGACCGCCCTCTTCAAGCCTGAGATGACACTTCTGTATATTTCGCTTGCCGCAACTCTTCTCCTGTTCGGCCCGGACCGGTATCCGCGCCGCAGGCTGATCAGCTATGTGCTCATCTCGGGCGTTGGCTCGCTCGCGGTGTTTGCGGCGGCGCTGTGGCTGCTCGGCATCGATCTCGCCCGCTATCTCATGATGGGTGCGCTGCTCCTGCACCGGGAAGAGCCGTTGGTCGCGAAGCTCCTCCACTTTGCCTTGGAGGGCGGGATCTTCTTTGTCGCCATACCGCTCGCGTTTCTTTCGACGCGGCGACGGGAGGTGTGGTTCTGCCTGACTTGGTTCCTGTTGGCGACCCTGCCTATACCGCTGCTGATTGCCCACCTCGAATCCCGATTTCTGGCACCCAATCTCATGGCGCTGATCGGCTTGATCTACCTCGCTGCGGATGGGCTCGCGCCACGGGTGGCCGCTTGGTGGCGCCGCAGCCGGGCGGCCACCGCCGGCGCCGCTGGCCTGCTGCTCCTCATCGTCGTCGGTTCCAATCTGATCGCGCTCTCGGTCATGACGCACGAGCTGCGCATCGATCAGCTGCACCGTCTGATTGCTCGTCTCGACCAGGCATACGGCAACCGCGATTACGCGATTTTGACTCCCTACACCTACACGGATTTCCATTATCTGCGCTTCGCCTACCCCGATCGCCCAATCTACACGGTCCAAACCGTCTTCAGCCGCCCAACCAACAATTGGAGCTATTATCCCGATCGCGTCGTCACCGACCTTGCCGAGCTGAGATCGCTCGACGCCGAGCTCGTCTATCTCGGTTTTCACGAAAACCTCGCGGTCGAGAACCTGCGGCGAATTGTCGAAGTGGTCCCAATACCAATCCTCGCCAGGCAATTCGAGAAGAGGGAGTTTCAGGATCACCTCGCTCTGAGCTGGATGTGGGGCCATCCCGACCTAGTCTTTGAGGAGCCCCTTCGCGAGGGGCACTATCTGGCCTATCCGGTTCGGGTTCGATGAGCGTCCGTCTGTCGTTTGGCGGGCCGGCCCACAGCCAGATGGCTTGGAAAGATCCACAACAGCGGCACAGCCGCTGGAGGAGTACGCTCAATTCACACCCAGAATATCGCCGAGCTTCGGTGAGAATCCGAAGGTGGCGACATCCGGGAAGGTCAGTTGGCCGCCGCTGCCGATCCCTCTGCGCAACGCGCCGCGGAGCTCCCGATAGGAGGGCAGGTCGGTGCCTTTGTCGTAGCCGATGAAAACCGCGCCTCCCGCGGGCATAGGGCGCCTGCCAGCGTCGTGGCAGGACGCCCACGAACCAGAGCTTCACGTGCGGTTCGGGCCGCAGCATATTGAATCGGCCAACTGGATTGCCGATGAAGATGCCCCGGCGGCGGAGCACTCGGCCGATACCGAGCATGGCACCAGCGAGATCCATGACGTTTCGAGCACGTCCTCCGCGACGGCGAAGGTCGATAATCTCGGCCGGCAGCGGCATGCTCTGAACATAACCCTAAATCAATGTGATTCGGTCGGCGGCACGGGCCTCGATGGCGGCCTTCTTGGCCAGAATGAGATCGGGAAGAGACGGGTCGAGACCGACGGTATGTCGGAATCCCTTGCCATTGGGATCATCGAGGCGCCGACGCCACAACCTATCGCCAGCGCCCGCTCGCGCTCGAGCGGCCCATAGGCCGCCTCGGGCGTGCCTGCTCGCCATGGCGTAACAGCCCTCGCCCCGCTCCGTCATCCTGAAGCGATAGTTGGCGAAGTGAGCTCGCAGTCTCTCGTTCGTCGTCGAAAAGTTGGGCATCCGAAGCTGCACGAGAGGGTCGGACCCCCTGCCCCGGGGCCGTCTTACTCAGTGGCGGGCTAGTTCCAATGTTCCAGATTGCGTCCAGTGAGCTGTGCCAGACGCTGGTTATGCGGCCGGAAATGCTCTAAAAGGATATGTAATGCGGCATCGCTGATTTCAGGCCCCGTTCCGCGGAACCGGCCGGCCATGCGGCGCTTGACCTCGGTGCGCCAAGCGGCCGGAAACCGAGAGATGCCCGGTAGATGGCCCACAGCCGAGCAGAACAGCGCCGCGGTCCGGCTCATTGCCCGATTTTGCGGACTTGTGTCGCCCAACGATCGCGGTTCAAGCTCCAAAAAACGTTGCGCCTCGGCGACTACTCTCGGAGCGTCCCGTGTCAGGTCTTCAAAGAAGATGATCTGCATACGGTCCTTGCCGAACAGCGCCCGGTAGCGCTCAATGTGCTCCGCATAATAGCCCGGCTCGACATAAAATCCGTAGGCGCGCTGCAGCGCCTTGTTTCCCTGGTGCGCGACCCGGGCATAGAGAGATGCTTCCGCCTCGTCCTCGAAGCAAGGTCCGGTTTCCAGCCGACGCAGATTCTTTTCGAGCGCCGCCTCCAAGCTCAACGGTTCCAGACCATGGCTGTAATTGTCCCAGTAGGCGGAGACCGCGCGCTCGACCGGATTCCGGCACAGGACGAACAGTCGTGCTTCCGGCAACGTGTCGGCGATGCGCCGTGCCACGAACGGCAGGTGCAAGTTCTGCGTGCACGCGTCGCCGATCTCTTTCTCGCCGCCATAACCCTTAAAGTAAGATTGCCAGTAATAGTAGGCTCCACGCTCATACTCCATCCGGAAGAACGGCGGTTCCTTCGGCTCTGACATGAAAACGTCTCGATGCTGCGACAAGTAGTGATAGAGCGACGTGGAACCAGCTTTGCTGGTTCCGAGAATCAGAAACGTCGGGCACGGCATCCGTTGGCCTCTTCGCGCCTTAGTCCATCAGATGAGAGGTAGGCAAATCTTATCCGTTCAGCTGGCTCTCCTCGCCAACGCGTTCCTAGTGTAGCGATGCAAACAGGCGATTCAGCGATGTCTCGCTCGCCGCCTGGGATCGCAGGCGTCGGGCTTGAATCTTCTGTCTGCGCCGGTGCACTAGACCATTTTCCTTTTGGGTCGACCCGCGGCCCGGCCCGCTCCCCCTCCCAACCACCCAGCGATGGTACCCTTGGGGTGGTTGGGAGAGGGGAGCGGGTTGGTGCGAGCTGATCGAAAAATGCGCTAGCGCGGATTGAACTCCAGTGTACACACAGTTCGAAGCATCGCAAACGGTTCTGCTGGACCTCTGTCCTCTGGAGCGGCTTGATCTGGTTGAACTGAGCATGGGCATTTGAGTGCCCGGGCCCGGTCGGCACCGGAGCCGTGCTTCGGTCGGTTCAGTCGGTCGCAGACTCGGCGCGAGCATCAGAGATTGTCTCGAAGGTGTCGAGGACGATCTCCGCCATGCAGTGATAGCCGGCGGGGTTGGGATTGCCATCCACCTCGAAGAACAGACGTTCGCCCTAGCGCGCAGCGGCTTGTAAATGCGGGGTAAGGTCGAGATATGGGATTCTCATCTGCTCCCAAATACCCATCCTCGCCAAGCAGTTCGAGAAGAGAGAGATTCAGGATCACCTCGCTCTGAGCTGGATGTGGGGCCATCCCGACCTGGTCTTTGAGGAGCACCGTCGCGAGCGCCCCATCTGGCCTATCCGGCTCGGGTTCGATTAGCGTCCGTCTGCGGTATGGCGGGCCGGCCCACGGCCAGATGGCTCGGAAAGATCCACAACAGCGGTACAGCCACTGGTGGAATCCGCTCGATCACATCGAGAACCTGGCCCAGCTTCGGTGAGAATCCGAAGGTCGCGACATCCGGAAAGGTCACCTGGCTGTCGTTGCCGATGCCGGTGCGCAACGCCCCGCGGAGCTCCCAATAAGAAGGCAGCTTGGTGCCTTTGTCGTAGCCAATGAAACTCCGCCGCCAGCGGGCATAGGGCGCCTGCCAGCGTCGTGGCAGGAAGCCCACGAACCAGAGCTTCACGTGCGGTTCGGGCCGCAGCATATTGAAACGGTTGACCGAATTGCCGATGAAAACTCCCTGGCTGCGGAGCACTCGGCCGATATCCTGCATGGCGCCGTCGAGATCCATGACGTGTTCGAGCACGTCCTCCGCGAGGGCGAAGTCGATACTCTCGGCCGACAGCGGCATGCTTTGGACATAACCCTGGATCAAAGTGATCCGGTCGGCGACACCAGCCTCGCTCGCGGCCTTCTTCGCCAGAATAAGATCGGGGAGAGACGGATCGATACCGACGGTATGCCCGAAATCCTTGGCCAGCGGGATCATCGAGGCGCCGACGCCACAACCGATCGCCAGCGCCCGCTCGCGCTCGAGCGGCCCATGGGCGGCCTCGGCGCGCTTGCGCGCCATGTCGTAGAATGCCTTTCCCCGCTCCGTCATCTTGAAACGGTAGTTGGCGAAGTGAGCGCGCAGCCGCTCGTTTGTCGTCGAGAAGTTGGGTATCCGCAGTTGAACGAGCTCATCGAAGCCGCTGCTGTCGAACGCCGCGATGAGGGTTTGCACCTCTGCCGGTTGCGCGCCGCCATTCGGCCGGAAGTCCGGTATGCCCAGGCACGCCGGATACGTCCGTCCGCAGCCTCGGCATTTCCACTCGTCCCATCCAGGCTCGACCGCGTCACCGGAGGACAGGCAGATCACCCGGTCAGCCGCTATGGTCGTCTGAGTGTTGGTTGGCACGCTGGAGCCCAGATTCCCGATATGCACAGCGTGGGTTGGAGTGAGCACGAACCAACCCCACACACCGGCCGTTGAGGGTCAAGTGTGCGTTGCTCCGGCATGGGAAGCAAGCCCCTCGAGTGTCGTTATGTAGGGAGCGCGTGAGTTGGCCGGTACCAGTGCCGATGCCTCGAGCGTTGCCGATCGACCGTTGCGTGCCAAGCGTCGGAGCAGGTCGGCGCGTGGCGTGCGGGCGATGGTCCCTCAGCCAAGGCCGGGGCGCGGTTCATCGGCGCGGCATGCGATATGTTCAGCGCCGGACGTGGTTTCGACGCTTCAGGTCGCCCGCCTTGCGCACGGAGCGGCCAATCGCCGGGAGGGCTGGTTGGATTCTTTCGTTGTGCGACAATCGCCCGCTCGTTAAAAAGGCCAGCGAGCAGCGATCGGTCGTGTCGCGAGGTTGGTGGAAATTGGCTGAGGTGGCGTAGGTTCCGATCGGCAAGATCGAGAAGGAACCCACGCCATGAAGGAAGTTACGCCAGGCTTGGCATCTGC
>JBOHKK010000006.1:0-42489 GCA_050729115.1 Geminicoccaceae bacterium | reverse complement strand
CCCAGCGATGGTACCCTTGGGGTGGTTGGGAGGGGGAGCGGGCCGGGACCGCGGGTCTACCTAAGGGGAAAATGGTCTAGGCCCCTGCGCAACGAAGCAGCGCTGATCGCGGCGGGCTGTGTCGCCTGCCTATCCGCTCGGCTCGGCGTCGCTGACTGCCGGCTGTTCGCGAGCCGGGTGACATTGGCCGATCGAGCTCTCCGCGCAGATGGTCTTGCCGTCGATCCAGGTCGCGCCGGCGAATACTGCCCTGAGCAGATCCGCATCGGCGAGGCGCGCCCCCGTCAGGTCGGCGTTGCTGAGATCGGCGCGGAACAGGCGGGCGCTGGTCAGGTCGGCCTGTCGGAGCGAGGCGCCGGTCAGATCGGCCTTGGTCAGGTCGGCACGCACCAGTTGCGCCTGATCGAGGTCCACGTCATGCATGGTCGTAGAGACGAACTTGGCGCGACGGGCGTCGGCGCCGGAGAGATCGGCGCCCGACAGATCGGTGCGCTTGAACGAGGCGTCACGCAGGGTCGCGCCGCTCAGGTCCACGCCGCGCAGATCCTGGCCATCCTGCAGGCAGCGCCGCCAGTACACGCCAGGGGCCGGCACATCGGCGCATTCGGCGAGCGCTTGGCCGCCGACCGCGCATAGCAGACCGATGAGACCAAGCGTCTTGAGGCATGGAGATCGGATCATCCTCAAGAACCTAGGTCAACCTCGCCGCCGTTGAAAGGGCCAGGTCGCGATTCCCGCATGGGATGGCGTCACGGGCGCGAAGCAACATCCGGTCCCGGGCTCGAGATAGGTCGCCTCGGCGCCGGAGGGAGCGGGCGGTCGCGGGGGCGGACGAGGGGCCTCCCGTTGCCGTTCGGCTCGGTCTATACCGCTCGATCCGAGGCGATGGGACCGGAGCAACATGAGCGGGACGATCACCATCAGGGTTCGAATCACGGGCCGCGTCCAGGGCGTGTGGTATCGTGGCTGGACGGTCGATCAGGCCCGCCGTCTCGGCTTGGCGGGCTGGGTGCGCAACCGGCTCGACGGCTCGGTCGAGGCGGTGCTGTCCGGTCCGGAGGACGCGGTCCGGACCATGATCGACCGGTGCCGGGAAGGGCCGCCCGGCGCGATCGTCAGCGCCGTCACCGAGGAGGTCGAGACCGCGCCGGTCGCGCCCGGCTTTCACCAGGCGCCCACGGCGTGAGCGGCGATCGAATCAGGCGCCGCTGTCGTCGATCTCGCTCGGCGCGGCGCGCGGCAGACGGCATCCCCTGATGGATCGGTGGCCCGACGGTTCCCGCGCCGCCCCGTTCGGCGCAGCCGTGCGGCGGTCGGCCGGCAGGGCCGGCGCGCGATCACAGCGGCAAGGCGCGAGCCCCCAACCACCCCGGTGCGAGGTCGAGGGACGGTCGGGGCGCGTGCCATGGGTCGCGGGCAGATCACGGCTCGGCTCCGAGGAGCAGGCAATCCGCGCTCCTCGGGACCGGCAGATCTTTGGGCTACCTGCTGATCTTGTGGAAGACGATGTTCGGTAGGGTGGTCCCGCCGCCGACCACAGTCGTCTCCACGAGCGTCCTGTTGAGCCGGTCGCGTTCGTAACTGATCGCAAGATCCACCTCCGTGCCGTCCGGACAGGTGAGCACGGCATCCGGAAAAACCAGCTCGTCACCCTCGAAGCCGCCCGTGCCGCTGGCAAACGCAGGTCCGCCTCCGCACAAGGTGATCACGCTGTCGGTCGCAGCGAGCTTGCAGCTCCGATCCCTGTGGCAGGTGATGGAGCGGAGCGAATCGCCGCCATCCACGGGGTCGATGCCCTCCCATAAACCGACGAACGACCGCAAACCGAAGAATGACCGCTCGCTCACGGCGTTTGCCGAAGACGCGAACGCCAGCGGCAGCAAAGCCACGGAAGCAAAAACCAAAAACCGTTTCATCGGCGTCTCCCATTTCCATTGAAGCTACTTCAGTCACTACTTCGACTGCCCCCGTTTGGCGAGGCTTTTGTCACAGCGCGGAGGAGATATCGCGTCGGTTGTCCACGAGGCTGCGGTAGCCGTCGGCTCCGGCATGGGCCGGCGATGCGAGCGCGGCAACCATCGTCCGAATCAGGCCGATGGGCGAAACACCTGTTCGAACGTCGCCATCAACGCCGCATCCAGCTCGGGCATGGTCGTGGTCAGCCCGAGGTCGGCGAGCGAGGTGACCCCGAAGCCGCCGATCCCGCAGGGCACGATGCCGCCGAAGTGCGCGAGGTCGGGGTCGAGGTTGATCGCCACGCCATGATAGGTCACCCACCGGCGCACGCGCACGCCGATCGCGGCGATCTTGGCCTCCTGGCCGTCCGGCTTGACCACCCAGATGCCGATCCGGTCGGGCCGCCGCTCGCCGCGGACGTTGAACCGGGCCAGCGCCTGGATCACCCATTCCTCGAGCTGCCGGATGTAGCGACGCAGGTCGGGCTTGCGGCGCTGCAGATCGAGCATCAGGTAGGCCACGCGCTGGCCCGGGCCGTGGTAGGTGTACTGGCCGCCGCGCCCGGCCTCGAACACCGGGAAGCGCTGCGGCGCCAGCAGGTCCGCCGGGCGGGCGCTGGTGCCCGCGGTGTAGAGCGGCGGATGCTCGAGCAGCCAGACCAGCTCGCGCGCCGCCCCGGCCCGGATCGCGGCGACCCGCTCCTCCATGGCGGCGAGCGCTTCGGGGTAGGGCACGAGGCCGTCGCTGATGCGCCACTCGACCCCGCTCACGCGGTCCGTCGGCGTGGGGCTTGCCCTTGCACCGGAGAGGCCCATTTGCTATCTCCCAAGCGCGACGCGGCGGGCCGATGTGCCGCCGCTCACATATACGCGGCCGTGGCGGAATTGGTAGACGCGCAGCGTTGAGGGCGCTGTCCTGGAAACGGGGTGGAAGTTCGAGTCTTCTCGGCCGCACCACTTGTCGAAAAAACCCACCGACCAACGTCGCAAACCTGCGATCGCCCGGGTTGCCCTGCGCCTGCGTTCCGGGCGCCACCCGCGCCTCGCCGCTGGCCAAGCTGAGGCCTGACCGCTAGGCTTCGCCCCCTTCGGAACGAAACCAGCGAGGACACCCGTGTCCGATCCGCTGCGCGATGCCGCGCTCGTCTATCACCGGGCGAAGCCGCCGGGCAAGCTCGCCATGATCGCGACCAAGCCGTTGGCGAATCAGCGCGACCTCGCGCTCGCCTACTCGCCGGGGGTCGCCGCGGCGTGCGAGCGCATCGCCCTTGACCCGCACGAGGCGGCGACGCTGACCGCGCGCGGCAACCTGGTCGCGGTGATCAGCAACGGCACGGCGGTGCTCGGCCTCGGCGCGATCGGCCCGCTCGCGGCCAAGCCGGTGATGGAGGGCAAGGCGGTCCTGTTCAAGAAGTTCGCCGGGATCGACGCCTTCGACCTCGAGATCGACGAGCGCGACCCCGAGAAGCTGGTCGAGATCGTCGCCGCGCTCGAGCCGACCTTCGGGGCGATCAACCTCGAGGACATCAAGGCGCCGGAGTGCTTCGAGGTCGAGACCAAGCTGCGCGCGCGCATGCGCATTCCGGTGTTCCACGACGACCAGCACGGCACCGCGATCATCGTCGCCGCGGCCATGCTGAACGGGCTGCGGCTGCTGAGCAAGCGCATCGAGGACGTGCGGCTGACCGTGTGCGGCGCCGGCGCGGCGGCGCTCGCCTGCCTCGATCTCCTGACCACGCTCGGCCTGCGCCTCGAGCACATCCTGGTGGTCGACATCGAAGGCGTGGTGTACGCCGGCCGGACCGCCCTGATGGACCCGTACAAGGCGCGCTACGCGCGCGAGACCGAAAAACGCACGCTCGCCGAGGCGCTCGAAGGCGCCGACGTGTTCCTGGGTCTCTCGGCGCCCCACCTGGTCACCCGGGCGATGGTGCGGACCATGGCGGAGCGGCCGCTGATTCTGGCGCTCGCCAACCCGGTGCCCGAGATCGACCCCGAGGAGGCGCGCGCCGCGCGGCCGGACGCGCTGATCGCCACCGGCCGCAGCGACTACCCCAACCAGGTCAACAACGTGCTCTGCTTTCCCTTCATCTTCCGGGGCGCTCTCGACGTCGGGGCGACCACCATCAATCAGGAGATGAAGATCGCCTGCGCCCAGGCGATCGCCGCGGTCGCCCGGACCACCGCGCCCGAGACCGTCGCCGCCGCCTATGGCCTGCAGAGCCTGTCCTTCGGGCCCGACTGCTTCATTCCGAAACCGTTCGATTCGCGCCTTGCGGTCGAGCTACCGATCGCGGTCGCCAAGGCGGCGATGGACAGCGGCGTGGCCACCCGCCCGATCGCGGACTTCGAGGCCTACCGGGAGCGGCTGACCCAGTTCGTATTCCGGTCCGGCCTGACCATGAAGCCGATCTTCGATCGGGCGCGCGAGCGCCCGATGCGCGTGGTGTTCGCCGACGGCGAGGAGGAGCGTATCCTGCGCGCGGTCGAGGTGCTGCTCGACGAGCGCCTGGCCAGGCCGATCCTGATCGGTCGGCCCGAGGTGATGCGCGCGCGCATCGAGCGCCTCGGGCTGCATTTTTGCGCCGAGCGCGACGTCGAGCTATGCAACCCCGAGAGCGACCCGCGCTACAACGACTACGTCGCGCACTACCTCGACTGCATGGGCCGGCGCGGGGTCACGCCCGAGGCAGCGCGCGAGATCGTCCGCACGCGCACCACGGTGATCGGGGCGATCATGGTGGCGCGCGGCGCGGCGGACGCCCTGATCGCCGGGCCGACCGGCCGTTTCCAGGGCCACCTGCGGCACATCCACGAGGTGCTCGGCCTGCGGCCGGATGCGCACGATTCCTCGAGCGTGCACCTGGTGATCCTGGAGCGCGGCGCGCTGTTCCTGGCCGATACCTATGTCAGCATCGACCCGCCGGCCGAGGCGATCGCCGAGATCACGCTCATGGCCACGGAGATCGTGCGCCGGTTCGGCATCGAGCCCAAGGTGGCGCTCGTGTCCCACTCCAGCTTCGGCAGCCTGGAGACCGCAAGCGCAGCCAAGATGCGCACGGCGCTCCAACTCATTCGCGAGCGCGCTCCGGAGCTCGAGGTGGACGGCGAGATGCACGCGGATGCCGCGCTTTCGGCCGCGATCCGCGCCCGCATCCTGCCGGACTCGGCGCTGCGCGGTGAGGCGAACCTGCTGATCTTCCCCAATCTCGATGCCGCCAACATCGCGTTCAACCTGGTCAAGGAGGTGACCAACGCCGTCTCGGTCGGGCCGATTCTGGTCGGACCGGCGAAGCCCGCCCACGTTCTCACCCCCTCGGTGACCGCGCGCGGCATCGTCAACCTGTCGGCGCTCGCCGCCCTCGATGCTCAGGTAGCCACGGGATGATGCGTTCGTGACCGAAGCGGCCACCGAACCGCGCCCGAATACGGAACCCGAGCCGCAGGCCGGGGTGTCGGAGGAGCTCGTCCGTGCCGTCGAGCATGCGCTGGATGAGGGCGAGGTCGAGCGCGCCGCCGAGCTCGTGGCGGCGCTCCATGCCGCGGACCAGGCGGATCTGCTGGAGCAGCTCGGGCAGGACGAGCGCGCGAGCCTGGTCGCCGAGCTCAAGCCGAAGCTCGACCCCGAGCTGCTCACCCACCTCGACGAGACGCTGCGCGAGGAGGTGCTGGGGCAGCTGAGCCCCGAGGAGACCGGGGCGGCGATCGCGCAGCTCGACACCGACGATGCGATCGAGGTGCTGGGCGATCTCGACGAGGCCGAGCAGATCGCGATCCTGCAGACCCTGCCGATGCCCGAGCGCGCCGCGGTCGAGCAGGGTCTGACCTATCCGGAGGACAGCGCCGGGCGGTTGATGCAGCGCGAGCTGGTGGCGGCACCGGAGTTCTGGACAGTCGGCCAGACCATCGATTATCTGCGCGCCAAGCCCGACCTGCCCGACGACTTTTACGACATCTATATCGTCAACCCGCGGTTCGAGCCGGTCGGCTCGATCCCGCTCAGCAAGGTCGTGCGCAGCAGGCGCGGCGTGCTGCTCACCGAGCTGAAGCTCAAGGAGCTGCACCTGATCCCGTTCGACATGGATCAGGAGGAGGTGAGTTTCGTGTTTCGTCAGTACGGCCTGGTCTCGGCGCCGGTGGTCGACGCCAACCGCCGGCTGCTCGGGGTCATCACGGTCGACGACGTGGTCCACGTCATCGAGGAGGAGGCCGAGGAGGATATCCTGAACCTCGGCGGCGTGCCCGAGGCCGATCTGTTCGTCTCGCCGCTGCGCACCAGCATGCGCCGCGTGCCCTGGCTGCTGCTCAACCTCGGCACGGCCACGCTCGCGGCGCTGGTGATCGCGCAGTTCGCCGATGCCATCGACGCTCTCGTGGTTCTCGCCGTCCTCATGCCGATCGTGGCCGCGCTCGGCGGCAATGCCGCGATCCAGGCGCTCAGCGTCACCGTGCGGGCGCTCGCGATGCGTCAGGTGACCCGCGCCAACGCCTGGCGCGTGCTCGGCAAGGAGCTGCTCGTGGGCGGCATGAACGGCGCCGTGGTGTTCCTGGCCGGCCTGGCGCTGGTGATCGGATGGTTCGGGCAGCTCGAGCTCGCCCTGGTGTTCGGGGCCGGGATCGTGCTGACGATCACCATCGCGGCGCTGGCCGGCGCCGCCGTACCGATCGTCCTCGACCGCTTCGGTCTGGATCCCGCCGTGGCATCGAGCGTGTTCGTGACCACCATCACCGACGTGTTCGCCTTTTTCGTCTTTCTCGGCCTGGCGGCGGTATACCTTCTTTAAGCGAGGAGTTTTGGCCCATGGCGCAGTTCAGCTTGCCATCGCTCAACTTCGACCTCGGCGAGACCGCCGAGATGATCCGGGACACGGTCGCCGGCTTCGCCCGGGCCGAGATCGCGCCGCGCGCCGAGGAGATCGACCGCACCAACGAGTTCCCGCGTGATCTGTGGCCGCGCCTGGGCCAGCTCGGCCTGCACGGGATCACGGTGGAAGAAGAGTACGGCGGCGCCGGTCTCGGCTATACCGAGCACGTTGTCGCGATGGAGGAAGTTTCCCGCGCATCCGCCTCCGTCGGCTTGAGTTACGGCGCGCATTCGAACCTCTGCGTCAACCAGATCCGGCGCAACGGCACCCACGAGCAGAAGCAGCGCCATCTGCCGAAGCTGATCAGCGGCGAGCACGTCGGCGCGCTCGCGATGAGCGAGCCCGGCGCCGGCTCGGACGTGGTCGGCATGAGGA
The DNA here is from genome assembly GCA_050729115.1 of Geminicoccaceae bacterium. Classification (GTDB taxonomy): domain Bacteria; phylum Pseudomonadota; class Alphaproteobacteria; order Geminicoccales; family Geminicoccaceae; genus JBKPNX01. Next base: position 35,294 of record JBOHKK010000006.1, on the reverse strand, counting down.
CCCGCGCGGAGAAGAGGGGCGACCGCTACGTCCTGAACGGCGCCAAGATGTGGATCACCAACGGTCCCGATGCCGAGGTGCTGGTGGTCTACGCCAAGACCGACCCGGAGGCCGGCCCGCGCGGGATCACCGCGTTCCTGATCGAGCGGGGCATGCCGGGCTTTCGCACCGCGCAGAAGCTGGACAAGCTCGGCATGCGCGGCTCCAACACCTGCGAGCTGATCTTCGAGGACTGCGAGGTGCCCGAGGAGAACGTGCTCGGCAAGGTGAACGATGGCGCCGCCGTGCTGATGAGCGGGCTCGATTACGAGCGCATCGTGCTCGCGGGCGGGCCTTTGGGGATCATGCAGGCGTGCCTCGACATTGCGCTCCCCTACATGCACGAGCGCGAGCAGTTCGGGCGGCCGATCGGCACTTTTCAATTGATGCAGGGCAAGCTCGCCGACATGTACACCACCATGAACGCCTGCAAAGCCTACGTATACTTCACCGCACGGGCCTCGGATCGGGGCGAGACCACGCGCCAGGATGCCGCCGGCTGCCTGCTGTACGCCGCGGAGAAGGCGACCTGGATGGCGCTCGAGGCGATCCAGACGCTCGGCGGCAACGGCTACATCAACGACTATCCGGCCGGTCGTCTGCTGCGCGACGCCAAGCTCTACGAGATCGGCGCCGGCACCTCCGAGATCCGCCGCATGCTGATCGGCCGCGAGCTGTTCGAGGCGACCGCATGAGCGTCCATCGACTGCCCTATGGACTTCGAATGGGACGAGCGCAAGCGGCGAGCCAATCTCGCCAAGCACGGGATTGATTTCGCTGCCTTGGACCAGATGTTTAGGGCTAATCTCCTGGAAGAGGACGACACCCGCCGTCATTACGGGGAGAGGCGCATCAAGGCAATCGGTGAAGCGAACGGTGTCATCGTATCTGTCGTCTACACTTGGCGGGGCGACCGCCGCCGCCTGATCAGCGCACGAAGAGCGAGGGCCGATGAGCGCAAGGAGTACCAAGCGAAGCTCGCCGCAGGTTGAACTGCGCGACCTGACCGATTGGGAGCGGGTGCGCAAGATGACCGAAGAGGAGATCGAGGCCGGAGCGGCTTCTGACCCCGACAACCCGCCCTGGACCGAGGACGATCTCAGGCGCGCCCGCGTCGTACGTGCGGGTTCGGCGGAAAAGCCGTTAATTTGGGTGCACGTCGACGAGGAAGTCCGGCGATGGGTGCATGAGCGGCCGGGCGACACCGATCAGTTGATCAACGACCTGCTCCGCACCGCGATGCAGAAGGAGCTCGAGGGCCAGGGCTCAGGGTAGCTTGGAGAGACGGCGGTGATGAATCGGCCTCATGGCAGTGCACTCGTGGGTGCGGGGTTGGTCGTGAGCGCGGGCGCAGCGGCCAACCGGGTCTCGATCAGCAACCCGGACGCCTCCTTCCGCGTGGGGCCGCTGTGGCCTGAGGGCCGGCGGTGTAGCCCGGGCTGCGTGGCCCGATGAGCGAGATCTCCCGCGAGCGGCGGCTCGAGCAGGTCTACGGGGCCAGCAGCAACGCCGAGCTGCGCGCGCTCTACGACGACTGGGCAGGACAGTACGACCAGGATCTGCAGGCGTTCGGCTACAGCTATCCGCCGGCGATCGCGGGTCTGGTCGCGCGCTACGTCCGCGAGCGCGACGCCTCGATTCTGGATGCCGGCGCCGGCACCGGGATCGTGGGCGAGGTCCTGGCGATCCTCGGCTACACCCGGCTGACCGGCATCGACCTCTCGGACGGCATGCTCGCGGTCGCCCGCGCCAAGGGCGTGTACGCCGAGCTTAGGAACCAGACGCTCGGCGCGCCGCTCGACTTCGCGGATGACGCGTTCGCCGCGGTGGTCTCGGCCGGCGTCCTGACCACGGGGCACGCGCCGCCGTCGTGCTTCGACGAGCTGATCCGGATTACCCGACCGGGCGGCCATGCGATCTTCACGCTCAGCATGCCGGTCTACGAGGAGGGCGGCTTCAGGCCGAAGCTCGAAGCATTGAGCGCCAAGGGGCTGTGGCGGGCGGTCGAGACCACGCCCACGTGGTGCTCGCTGCCGCGGGCGCCATCGCACGCCTCGGTCCTGGCGCGCGCCTACGTCTATCGCGTGAGCTGACGATCCGGAGCTCACGCCACCCGGTCGGCGCGGCGACCGCTGAACCAATCCTGGCCGCGATGGCGAAGAAAGCATGGCCACTGGCCGGCAAATGAGCTAACCCCCATCGCTCGGGGGGCAGCGACTGCCCAAGCGGCAGGTCGTGGGAGCGGATGAGACAGCCATGACGGCGCCGATCGACTTCTACTTCGAGTTCGCCTCGCCCTACGGCTATCTCGCGAGCACGCAGATCGACGCGATCGCCGGGCGCCACGGTCGCACCGCCCTCTGGCATCCGATCATGCTCGGCGCGGCGTTCAAGGAGAGCCCGACCGCTGACCCAGACGCCGCTCAAGGGGCCGTACCTGTTGCATGACGTGCCGCGCTTTGCCCGGCTGCTGGGCGTGCCGTTGCGGCTGCCGCCGGAGATGCCGATGAACTCGCTCGCGGCGAGCCGCGCCTGCCTGTGGCTCGAGGAGGCGGATCCGGCCCAGGCTAGGCGTCTGGCCCAGGCGCTGCTGCACGCCCACTGGGGCGAGGGGCGGGATCTGAGTTCGCCCGAGGCGGTGGCCGAGGTCGCGACCGGCCTCGCCATCGATCGCGATGCCTTGCTGGCGGCCGTGGCCGATCAGCGGATCAAGGATCGGCTGAGGGCGCAGACCGAGGCGGCGATCGGGCGCGGCGTGTTCGGCTCGCCGTTCATCCTCATCGACGGCGAGCCGTTCTGGGGCGCCGATCGCCTGGCCCAGGTGGAGGCCTGGCTCGCGCGCGGCGGATGGTGAGGGACTGCGCGCTTCCACGCCCAGATCGCGCTCAGCCGCCGAGCAGCTTGATGCAATCGGTCTAGAGGGGCTGCGCGCTCGCCTTCTCGATACCACCCACTTCACCGCGACGCTGGCATCGTCGATCGATGCCGGCCGAGCCGATCGGCGATCTCACCGACCACTGTTCCGGCTGCATGCAGCCGGAACAGCGCATGACGCTCCTCGAGCGTCAGCTGATCCTGGCGTCTCCCCATCGCGATCCCATCCTATCCGGATGGTGTCGCGCTTCGAATGTGAATCTACGTAGTGCTATCATGCAAGCACGTGCCGTGGCCGCCGACTTGACTCCGAGCTCGCAGCGGCCGACGGTTCACCAGGCACGCACGGTATTCAACCCATGAGCGTCATCGCCAGCGCGATCGATACCCGCTCTGCCGCGTTTCAGGCGAACGCCGCGGCGATGCGCACGCTGATCGACGATCTGCACGCGGTGGTGCAGCGGATCAAGCAGGGCGGCGACGAGCGCGCACGGGAACGGCACCTGTCCCGCGGCAAGCTGCTGCCGCGCGAGCGCGTGCGGCGACTGCTCGACCCGGGCTCGCCGTTCCTCGAGCTGTCGCAGCTGGCCGCCTACGGCATGTACGACGACGACGTGCCGTGCGCCGGGATCATCACCGGAATCGGCCGGGTCATGGGCCGCGAATGCGTGATCGTGGCCAACGACGCCACCGTGAAGGGCGGCACCTACTATCCGATCACGGTCAAGAAGCACCTGCGCGCTCAGGACATCGCCCGGGAGAACCGGCTGCCGTGCCTCTATCTGGTCGACTCCGGCGGCGCCCATCTCCCGAGCCAGGACCAGGTCTTCCCCGATCGCGACCATTTCGGGCGGATCTTCTACAATCAGGCGACCATGTCGGCCGCCGGCATCCCGCAGATCGCCGTGGTCATGGGCTCCTGCACGGCGGGCGGCGCCTATGTGCCCGCGATGGCCGACGAGGCGATCATGGTCAAGGAGCAGGGCACGATCTTTCTCGGCGGGCCGCCGCTGGTCAAGGCCGCGACCGGCGAGGAGGTGAGCGCCGAGGAGCTGGGCGGCGCCGACGTCCACACGCGGATCTCCGGCGTTGCCGATCATTTCGCCCAGAACGACGACCACGCGCTGGCGCTCGCGCGGCGCATCGTCGGGACGTTCAACCAGATCAAGCGTCCGGAGCTCGAGATCAGGGCGCCGGTCGAGCCCAAGCACCCGGTCGAGGAGATCTGCGGCCTGGTGCCCGAGGACATCCGCCAGCCCTACGACGTGCGCGAGGTGATCGCGCGGATCGTCGACGGCTCGGAATTCGACGAGTTCAAGGCCCGCTTCGGCGCCACCCTGGTGACCGGCTTTGCCCATCTCCACGGCTACCCCGTCGGCATCGTCGCCAATTCCGGCATCCTGTTCAGCGAATCGGCGCAGAAGGGCGCACACTTCATACAGCTGTGCGCAAAGCGCGGCATCCCTCTGATTTTCCTGCAGAACATCACGGGCTTCATGGTCGGGCGCAAGTACGAGGCGGGCGGCATCGCCAAGGACGGCGCCAAGATGGTGACCGCGGTCGCCTGCGCGCGGGTGCCGAAGCTCACCGTGATCATCGGCGGCTCGTTCGGGGCCGGCAACTATGCCATGTGCGGGCGCGCGTACGGACCGCGCCTCTTGTGGATGTGGCCGAATGCCCGGATCTCGGTGATGGGCGGGGAGCAGGCGGCGAACGTGCTCGCCCAGGTCCGGCGCGACAGTCTGGAGCGCTCGGGACAGCGCTGGTCGGAGACGGACGAGGAAGCCTTCAAGGCGCCGCTCCGGGAGCAATACGACAGCCAGGGCCATCCGTACTACGCCAGCGCCCGCCTGTGGGACGACGGCATCATCGACCCGGCGCAGACCCGCACGGTCCTGGCGCTCGGCCTGTCCGCCGCGCTGAACGCCCCGATCGAACGCACCGAGTTCGGCGTATTCCGGATGTAGACCCTTGGCGCCGAGCCGAGGCGTCGCTATCATTTTGGAAGCGGTTGGAAGGGGATCGAGGACATGGCTCAGATTCTCGTGCGAGATCTCGATGACGCGCTGGTTGCCCGGCTCAAGGAGCGGGCCAGGCTGAACCATCGCTCTCTCCAGGGTGAGGTCAAGGCGATCCTGGAGGAGACGGCACCCATGGCGACGAAGGCGGAGGCGCTCGCTATCGTCGACAAGTGGCAACGTTACTGGGAAGAAAAGGGCAAGACCTTTAGCGGTAGCGCCGAGCTGATCCGCGAGGATCGAGATCGGCGGTGAGCCGGATCGTCGTCGACGCCAGCGTCGCGGTGAAGTGGGTACTGCGCGAGGAGCATGGCGCCACGGCGCGGCGGGTCCTGTCGACCAGACAGCTGCTCGCCCCACATCTGCTCTGGGCGGAGGTGGGCAACACCTTGTGGAAACGGCATCGCCGGCGGGAGTCATCCCTTGAGGAAGCGCGACGGATGCTCGCCGATATTCGCGAGCTCCAGGTAACCACATTTGCTCATTGGCCTCTTCTGCCCGCCGCCTTGGATCTGGCGATGTCGCTCGATCAGACCGTCTACGATTGCTTGTATCTGGCCCTTGCCGAGCAGCGCAACAGTGTCATGGTGACCGCGGACCGTCGCTTCCATGAGGCCGTCAGCAGCAGCATCTGGGCAGATCGGATCGTATGGATCGAGGACGTGGCATGACCGAATCCTTGTTTCGGGTCGAGCGCCGCGCGCACGGTGTGGTCTGGCTGACGCTGGATCGCCCGGAGATTCACAACGCGTTCGACGACCGCCTGATCGCCGCGTTGACCGTGGCGCTGGACCGGCTGGGCGAGGACGATGCGGTACGCGTGGTCGTCCTGACCGGCGGCGGCAGGAGCTTCTCGGCCGGGGCGGACCTCAACTGGATGCGCCGCACCGCGACCTACGGCGAGGCCGAGAACCTGGCCGACGCCAGGGCCTTGGCCAAGCTGATGCAGACCCTGAACGAGCTGGCGAAGCCGACCGTCGCGCGGGTCAACGGCGCCGCGCTCGGCGGCGGCACCGGGCTGGTCGCGTGCTGCGACGTCGTGGTCGCGAGCGAGCGGGCCGTGTTCGGCACGACCGAGGTGCGTCTCGGGCTGATCCCCTCGGTGATCGGACCCTACGTGCTGGCGGCGGTGGGGCCGCGCCACGCGAGGCGCCTGATGCTCACGGGCGAGCGGATCAGCGCGGCCGAGGCGGCGCGGCTCGGTCTGGTCCACGAGGTGGTCGCAGACGATCAGCTCGATGCGGCGGTCGAGCGGATCGTGGGTGAGCTCCTGAAGGGCGGGCCGGCCGCGCTCACGGCCGCCAAGCGCCTGATTCGCGACCTGGCGGGGCGGCCGGTCGAGTTGGATCTGGTCGACGACACGGCGCAGCGGATCGCCGCGCTCAGGGCGACGCCCGAGGCGCGCGAGGGCGTCGGCGCGTTCCTGGAGAAGCGCCCGCCCGGCTGGTTGGGCTGACGCCGGTGTTCGATGCGGTCCTGATCGCCAATCGCGGCGAGATCGCCTGCCGCATCATCCGCACGCTGAAGCGCCTCGGCATTCGCGCGATTGCGGTATGTTCGGACGCCGATCGCGACGCGCGCCACGTGGCGCTGGCTGAAGAGGCGATCCGGATCGGGCCGCCGCCGGCGGGCGAGAGCTACCTGCGCGCCGAGGCGATTCTGGAGGCGGCGGCGCGCACGGGCGCGCAGGCGATCCATCCCGGGTATGGCTTCCTTGCCGAGAACGCGGGCTTCGCCCGAGCCTGCCGGGATGCCGGCCTGACCTTCATCGGGCCGAGCCCCGAAGCGATCGAGATCATGGGCGCCAAGGACCGCGCCAAAGCTGTAGCCGCAGCGGCGGACGTGCCGTTGGTGCCCGGCCATCACGGCGAACCTCAGGATCAGGCGAGCCTGCTCGCAGCCGCCCGCGAGCTGGGCTTTCCCGTGCTGCTCAAAGCCGTCGCGGGCGGCGGCGGCAAAGGCATGCGCGTGGTCGAGCGATCGGACGATTTCGCGGCTGCGCTCGAGGGCGCCAGGCGCGAGGCTGCCGCCGCGTTCGGCGACGATCGCATGCTGCTCGAGCGCTATTTGCTGGCGCCCCGCCACATCGAGGTGCAGGTGTTCGGCGATCGGCACGGGCAGGTCGTGCATCTGTTCGAGCGCGACTGCTCGGTGCAGCGGCGCCACCAGAAAGTGATCGAGGAGGCGCCGGCCCCCGGCCTGAGCGCCGAGCAGCGCCGGGCGCTGGGCGCCGCGGCGGTGCGCCTCGCGCAGGCGATCGGCTATACCAACGCCGGCACCATCGAGTTCCTGATGGATCGAGACGACGCCTTCTATTTTATGGAGATGAACACGCGCCTTCAGGTCGAGCATCCGGTGACCGAGATGATCACCGGGCTCGATCTGGTGGAGTGGCAGCTGCGGGTCGCGGCAGGCGAGCGCCTGCCGCTCGCTCAGGAGCAGATCGCGCTTTCCGGTCACGCCATCGAGGCGCGGCTGTATGCCGAGGACCCCGAGCGCGGCTTCCTGCCGTCGACCGGGACGCTCGCCCACCTCCGCCTGCCCGAGCCTGGCGAGGCGGTCCGGATCGAGCCCGGGGTCGCCGTCGATGACCGCATCACCCCGTTCTACGATCCGATGCTGGCGAAGGTGATCGCGTGGGGGCCGGATCGGAGGGCGGCGCGCGGCCGACTGCGTGCGGCGCTTTCGGAGACTGAGATCGTAGGCCCGGCGACCAATCTCGATTTCCTCGGGCGGGTGCTGGACCACCAGGCATTTGCCGCGGGGCCGGTTGCGACGACGTTCGTGGAGGAGAACGCATCCGAGCTGCTCGCGCCGGCGCCGTCTGCGGACGACCGCGTGCTGGCGATCGCCTGCCTCTGGCTGCTGTGTCGCCGGCGTCAGGAGGCGGCGAGCGCGGCGGCGGCGAGCGCCGATCCGTTCTCGCGCTGGCATCGGGTCGACGGCTGGCGGCTCAACGATGTCGGCCACCAGACGCTGCGTCTGCGCGCGGCCGGCGAGCCGGTCGAGATCGATGCCCAGGCGGACGGCGCCGGGTGGCGGCTGCGGATCGGCGGGCATGAGCTGCTCGGGACTGCGACGTTCACGGCGGATGACCGGCTCGAGGTGGAGCTCGAGGGTGTTCTCTCGCACGCGAGCATCGTTGCGCTCGGCGATCAGCTTCACGTGTTCACGCCACGCGGCCGGTGTCGCGTGCAGCGGATCGATCCGTTGGCGATCGCGGCGTCCGAGGACGCGGCCGGCGACGTGCTGAGCGCGCCGATGCCGGGCAAGATCGTCCGCCAGCTCGTCGCCGCCGGGGATCGGGTCAAGCGCGGAGCTGCGCTTCTCGTGCTCGAGGCGATGAAGATGGAGCACACGATCGTCGCGCCGAGCGACGGCCGCGTGCTCGCCGTGCGCTACGCCGAACACGAGCAGGTGGAGGAGGGAGCGGTCCTGCTCGACTTCGAGGAGGCCGTGCCCGACGTCGGGCCGATGCCGCATGCTGTCGCGCGCTGAGCCGTCGACCCGCCGGATCGAACGGTGAGCTTGGCGCGCGCCGCCGGCGGCTCGATCGCCGCGCTGGCGCTGGCCCTCTATCTCTGGCCGCAGGCGATCGGCGTCGAGCCCGAGCTGGCGCCGAGCGCGGCCCTCGTGCTGTTCGCGCTCGGCTTCTGGGCGACCGGCGCGCTGCCGTTTCATCTGACCGCGCTGCTGCTGTTCGTTCTCGCCACCGTGCTCCAGATCGCGCCGCCGCGGGTGATCTTCGCCGGCTTCGCCTCGAGCGCGCTGTGGCTGGTATTCGGCGGGCTGGTGATCGGGGCGGCGGTGCAGACGACCGGGCTCGGCCGCCGCTTGGCGCGCCTTCTGGTAAGCCGCCTCGGCGGCTCCTATCGCCGGATCGTGTACGGAACCATCGCCTTGGGGGTTGGGCTCGCGTTCCTGATCCCCGCAGCCATGGGCCGCATCGTGATCATGGTGCCGATCTTCGCGGCGCTGGCCGGCGAGCTGGGTCTCGGGCGCGGCAGCCGTGGCCGCACCGGCATCCTGCTCGCGGCCTCCTTCGGCACCATCCTGCCGGCGTTCGCGATCCTCCCGGCGAACCTCCCGAACATGGTGCTGTTGGGCGTCAGCGAGACCCTCTACGACGTCAGCCCGACCTATGCGGCGTATCTCCTGCTCCATTTTCCCGTGTTCGGCTTTCTGTACGCGCTGCTCCTGGCCGAGCTGATCTGCCGCCTGTTCCCGGACCGGCCGCATGAGCGGACGGCGGCGGCCGAAACCCTGCCGCCATGGTCGGCCGCCGAGCGCCGTCTCCTTGCCATCCTGGTGCTCGCTCTGCTTCTTTGGGCCACCGATTCGCTGCACGGCGTATCGCCCGGCTGGGTCGCGCTCGGCGCGGCGGTGGCCTGCATGGTCCCGGGCGTGGGCGTGCTCGACGTCGGCTCGTTCGAGACCGTGACCAGCTTCGGCGCGTTCTTCTACGTTGCCGGCCTCCTCGGGATGGTCAGCCTGATCGACGCGAGCGGCCTCGCCGCGGCGCTCGCCGAGACGGCGGCCGCGTGGCTGCCGGTCGCGCCCGACGCCCCTGCCCGGAATTTCGGGATCATGGCGGTCGCGGCCAGCCTGATGGGACTGATGACCGCGCAGCCGGGCGTGCCGGCGGTGCTCGGACCGCTCGCCGGCCCGATCGCGGAGGCGACGGGTCTGCCGCTGATCTCGGTCCTGATGACCCAGGTCGTGGGGTTCGCCGCCATCCTGCTGCCCTACGAATCGGCGCCGGTGATGGTCGCCATCCAGCTCGCGAACGTCGGGTTGGCGGCGGCGACCAGGCTCAGCCTGCTGCTCGGCAGCCTGACCCTCCTCCTGCTCGGGCCGCTGGCCTACTTGTGGTGGCGCCACCTCGGCTATCTGAGCTGACGGTCGGGTCGTCTCGAATGCTGCGTTGCACCATGACAGTAATTTCATCCCGACGTGAGGAACCGGATAGTTGAAGCTTTGTTAACCATTTCTACATAAGGCAGGTCCGGGCGCCCCGGCGCACGCGACCAGCAGTCGCGACCGGGGCCGTCGTCAAGTTCGTCCGTGGCACGCGGACGTTGCTCTTGGAGACGGGAATGGACGTCTTTTCCTCGCCTGCGTTCGACGATCACGAGCAGGTGATCTTTTTCTACGATCGCGTCAGCGGTCTGAGGGCGATCGTCGCCTTGCACGACACCACGCTGGGACCCGCGGTCGGCGGCTGCCGCATGTGGCGCTATGCGAGCGAGGCCGAGGCGCTGACCGACGTGCTGCGGCTCTCGAAGGGGATGACCTTCAAGGCGGCCATGGCCGAGCTGCCCTACGGCGGCGGCAAGACGGTGATCATCGGCGACTCCAGGAAGGACAAGTCCGAAGCGCTGTTTTGCGCGCTCGGCCGCGCGATCGACAGCCTCGGCGGGCGCTACTACACGGGCGAGGACGTCGGCACCAGTCCGACCGACATGGACTGGGCGGGCGAGGAAACCGCCTACGTGCTCGGCTGCAACAAGGGCGGCAGCGGCGACCCGTCGCCGGTGACCGCGCGCGGCGTCTGGCTCGGGATCCGGGCGGCGGTCAGGCACAGGCTGGGCCAGCACGATCTTGCGGGCATTCGGGTCGCGATTCAGGGCCTGGGGCACGTCGGCTACAACCTGGCGCGATTGCTCGCCCAGGATGGGGCGCGACTCAGCGTCGCCGACCTCGACGGCGCGCGGGTCGAGCGGGCGGCCGACGAGTTCGCGGCCAGGCCGCTCGACGTCGACGCCATCCTTTTTGCCGAATGCGACGTGCTGGCGCCCTGCGCGCTCGGCGGCGGCATCAACGACACCACCATCCCGAAGCTCGCCTGCCAGATCGTGGCCGGGGCGGCCAACAACCAGCTGCTCGAGGACCGGCACGGCGCGGCGCTGCATGCGCAGGGCATCCTCTACGCACCCGACTACGTGATCAACGCCGGCGGGCTGATCAACATCGCCCAGGAGCTGCAACCCGGTGGCTACGACCGCGAGCGGGCGCTCGCGAAGGTCGAGGCGATCGGCACCACGCTCGCCGAGGTGTTCGAGCGGGCGATGCAGGAAGGTCGGCCGACCCATGAGGTGGCGGATCGGATCGCGTGCGAGCGGATCGCAGCCGGACGTCGTCGCCAGAGCCGCCCGACGCTGAATGCGCTGCCAGGGCGCGCGGTTGCGGCCGGCTGACCGGACCGAAGGCGGAGGGTCGCCTGCGGCACGGGCCGGCGATTCTCTGACGGAGCGCTGAAGACGGCAGGGGCTTGTGGTACAAGGTGGTGCGTGATCTGATCGCGCCGGCATCGAGCTGCCCGCCCCGGCAATCGAGGTGTCGCCTCATGGCCGCAGGTTTCCTCGAGGACCGGCCGCCGCTGAGCCAGGACCCGCACCGCGCCCGCATCCGCGATGCCTATCGGGCCGACGAGACCGCCTGTGTGGCCGAGCTGCTTGGGCTCGCCGCGGTCGACGACCAGGCCAAGGCGCGGATCCGCGCCCGGGCGCTGACGCTCGCCGGACGGGTCCGCCGCGCCGGCGGCGATCAGCTGGGCGTCGAGGCGTTCCTCCACGAGTACCGGCTGAGCACCCGCGAGGGCGTCATGCTGATGTGCCTCGCCGAGGCGCTGCTGCGGATCCCCGATCCCGAGACCGCCGATCGGCTGATCCGCGACAAGCTCGCCGTCGGCGACTGGTCCCGGCATCTCGGGCATAGCGGCTCGCTGCTGGTCAACGCCTCGACCTGGGGCCTCATGCTGACCGGTCGCTTCGTGCGCACCGACGTCGAGGGCGACGCCGACCCCGGGGCATGGCTGGACCGTCTGCTGCACCGGCTCGGCGAGCCGGTCCTGCGCCAGGCGCTGCTCCGGGCGATGCGCGTGCTCGGCCGGCACTTCGTGCTCGGTCAGACCATCGAGCAGGCGATCGGACGGGCGCGCGAGGCCGAGCGTAAGGGCTACCGCTACTCGTACGACATGCTCGGCGAGGCGGCGCGCACCGGCGCCGATGCCGAGCACTATCGTCGCGCGTACGCCGATGCGATCGCCGCGATCGTCGACGCCGCCCGAGGCGATGACCTGACGGCCCGACCCGGCATCTCGATCAAGCTGTCGGCGCTTCACCCGCGCTACGAGCTCGCCCAGCACCGCCGCCTCGGCGCCCAGCTGTACCCGCGCGTCCTCGATCTCCTCCAGGGTGCCCGCACCGGCAACATCGCGGTGGCCATCGATGCCGAGGAAGCCGACCGCCTGGAGCCCTCGCTCGACCTGTTCGAGCGCCTTGCCGCCGCCCCGGAGCTGGCCGGGTGGGACGGCCTCGGCCTCGCGGTGCAGGCGTATCAGAAGAGAGCGATCCACGTGATCGGCTGGCTCGAGGATCTCGCGGCCCGCCGGCGGCGGCGCATCCCGGTGCGCCTGGTCAAGGGCGCCTACTGGGACACCGAGATCAAGCGAGCGCAGGAGCAGGGCCTGGACGGCTATCCGGTGTTCACGCGCAAGCTCGCCACCGACGTCGCCTATCTCGCCTGTGCGCGGCGCCTGCTCGCCGGCGGCGAAGCATTCTATCCGCAGTTCGCGACGCACAACGCCCAGACGCTCGCCAGCATCGTCGAGCTCGCCGGCGACCGGCGCGACTTCGAGTTCCAGCGCCTGCACGGCATGGGTGAAGCATTGTACGAGGGGCTGGTCGGCGCGGCCGACGGCGCGATCGCGTGCCGGGTCTATGCGCCGGTCGGCAGCCACCAGGATCTGCTGCCGTATCTGGTGCGCCGCCTGCTCGAGAACGGCGCCAACACCTCGTTCGTCAATCGCATTCTGGACGAGAACGTGCCGCTCGAGAGCCTGATCGAGGATCCGGCGGACCTGTTGACGCGCCTGGAGCCCAAGCCGCATCCCAAGATCCGGTTGCCGGTCGACCTCTACGGGCCCGACCGCCGCAACGCCCGGGGCTTCGATCTGCGCGATCCTGCGGTACTCGACCGTTTGGCCGAGCAGCTCGATGCCGCCTTCGAGCCGGGTTTCGCGGCGCGACCCGGCGTCGAGGGCGCGCGCGACGAGGCCCGGGCGGCAACGGACCCGGCGGATCGCGCAGCCATCGTGGGCAGCGTGATCGAGGCTGACGCCTTGGCGATCGGCGAGGCGGTGCGTCGGGCCGGGGCCGGCTTTTCCGGCTGGGACCGCACGCCTCTGACAGAGCGCGCCGCTTGTCTCACGCGGGCCGCCGATCTCTACGAGGCGAACGCGCCCGAGCTCCTCGCCTGGTGCGTGCGCGAGGGTGGCAAGACCCTGCCCGATGCGGTCGCCGAGGTGCGCGAGGCGGTGGATTTCCTGCGCTACTACGCCAAGGAGGCGCGCGCCGAGGCCGCGCCGCGGGAGCTGCCGGGGCCGACCGGCGAGAGCAACCGCCTGAGCAGCCACGGCCGTGGCGTGTTCGTCGCGATCAGCCCCTGGAACTTTCCGCTCGCCATCTTCACCGGGCAGATCGCGGCAGCGTTGGTGGCCGGCAATGCGGTGCTGGCCAAGCCGGCGCCGCAGACCCCGCTGATCGCCGCCAAAGCCGTGGCCCTGCTGCATCGCGCCGGGGTGCCCGAGGATGCCCTGATCCTGCTGCCCGGCGGGCCGGAGGTGGGGGCGCGGCTGGTGGAGCGCCCGGAGATTGCCGGGATCGCGTTCACCGGCTCGACGCGCACCGCCTGGGCGATCAACCGGGCGCTCGCCGCCAAGGACGGCCCGATCGTGCCGCTGATCGCCGAGACCGGCGGCCAGAACGCGATGATCGTGGATTCCTCGGCCCTGGTCGAGCAGGTGGTCGCGGACGTGCTGGAGTCGTCGTTCCGCTCGGCCGGGCAGCGCTGCTCGGCGCTACGCGTGCTGTGCGTCCAGGACGACGTCGCGCCGCGGGTGCTCGAGATGCTCGCGGGCGCCATGCTCGAGCTCGAGGTCGGCGACCCGGGCCAGCTCGCGACCGACGTCGGCCCGGTGATCGACGAGCCAGCCAGGCAGCGCCTCGAGCAGCACGCGGCGCGGATGGTCGAAGAGGCCCGCCTGATTCAGCGCGTGCCACTCGGCGACGACCTCCGCCGCGGCTCCTTCTTCGCCCCGCAGGCCTTCGAGATCGATGCCATCGCCCGGCTGGAGGGCGAGGTGTTCGGACCGATCCTGCATGTGGTGCGCTTCGCCGGCGACCGCCTCGACGAGGTGATCGATGCGATCAACGGCACCGGCTACGGCCTGACCCTTGGCGTCCACAGCCGGATCGATCGGACGATCGATCGGGTGCTGGAGCGGGCGCGCGCCGGCAACATCTACGTCAATCGCAACATGATCGGCGCGGTCGTGGGCGTGCAGCCGTTCGGGGGTGAGCGGCTGTCCGGCACCGGGCCCAAGGCCGGCGGCCCCCACTATCTGCCCCGCTTCGCGACCGAGCGCGCGATCAGCATCAACACCGCCGCGGTCGGCGGCAACGCCAGCCTGCTCAGCCTCGAGGACGATCAGGCAGCATCAAGCGCAGCGGTCCGCACCTGACATCGGGGCTCGGTGCGTCGCTTCGAGGCGACGAGCGATCGATCTAAGCGCTCTGGAAGCGGAAGGGATCCGCGGGATAGACGCCGAGGCGCTCGACCTCGTGCGAGAAGAACTCCAGCTCCTCGAAGGCGTGCTTGAGGCCGTCCTGCTCCGGATGGCCAAGCACCTCGGCGTAGAACTGCGCCTGGCTGAAGCGGGCGTCGACGTAGCTCTCCAGCTTGATCATGTTGATGCCGTTGGTGGCGAAGCCACCGAGCGCCTTGTACAGGGCGGCCGGCACGTTGCGCACCCGGAACAGGAAGCTGGTGATCACCGGCCCCTCGTACGGCGGCGGCTCTCGCGCCTCACGCGCGAGCATGATGAAGCGCGTGGTGTTGTGCGCGGCGTCCTCGATGTCGGCGCGCAGGATCTCGAGGCCATAGATCTCCGCCGCCAGACGCGAGGCGATCGCCGCCTGGTCGAGCCTCCCGTCCCCGGCGACCTCCGCGGCGGCGCCCGCGGTATCGGCGTGGATCTTCGGGGTAAGGCCAAGCTCGCGCAACAGGCGACGGCACTGATTGAGGGCATGAACGTGCGAGTGCACCGTCTTGATGTCCTCGAGCCGCGCGCCCGGCAGCGCCAGCAGATGATGATTCACCCGCTGGAAGTGCTCCCCGATGATCTGGAGGCCGCAATGCGGCATCAGGTGATGGATGTCGGCGACCCGGCCGGCGACCGAGTTGTCGATCGGGATCATCGCCCGCTCGGCCTGGCCTTCGCGGACCGCGGCGAAGGCTTCCTCGAAGGATTCCGAGGGCACCGCTTCGAAGCGCGGGCACACCTGGCGGCACGCCAGATGGGAGTACGCGCCAAGTTGACCCTGAAATACGATCCGCCGCGCGGCGTGCTGCGCCGACGCCGGCACCGTCTCGACCACCTCGGCGATCTCGGGCATGACTTCGAGGCTCATCGTGGTTGCTTGTCAGACGGCGCGCGCTTCTATTTCACGACGCGCCCGCGCCAAATCCTCCGGAGTATCGACGCCGAGCGGATTGGTGTCAACGAGGGCGACACCGATCGTGATCCCGGCCTCGAGCGCGCGCAGCTGCTCGAGGCGCTCGCGGCGCTCGAGGGGGCTCGGCGGCAGGGTGGCGAAGCGCTCGAGGATCTCGCGCCGGAACGCATAGATGCCGATGTGATGGTGCACCGGCCCATCGCCGCTCGGCGCCGTCGCGCGGGTGAAGTACAGGGCGCGGCCCAGGCGCGGGCGCGCGGCATCGAAGGCGATGATCGCCTTGACCACGTTCGGGTCGGCCTTCTCCGCCGGATCCTCGGTGGCGACCGCGAGGGTCGCCATGTCCGTGCCGAGCCGGTCGAGCGGCTCCAGCACGGTCCGGATCGCCAGCGGATCGAGCGTCGGCAGATCGCCTTGAAGGTTGATCACGCGGGCAAACCGACGCTCCCGATCGATCCGGCCGAGAGCCTGGAGGATGCGATCGGTCCCCGACGGCAGGTCCGGATCGGTCAGCACGCTGGTGCCGCCGTGGGCCTCGACCACCGCGGCGATCTCGGGCTCGCCGCAGGCCACGATCACCGGTCCGACCTCGGCGGCGCACGCCCGGCGCCATACCTGGACGATCATCGGCGCCCCGCCGATCTCGGCAAGCGGCTTGTTCGGCAAGCGCGTGGAGCGCAGACGCGCCGGAATCATGATGACGGTGGCTTCGGCCATCGCCTTGACGATCATCGCCAAATCGGCCAAGCCTGCTCGCGCACGCACGCGCGCCGCGGGTGCGCGGGATCCGCTGGGACAGATTGCCGCGTTGCCGGAGGCGGCGTCGCGCGGCGATACCCTCGCGGGCGCCCGCGCCACGCCCGGCGCCAATCGATCCTCGGTTCATCACGCTGGAACAGGCCTGACATGGCATCCTCGCTCGAAACCAACAAGGCCTTGGCCGCGCTCCTCACGGCAGGGATCATCGCCTCCGGTTCCGGGGTGATCTCGCGGATCATCTACCATCCGAGCATGCCTGAAGAGAACGCCTATGTCATCGAGGTGCCGGAGGGCGAGACGGCCGGTGCGGCGGCCGAGGCCGAGGTCGCGCCGCTTCCTGTGCTGCTCGCGGCGGCGAGCCCCGAGGAGGGCGGGGGCGAGGCCAAGAAGTGCGCGGCCTGCCACAACTTCGAGCCGGGCGGCGCGGCCAAGATCGGGCCGCCCTTGTGGGGCGTGGTCGGGCGCGACATCGCTTCGGCCGAGGGCTTCGCCTACTCCGACGCCCTGCTCGAGCAAGAGGGAGAGTGGACCTTCGAGGCGCTGAGCGGCTTCTTGGAGAATCCCAGGGGCTTTGCGCCCGGCACCAAGATGGCCTTTGCCGGCGTCAAGGACCCCGAGGATCGCGCCGACGTCCTGGTCTATCTGCGCTCGCTCGCCGAGAATCCCGTACCGTTGCCGGAGGCGCCGGCCGCAGCCGGCGAGGGCGACGCCGAGACAGCCGCGACCGAGGCGGGTGCCGAGGCCGAGCCCGCGGCCGAGGCAGGCGAAGAGCAGGTCGCCGCCGTGGAGAGCGAGCCGACCACGAGTGCGCCGCCCGCCGAGGGCGATGGCATCGCTCCGCTGCTCGTCCAGGCCGACCTCGATGCCGGCGCCAATAGCGTCAGAATCTGCGCCGCGTGCCACAGCTTCGAGGAAGACGGCGCCGCCAAGATCGGCCCGCCGTTGTGGGGCGTGGTCGGACGCGACATCGCATCCTTCGACGACTTCTCCTACTCGGATGCGCTCGCCGGCAAGGAGGGCGAGTGGAGCTATCGGGCGCTCGACGAGTATCTGAGTGCGCCCCGGGAATGGGCGCCCGGCACCAAGATGGCCTTCGTCGGGATCAAGAAGCCCGAGGACCGCGCCAACGTGATCCTCTACCTCCGCTCGCTCTCGAACGATCCCGCGCCGTTGCCCTGAACGGGGCCGGGCGCAGCGAATCGCAGCGATGACGGAGGGCGCGCGGGTCCGGCAATTCGAGGCCTTCGCGATCCGGCTCGCCGACGCGGCCGGAGCGGTCATCCGCAAGTATTATCGAGCGTCGCTTGCCGTCGAGAGCAAGCCCGACGCCAGTCCCGTGACCGTGGCCGATCGCGAGGCGGAGCAGGTGCTGCGCGAGACCATCCGTGCGACCTACCCGGATCACGGCATCGACGGCGAGGAGTTCGCGGGCGAGCGCCTGGACGCCGAGTTCGTCTGGCACCTCGATCCGATCGACGGCACCAAGTCGTTCGTCGTCGGCCGCCCCATGTTCGGCACCCTGATCGCTCTCGCCCAGGCGGGCCGACCCATCCTCGGCGTGATCGATCAGTGTATCCTTGGCGAGCGCTGGCTCGGCGGCGCCGGTCGGAGCAGCACCTGGAATGGCCAGTCGATCCGCGTGCGCTCCTGCGCCACGTTGCGGGACGCGGTGCTGGCGGTGACCTCGCCCCAGATGTTCAGCGCGGCGGAACGCGCCGCAATCGCCCGCCTCGAGGGCGCCGTGAGGTTTCCCGTCTACGGCGGCGACTGCTATGGCTACGGCCTGCTGGCGATGGGGCTCATCGACCTGATCGTGGAGGCGGATCTCGATGTCCACGATTTCATGGCGCTGGTGCCGGTGATCGAGGGCGCCGGCGGCATCGTGACCGACTGGCAGGGCGCGCCGCTCGGGCGTGGCTCCGATGGCCGTGTCATCGCGGCGGGCGACTCGCGGGTGCACGCGGAGGCAATGGAATTGCTGGCATTAACCCGTTATTAAACGTCTTTCACGATCTAGGCTTGGTGGCGCTTGCCGACTATATAGTGCCACCACCGGTTCCGTTCCGGCCAGCAGGGAGCGATCGCTCATGGGTATGCGTCCTGGCCGCAAGGCCCTGGTGCTCGTCGGCATGATGGCGTTGGCCACGTCCTCGGCCGCTCTGGGCGCCGAGGAGGCCGCCCTGCCGCGCCACGGCATGGCGATGTACGACGATCTGAAATACGGCCCAAGCTTCGAGCATTTCGACTACGTCAATTCGAACGCCCCGGTCGGCGGCACGGCGACCTTCAGCGCGATCGGCAGCTTCGATACCCTCAATCCTTTCATCATCCGAGGCACGCCCGCTTCCGGCGTCGGGCTCCTTTACGAGACCCTGACGGTCGGGGCTCTCGACGAGCCGTTCTCGAGATACGGGCTGCTCGCCGAATCGATCAGGATGCCGGAGGACCGCTCCTGGGTCGCCTTCACGTTGCGGCCGGAAGCCCGCTTCCACGATGGCGAGCCGGTCACGGTCGAGGACGTCATCTGGAGCTTCAATACCCTCAAGGAGGAGGGGGCGCCCCTCTACCGGTACTACTATGCCAACGTGGTCTCGGCCGAGAAGACCGGCGAGCGCGAGGTCACCTTCCGGTTCGAGGGCGGGACCAACCGCGAGCTGCCGTTGATCATCAGCGAGCTGCCGGTCCTGCCGAAGCACTATTACGACGAGGTCGAGTTCAACAAGACCACGCTCACGCCCCCTGTCGGCAGCGGACCGTACCGGATCGAGCGGGTCGATCCCGGCCGGTCGATCACGTACGAGCGCGACCCGAGCTACTGGGGCTGGCACCTGCCGGTCAACGCCGGCCGCTACAACTTCGAGCGCATCGTCTACGACTACTACCGAGACACCAATGTCGCCCTCGAGGCCTTCAAGGCCGGCGCCTACGACATCCGCCTCGAGAACACCGCCAAGTTGTGGGCCACCGCCTACACCGGCGAGCCGTTCGAAAAGGGCCGGATCGTCAAGGAGGAGCTGCCGGACGAAAGCGACACCCGCATGCAGGGCTTTGTGTTCAACACCCGGCGGGAGATCTTCGAGGACCCGAAGGTGCGCCAGGCGCTGGCATACGCCTTCGACTTCGAGTGGACCAACCAGAATCTTTTCTACGGCGCCTACGATCGCATCGACAGCTATTTCTCGGGCAGCAGCGAGCTCGCCTCGAGCGGGCTGCCGAGCGAGGCCGAGCTCGAGCTGCTCGAGCCTTTGCGCGGTCAGATCCCAAAGCAGGTCTTCACCGCGACCTACCAACCGCCCTCGACGGACCAGCCAGGCGGGCTGCGCGCCAACCTGCGCCAGGCGCTCGAGCTGCTCAACCAAGCCGGCTGGGTGATCGAGAGCGGGAGACTCGTCAACCAGGAGACGGGCCGGCCCATGACCTTCGAGATCCTCCTGGTCAGCCCGGAGTTCGAGCGCATCGTGCTGCCGTTCATCCAGAACCTCGAGCGGCTCGGCGTCCGGGCGACCGTGCGCGTCGTCGATACCGCCCAGTATCAGAACCGGCTCGACGACTTCGACTTCGACATGACCTCGACGGTTTGGGGGCAGAGCGCGTCGCCCGGCAACGAGCAGCGTGAATACTGGGGCTCGAAGGCCGCCGAGACGCCCGGCAGCCGCAATCTCGCCGGCATCAAGAATCCGGCCATCGACGTGCTGATCGACGCGGTCATTGGCGCCGAGACGCGCGATCAGCTGGAGACTGCGGTCCATGCGCTCGATCGCGTGCTGCTATGGGGGCACTACGTCATCCCGCACTGGCAGATCCAGGTGTACCGGATCGCGTACTGGAACAAGTTCGGTCGCCCGGAGATCATCCCGCCCTATGGCCTCGATCTGTTCGCTTGGTGGATCGACGAGGACAAGGTCGCGGCGTTGAGCAGCGGCAAGAGCATGGAGGGCGGCGCCCGGGCGGCGACGGTGAACTGATCGGGGCACCGCCGCGCCATGCTGGCCTACATCGTCCGCCGGCTGCTGCTGATCATCCCGACCCTGTTCGGGATCATGGTGATCAACTTCTTGATCATTCAGGCGGCGCCGGGCGGGCCGGTCGAGCAGCTGATCGCGCAGATCGAGGGTACGGCGGTTTCCGCCACGGCGCGGGTCGGCGGCGCCACCGGCGGCGACGTTCAGCAGGCGCCGCGCGCGGTCGGCGGTGGCGAGGGCACCGCCAGGTACCGCGGCGCGCAGGGTCTTCCTCCGGAGTTCATCGAGGAGATCGAGAGGCTCTACGGCTTCGACAAGCCGGCGCACGAGCGTTTCTTGCAGATGATGACGCAGTACCTGACCTTCGATTTCGGCACCAGCTATTTCCGCGACGAGACGGTCGTCGACCTGATCTTGGAGAAGCTGCCGGTCTCGATCTCGATCGGCCTCTGGACCACGCTGCTCACCTACCTGATCTCGATCCCGCTCGGCATCCGCAAGGCGGTGCGGGACGGCAGCCGGTTCGACGTCTGGACGAGCGCCGTGGTGATCGCCGGCAACGCCATTCCGAGCTTTTTGTTCGCGATCCTGCTCATCGTGCTGTTCGCCGGCGGCAGCTTCTTCGACTGGTTCCCGCTGCGCGGCCTGGTCTCCGACGATTGGCAAGAGCTGGCCTGGCCGCAGAGGATCCTGGACTACTTCTGGCACCTGACCTTGCCTCTGATCGCGTTGATGATCGGCGCCTTCGCCGGGCTCACCATGCTGACCAAGAACTCGTTCCTCGAGGAGATCAACAAACAGTACGTCATGACCGCCAAGGCCAAGGGGCTGCGCGAGCGGCGCGTGCTCTATGGTCACGTGTTCCGGAACGCCATGCTGATCGTGATCGCGGGCTTCCCGAGCGCCTTCATCGGCATCCTGTTCACCGGCGCGATGCTGATCGAGATCATCTTCTCGCTCGACGGGCTCGGGCTGCTCGGCTTCAACGCCGCCTTGACCCGGGACTACCCCGTGATGTTCGGAACCCTCTACATCTTCGGCCTGCTCGGCCTGATCATGCACCTCATCACCGATCTGACCTATGTCCTGATCGATCCGCGGATCGATTTCGAGACGCGGGAGGTGTGATGGCGACCCTGGCCGAGCCCCGGCCCTACGCGCGCGAGCGCCTGCTCGGCGTGCCGCTGCGCCTGAACGCCATCAACCAGCGACGGCTCGCCAATTTCCGGGCCAATCGTCGGGGCTACGTCTCGCTCTACATCTTCACCGCCCTGTTCGTGGTCAGCCTGTTCGCGCCGCTGGTCGCGAACGACCGGCCGCTGCTCATCCATTACGATGGCAAGTACTACTATCCGCTGTTCGAGACTTACCCGGAGACCGCCTTCGGCGGCTTTTTCCCGACCGAGGCCGTCTACACCGACCCGGTCGTGCAGGAGCTGATCGCCGAGAAGGGCTGGGCGATCTGGCCGCCGATCCCCTACAGCTACGATACCGTCGTCTACGATCTGACCGTGCCGGCGCCGTCGCCGCCCAGCTGGAACCATTGGCTCGGCACCGACGACCAGGCGCGCGACGTGGCCGCCCGGGTGATCTACGGGTTTCGCATCTCGGTGCTGTTCGGCCTGATCCTGACGGTCCTGAGCTCGATCGTCGGCGTCGCCGCCGGCGCCGTCCAGGGCTACTACGGCGGCTGGCTCGATCTTGTGTTCCAGCGCTTCATCGAGATCTGGAACTCGATGCCGACGCTGTTCATGCTGATCATCCTGGCGAGCGTGGTGACGCCGAGCTTCTGGTGGCTGCTCGGTCTGCTGCTGCTGTTCAGCTGGACGGCGCTGGTCAGCGTCGTGCGCGCGGAATTCCTGCGCGCGCGCAACTTCGACTTCGTCCGCGCGGCGCGCGCGCTCGGCGTCGGCAACCTGACGATCATGGCGCGCCACGTCCTGCCGAACGCCATGGTCGCGACCATCACCTTCATGCCGTTCGTTCTGATCGGCGGGATCACCGCGCTCACCTCCCTCGATTTTCTCGGCTTCGGGCTGCCGCCGGGCTCGCCCTCGCTCGGCGAGCTCCTCAACCAGGGCAAGTCGAATCTCCAGGCGCCCTGGCTCGGCATCAGCGGCTTCGTCGTGATGGCGGTGATGCTCTCGCTGCTGGTGTTCATCGGCGAGGCGGTGCGCGACGCCTTCGATCCGCGCAAGACCTTCCGGTGAGCGCGCCCCCGATGAGCCTGCTCGAGATCAACGATCTGTCGGTCGACTTCAGGATCGAAGGCGGCACCCTCGAAGCGGTCCGTCACGTCGCGTTCCGGATCGACAAGGGCGAGACGGTGGCGCTGGTCGGCGAGAGCGGCTCGGGAAAGTCGGTCACCGCGCTCTCGATCCTGCAACTGCTGCCGTACCCCAAGGCGTCGCATCCGGGCGGCAGCATCCGGCTCGACGGCCGGGAGCTGATCGGCGCCGACGAGCCGACCCTGCGGCAGGTCAGAGGCGATCGCGTCGGCATCATCTTCCAGGAGCCGATGACCTCGCTCAACCCGCTGCACACCATCGATCGGCAGATCGGCGAGACCCTGACGCTGCACCGGGGCATGGGCAAGGCGGCCGCCCGGGCGCGGGCGCTGGAGCTGCTGCATCTGGTGCGTCTGCAGGAGGCGGAAGAGCGGCTCGGCGCCTACCCGCATCAGCTTTCCGGCGGTCAGCGTCAGCGGGTCATGATCGCCATGGCGCTCGCCAACGAGCCCGACCTGCTGATCGCCGACGAGCCGACCACCGCGCTGGACGTCACCATCCAGGCCCAGATATTGCAGCTCTTGAAGGATCTGCAGCAGCGCCTCGGCATGGCGATGCTCCTGATCACCCACGACCTGACCATCGTGCGCAAGGTCGCGGATCGGGTGTGCGTCATGACCCAGGGGCAGATCGTCGAGACCGGTCCGGTCGCGGAGGTTTTCGAGCGGCCCCGGGACCCTTACACCCAGCATCTTCTGGCCGCCGAGCCCAAGGGCAGACCGCTCAGCCACGCTCCGGACGCGCCGGTGGTCATGGCCGGCGACGAGGTCAAGGTGCATTTTCCGATCCAGCGAGGTCTGTTGCGCCGCACCGTCGGCCACGTCAAGGCGGTCGACGGGGTCGACCTCCGCATTCGTCGCGGTCAGACCGTCGGGGTCGTCGGTGAGAGCGGCTCCGGCAAGACCACCCTTGGTTTCGCTCTGCTGCGCCTGCTGAGGAGCGAGGGCGCCATCCGGTTTCGCGACCAGGCGATTCAGGGGTGGTCGTCGCGGCGGCTGCGCCCGCTCCGGCGCGACATGCAGATCGTGTTCCAGGACCCGTTCGGCAGCCTGTCGCCGCGCATGTCGGTCGCGCAGATCATCGAGGAGGGGCTCAAGCTGCACCGGATCGGCGGCGACCGCCACGGCCGGCGCCGTCTGGTCGCCAAGGTGCTGGAAGAGGTCGGCCTCGATCCCGAGAGCCAGGACCGCTACCCCCACGAGTTCTCCGGCGGTCAGCGGCAGAGGATCAGCATCGCCCGCGCGATGGTTCTCGAGCCGAGCTTCGTGGTCCTCGACGAGCCGACCTCCGCGCTCGACATGTCGGTTCAGGCGCAGATCGTCGATCTGCTGCGCGACCTTCAGGCCAGGCGAGGGCTGGCCTACATGTTCATCAGCCACGACTTGCGCGTCGTGCGCGCCCTCAGCGATCACGTCATCGTCATGCGCAACGGGCAGGTGGTCGAGCAGGGCGCCGCCGCCGACATCTTCGATCGGCCCGGACACCCCTACACTCAGGCGCTCATGGCTGCCGCCTTCGACATCGAAGCGGTCGAGACCGATTACGTCGCGACCTGAGCCGCGCTGCGCCGCAGCACCAGCACACAACTCTCTGCGACCTCCGTGAGTGCTCCTGCGGCTCGCGACGATCCTCTTTTGTTCTGGAAATGTTCCATGTCACCTCGAAAGGACTCACAACGGCAGTGCACAATTGAGCGATGATGGAGCATCTATCCATCGCATGGAGATACCACGGATTTGGGCGAGTGGGTCGACCCGCGGGCGGATCAGGTTATTGTTGTGGACGAGACGGCCCAAGGAGCGGACAAGGCGAGAGTCGGGGGATGAAGGCGGGTGGGGGAATCGTGGTCCTGACGGGCGCCGGGATCTCGGCCGAGTCCGGGCTGCCTACGTTCAGAGGCTCCGATGGTCTGTGGATGGGCTGGCGGTTGGAGGAGGTCGCGACCGCGGAGGCGTTTGCGCGGCGGCCGGACGTGGTGCAGGGGTTCTACGACTTGCGCCGCCGGCAACTCCTGGCGGCCGAGGTGGCGCCGAATGCCGCCCATCGGGGGTTGGCCGAGCTGGAGCGACGCTGGGCCGGGCGGGTGCTGATCGTGACCCAGAACATCGACGACCTGCACGAGCGGGCAGGCTCCGAGAGCGTGGTCCACATGCACGGCGAGTTGTTGAAGGCGCGCTGCACGTCCTGCGCGGCGGTGTGTGGTTGGCGAGGCGACCTGGCGGTGACCCATCGTTGCCCGGCGTGCAAGCAGAGCGGCCCGCTGCGGCCGCACGTGGTGTGGTTCGGCGAGATGCCGCTCGCGCTGGATACGATCTATGCGGCGCTTGCCGCCTGCGATCTGTTCCTGGCGGTCGGGACCTCCGGCCAGGTCTATCCGGCTGCCGGCTTCGTCGAGGAGGCGCGCCGTCACGGCCGGGCGCACACCGTCGAGCTCAACCTCGAGCCCAGCGCCGGGGGCAGCCGGTTCGCCGAGCGCCGCTACGGGCCAGCGAGCGCGATCGTGCCACGGTATGTCTATGAGCTCCTCGCGACGCTGGGCTAAGGGCCCGCTCGTCCTGGCCTTCGCGCTTGCGCGTTCCGGCACGGGCGCCGGATTCGGGGCGCCATCTTGGGACCTGAGGCGGGCCGTCGCCCGGCTGTTGCTGGCCGGCCTCGTGCTCGCATGCGGCCTTGCGCAGGCCGCGGAGCCGCCGGTCGCATTCGTCGGCGCCACGGTCATCGACGGCACGGGCCGGGCGCCGGTGGCCGATGCGGTGCTCCTGATCGAGGATGAGCGCATCGTCGCCATCGGGCCGCGCGACAAGGTCCTGGTTCCCGGGGAACCGGCGCGGATCGACGTCGCAGGGCGTTGGATCATCCCGGGTCTGATCGACGCGCACGTCCACTTCTTTCAATCGGGCGGCCTGTACACCCGGCCCGACGTCATCGATCTGCGCGGCATCCGGCCCTATGCCGAGGAGCTGGCGCGGATCAAAGATGAGCTCCCAAAGACGCTGGCGCGCTATGTCGCAAGCGGCGTGATCTCCGTGATCGACGTCGGCGGGCCGGACTGGAACCTCGAGGTGCGCGCGCTGGCGCTCGAGCTGGACGCGGCGCCGCGCGTCGCCGTGGCCGGGCCGCTGCTCGGCACCTACGCGCCGCCGCAGCTCCGGACCGACGCGCCGCCGATCCTCGAGATCGCAACCCCCGAGGAGGCGCGCGCGGAGGTGCGGCGTCAGCTCGCGCAGGGCGTCGATCTGATCAAGATCTGGGTCGCGTTGCCCGAAGCCGACCTGGCGCCGGATCTCGTCTGGGTGCGCGCCGCGATCGAGGAGGCGCATGCGGGCGGCGTCCGGGTCGTTGCGCATGCCACGCAGCTGCGAGTCGCGCGCGCGGTGATCGAGGCGGGCGCCGACGTCCTGGCGCACGGCATCGACGACCAGCCGATCGACGACGCGACGTTGGCCCTGATGCGCGAGCGCGGCGTGATCTACACCCCGACGCTGATGGTGGGGCGGCGCTACCCCGCCGTGTTTGGCCGGCACCTCGAGCTCACCGAAATCGAGCGGCGCCTCGGCGATCCGGAGGCCATCGCGAGCTTCGCCGACCTGGAGCGCCTGCCGGGGGAGGCGCTGCCGGCCTGGGTGGGCCGCGCGCGCCCCCGGCCCCTGGACCCGGTCCCCGCGCACAATCTGCGCCGGGTACAGGCGGCCGGGATCACGGTCGCGGCCGGCTCCGATGCCGGCAACATCGGCACCCTGCACGGTCCGTCCCTGCACCGCGAGCTGGCCTTGATGGTCGAAGCGGGCCTGACCCCGATGCAGGCGGTCGTGGCTGCGACGCAGGGCGGCGCCGCGCTCATGGGGCGCGCCGACCTCGGCACCCTCGAGCCCGGCAACCTCGCCGACCTCGTGATCCTGGATGCCGACCCGCTCGCCGACATCCGCAACACCCGCCGCATCTGGCGCGTGGTCAAGGGCGGCCTGGTGCTCGATCCCGAGGCCGTTGTCGCCGGACCCGGGCAAGATTGAGCATCGAAGCGATCTGGCGTATGGACGGTGGAGCGAATCAAATGCGGGTAGCCCCTCCCGATTCCCAAGGGGGGCAGCACGGAGGACGGCTGCGGCCGTCGTCTTCTCGGATGAAGTGCGAGTTCTTCAGCGACGCGGCCAGCTTCTTGGACGTCGCGACACCTTTTCTTGCCGAAAGCGAAGCCGAGAACACGGTGCTGGTGGGCCGCGCCCTGCGTTACGTGGATCGACCACGAAGCGATGCGGTGATGGCCGTGGTGCGCCGGCCGCATCAATGCCGTGTTCACGCTGGAGGAGGAGCGCGGCAAGGGCTACGCATCGGCCTGCTGGCCGCGCTCAGCCGGCAGCTTCTGGATCGAGGCTGGCGCTGCTGCCTCATCTTCGCCGACCGCGACCATCCAACGACGACTCGCATCCATCCGCGCCTCGGATACCGGGAGATCGCGGGTTTCGCGACGATTGGCTTTCGCTACGACGGATGACTTCGCGGACCTGGCCCCGGCCGAGCTCAGCCGTGCTCGGGGTGGCGCTCGGCGAAGGTGGCCTGTTGCTCGGGGGTCGCCCCGGTCTGATGCCTGGCCTTCCACTCGGCGTAGGGCATGCCGTAGACGATCTCGCGCGCCTGCTCGTAAGTCAGATCGAGCCCGCGCTCCGCGGCCGCGGCGCGATACCACTTGGACAGGCAGTTGCGGCAGAAGCCGGCGAGGTTCATCAGGTCGATGTTCTGCACCTCGGGATGGGCGCGGAAATGCTCGACCAGGGTGCGAAACGCCGCCGCCTCCAGTTCGGTGCGCGTGCGCTCGTCCAAGCCTTGGATATCGACCATGACCAGTCCTCCTGCGGTTGAACTCCGGGACGGCAGGGCCAGTCGCCGGCACCCGATCTCGAGAGCTATGGCTCGTCATGCTCGGATCAAGGCCAGGGCTTTGCCCGGTCGAGCCGGCACGCCGAAGCGCCGGCCCGCCAACCCAAGCTATGGTATGGGTTGTCATTCCTACTATGTCGGTGTATCGTCCGCCCTCGTCGTCCTCGGGCCTTCTTCCCACGGCCTCATGACCGCTTTGTCCCACGGCCTCATTCCGTCGCCCGGTCGACCCAGCTCATCAAGAGACAGGCTAGCAAGGAGACGAAACGTGCCGTCTGCTACGCTCAGCGGCTTCTTCCGCGGTCTGTTCGCGCCTGTGGGCGACGGCAGGGAGAACAAGCGCGATGACGTCGTGCGCGTCAAGGCTGCAATGAGACGCCTCGGTTACTACGACGCGCCAAGATACGGCATGACGGGTTACATTGATCGGGATCTGGATGATGGGATCAGAGCCTACCAGCGGGAGAGCGGGCTGCGCGCCGATGGCTGGATGCAGCCGGACGGCCCGACCTGTCGCCGGCTCGCGGCCGATCTCGAGACCGT
Organism: Geminicoccaceae bacterium; assembly: GCA_050729115.1. Lineage (GTDB taxonomy): Bacteria > Pseudomonadota > Alphaproteobacteria > Geminicoccales > Geminicoccaceae > JBKPNX01. Next base: position 7,419 of record JBOHKK010000006.1, on the reverse strand, counting down.
TGCCGGCTCACGGACCGGCTGGCCACCGATCCCGAAGCTCAAGGAGGACCGGGAACCTCCAACGCTGATCCCTCTCGGCGAGCCAAGGGGCGAGGACCTTTGGGGTGACGGCGGGTTCAATGCGCGGCGAGACGGGGGCACGCGAAAGCACGAAGGACTCGACTTCAAGGTCGCCGCCGGAAGCAGGGTCCCAAGCTCGGTAACGGGGAGGGTGACCGCGCTCGGCACGGTTTACGGAAGGCCGAGGACGGCAGGCCGGGCCGAGCCGGCCTATCGGTACGTCGAGGTGACCGCACCCGACCGGTTCGCGACGCGACATTTCTACGTCGAGCCGACCGTGAACGTGGGGGACGAGGTCGAGGCGGGCTCCAGCGTGCTCGGCACGGCACAGGACCTGACGAAGCGCTATGACGACAGGATGACCAACCACGTTCACGTCGAGGTTCGGGACGTCGCCGTCCAGAAGCTGAGAGAGCCCGGCCGTTCGGGCTTTGGTCGGTTCAAACCGCTCGACCCGGCGCGCCTGTTGAGGCAGAGCCGATAATGCGCCCAGCACTTCGTTCGGTTCTGACGGCCTGCATCCTGGTCGTCATCGTCGACGGCTGTGACGCCGGGCACCGCGCTGAAACGCCGGTCTTCACAACGCCCGAGCAGGCTCTCGATTACTACATTGAGGGCGTGCGGGCCGGGGACCTGAGCAGAATCATTCAGGTGACCCATCCGCCCGCTACGGGCTTTTATCTTCCGGGGCCAGCGAGAATCGTGGATTACGAGATCGTCGACAAGCGGATTCTTGTGGCCGAAGATTCCGCAAAGGATACCGGAACCCCCCCTTCACGCGAGGGAGATGTCGTGCTCGACGTTCGTGAAGTCATGAACGACAACATCGAGAACATGTTTACCTATTGGTTCAGAAAGATCGGCGAGTCCTGGAAGCTCTACGCGTGGTCGGGATGGGGAACGGACGACTTCTGCTACGAATGCTGATCGTGCCCCGCACTCCATGATGGTCACGGGCGCATCGCGTTCTGATGCCCCATAGACGGTTCGAGCGCGTGCTCGCACGGTAATACCAGGATCTCGAAGACTTGACCCATCGATTGCTCTTCTTGCCACCCCCGGGCTCGACCCGGGGGTCCAGTCCGGATGCCCCGGTCAAGCCGGGGCATGACAGAAAAACGCACCGACCCATCGGTCGCGACTTCATGGGGTCGGTATAACACCAGCCGCCGTTTCGATCGTCGGCAGCCGTGCAGTCCCACAGCTGGCGGTCATGCCGTCGGCCGCGAACCGCGAGCCCCAACAGGCTGGTCGGCCGTCACGCCGACCATGCTCTCCTCGATCAGCCAGTCGACCACCGCCTGGGTCGCCTCGCGCTCGCCGGCGCCCGCGGCCCGCGCCCTGGCGTAGACCGTGAGCTGCTGGTCGGCGCTGGTGCCGCGGTCCAGGATCTCGCGCGCCCGCAGCACCTCGGGCAGGCAGCCGAGCCGCATCGCCTCGTCGCGCACCAGCTCGACGATCTCTTCCAGGAGCACGCCGAAGGGCTTGCACGCCAGGATGCCGAAGTCGGCGAGCTCGGCGGCGATGCCGTGGCGCTGGGCGAGCCACTTGTTCTCCTCGACCAGGGTGCGCCGGTAGCGCCGCCAGGTCTGGTTGCCGGCGCGCAGACGATAGAGCATGGCGAGGATCGCCTGCCACAGCGCCGCGATCGTGATCGCATCCTCGAGGCGGGTGCAGATGTCGCAGATTCGCAGCTCGAGGGTCGGGAACTTGGCGCTCGGACGGATGTCCCACCAGATCTTGGTGGCGTCGTCGCACAGGCCGGTCTGCTCCAGGAGGTACAACATGTGGCGCCATTCCCCGGCGCTGGCGAAGTGCTCCGGCAGGCCGCTCCGCGGCAGGTCGCCGAAAACGGTCGGCCGATAGGCCTTGAGGCCGGTCGGCTGGCCCTCCCAGAACGGCGACGAGGTGGAGAGCGCGAGCAGGTGCGGCAGGAAGTAGGCCGCCTGGTTCATCAGGTCGATCCTGAGCTCGTCGTCCTCGATCCCGGCGTGGACGTGCATGCCGCAGATCACGAGGCGCGAGGCGAGCGTCTGCATGTCCCGGGCGAGCACCAGATAGCGCTCCTTCTCGACCTTCCTCTGGGCGCGCCAGTTGGCGAACGGGTGGGTCGACGCGGCGATTATCGCCATGCCGAACTCGCGCGCAATCGCGCCGATCGTGGCCCGCAGCTCCAGCAGCTGCGCCCGCGCGGCGCCGACGTCCTGGCACACGGTGGTGCCGACCTCGACCTGAGCCTGCAGCAGCTCGGAGGTCACCCGCTCGCCGAGCCGCTCCTCGCAGCGCCGCATGAAACCCTCGGGCGGCGCCGCCACGAGGTCGCGGCTGGCCGGATCGACCAGGAGGTACTCCTCCTCGAGCCCGAGGGTCAGCGAAGGCGGCGTCAGCGGCATGGCCTCGTGCGCGGCGGCGCTAGCTCCCGTTGGAAGAGCAGAGCTTGCGATCGCAAGGCGGCGGGCGCAAGGCCCAGAAGACACAAGGTCCGGGCTCCCGCACGTGCCCGGGTGTCGATCACCTCCCGGCAACCTCGAACCTCACGTGCGGCAGGCCCGATCGCGTGGCGTGGAAAAGCATCGATTGGCTGGCGGGCAGGCGGCCCGAACAGGGCTCCTTGGCCCCCGGCGTCAAGGTTGGGACCGCGTCTTCGACGCTCCAGCACCGGGCGGTGGCAGACGCGAAGCATGGGTGACGCCAAGTGTACCCGGCAGCGGTGCCGGCTGCCTCGGGCGAGGTGCGATGCACAATACACCGGCCCTTATCAAGTCTCCATAGGATTGATCTACGGCTGAGACAATCGTGGGCCATGCGCCGGTTGTCTTCGGGCGTTGGGCCAGACTAGGACCCGGTATCCGGCTCGGCGCTCAGGCATGGTTGGTCGCCGAGCAAGACGGTCAGGGGCGGGACGTGCGGCTGTGGGGACGAGGTGGCTCACCATGAAGAACTCTCGGACCTGGCGGAGCAGGAGATCCTCGCGCTCGCCATCGCGCTCGAGGAGGAGGACGAACGCATCTGCGACGATTTCGCGGCGGGCTTGGAGAAGGGCTATCCGGCATCGGCGGCCGTCTTTCGCGACATGGCGATCGAGGAGAGCGCGCGCCGGCATCGTCTGATCGAGCTGCACCGGGAGAGAGGAGCGGCGAGCGTTCCCGGCAAAGGAGGCCGGCACCGGGCGACCGTGCTCAAGATGCCACGAGCGGCCTGTGGCGGCCGGGAGCCTCGCGCTGGCCCCTCAGCAGTGCCTTCTCGGCTCGGCGCGTCGGGAGCGAGCGCGGACGATCGACAGCAGAGACCCGAAACCCGCCCGGGGCAGGGACGACCGCGGCGCCAGCCAGGTTTGACCGTGACTTCGAGCGGTTGTAGAGTTGTGTCGCAGAAGAAACGCAGGGTGGCTCGATCGGGTCTCGAGACGTTCGAGGCATCTGAGATTCCACTGCACCCATGCTTGCTTTGGTCGTGAACGCGATTGGCGCCGGCTGTAAGCCGTGGCACCGGTGGCGGCGGCCGGGTCTCATCCGGAAGCGGTAGGGGGCCGCGTTCCGAAGATCGGGGAGGAAGGCATGAAGCCGCCAGCATTCGCCTACGAGCGTCCGACCTCGGTCGAGGCCGCGCTCGCTGCGCTCGCCCGGCACGGCGAGGATGCCAAGCTGCTCGCCGGCGGCCAGAGCCTGATTCCGATGCTCAACCTGCGCCTGCTCGCGCCCAAGGCGATCATCGACGCCAATCGCCTGCCCGAGCTGGATTACATCCGCGTCGAGGACGGCGCTCTCAGGGTCGGCGCGCTCGCCCGGCACAACGCCGTCCGGCACTCCAGCCAGGTCGCGGAGCACTGCCCGTTGATCGCCGAGGCCTATCGCTTCGTCTCGCATCACGCGGTCCGCAACCGGGGCACCATCGGCGGCAATCTGTGCCACGCCGATCCGGCCTCGGAGCTGCCAGTGGTCGCCCTGCTGCTGGACGCGACCATGGTGCTGAAGAGCAGCGCGGGCGAGCGACAGGTGCCGGCCGCCGATTTCTTCAAGGGCCCGTTCGAGACCGCGGCGCGCCCCGACGAGCTGCTGACCGAAGTCCGCTTTCCGGCGCAGCCCAGAGGCCAGGGCTACGGGTTCGACGAGGTCAGCCAGCGCCACGGCGACTTCGCGATCGTCGCCGCCGGCTGCGTCCTTGCAGTCGAGGACGGCGTCTGCCGCATGGTCCGCCTCGGCTATGGCGGGGTCGGCCGGCACGCGCTCCGCGTCGCCGAGGCCGAGGCGGCGCTCGCCGGTCAGCCGGCGACATCGGAGAATTTCGCGAAGGCGGCGCATGCGGCGGCGGGTCACGTTCGACCGACCAGCGACGTGCACGCCGATGAGGACTACCGGCGCGATCTGGTGCGAGCGCTCACGACCCGGGTGCTCGCGGCCGCGCTCGCGCGCTGCAGTTGAGGCGAGGGGAAGATGACCATGGCGAAGGAAACGGTTCGGGTGGTCGTGAACGGCACCGCTCATGAGCGCTGGGTCGAGCCGCGGATGCTGCTGTCCGACTTCCTGCGCGAGGAGCTGCGCCTCACCGGCACTCACGTCGGCTGCGAGCACGGGGTCTGCGGCACCTGCACGGTGCTGCTCGACGGCAGGACCGCGCGTTCCTGCCTGATGCTCGCGGTCCAGGCCGACGGCGCCGAGATCCGCACCGTCGAGTCGCTCGGCACGGCCGAGGCGCTGCATCCGATCCAGGAGGCGTTCTGGGAGAAGCACGGCCTGCAGTGCGGCTTCTGCACCCCGGCCATGCTGCTCAGCGCGCTCGAGCTGCTCGAGGTCAATCCGCGGCCGAGCCGGGAGGACATCGTCGAGGCGATCGGCGGCAACCTGTGCCGCTGCACCGGCTATCAGACCATCATCGCCGCGGTCGAGCGCGCGGCGGAGCTCATGACGCCTGCCAGGGAGGCCGCGGCATGACCACGACCGAATCCCGCATCCCGCCGAGCCGGCAACGCGAGAAGCCGGGCCGCGCCTTCCGCTGGATCGGCCAGAGCATGAAGCGGGTCGAGGACCCGCGCCTGCTCGCCGGCCAGGGCCGCTACGTCGATGACGTCGTGCTGCCGAACATGCTGCACGCCGCCGCGCTGCGCAGCCCGCACGCCCATGCCCGCATCAGATCGATCGACGTGAGCCGCGCCAGGGCCCTGCCCGGGGTCGCAGCCGTCATGACCGGCGCCGACGTCGCCAAGGTCACGGGCGCGATGCCGTGCTTCGCCAATCCGCCGGTCGAGCAGCGTTGCGTCGCCCTCGATCGCGTGCGTCACGTTGGCGAGCCGGTGGCGATCGTCGCCGCCGAGAGCCGCTACATTGCCGAGGACGCGCTCGAGCTGATCGAGGTCGACTACGAGGCGCTGCCTGCGGTGGTCGATCCCGAGGCGGCGATCGCGGCGACGGGCGACGCCGTGCTCCATCCGGAGCGCGGACCTTCCAACGTCGCCCTGCACCGCACGTTCGCGTTCGGCCCGGTCGACGAGGACTTTGCGAGCGCCGACGTGGTGATCCGGCGCAAGCTGCGCTGGCCGCGCTCCGGCGCCCAGCCGCTCGAGACCTGCGGCGCGGTCGCCGAGCACGACCGCGGCGCGGGCAAGTTCACGGTGCACGTCAACAGCTCGATGTACAACTACGTCGGCTGGACGCTCGCCGCCACGCTCGGCGTGCCGGCGCACAAGCTCAACATCGTGCCGACGCTTGCCGGCGGCAGCTTCGGCAGCAAGCTGTTCCTGCACAAGGTGCCGGTGATCGCCGCGACGCTCGCCCGCCAGACCGGCCGGCCGGTCAAGTACGTCGAGGACCGGATCGACAACATCACGGCCTGCGACAACCACGGCTCCGACCGGATCTACGACGCCGAGCTCGCGCTCGATGCGGACCGCCGGATGACCGGCCTGCGCTGCAAGGTGATCGACGACTACGGCGCCTACTTCCAGTTCGGGATCGGTCACCACGGCAATGCGCTGTCGCAGATCGTCGGGCCCTACAAGATCCGGAGCGTCGCGGTCGACATCACCGCGGTGCTCACCAACAAATGCCAGCAGGGCGCCTATCGCGGCTTCGGCTCCGAGGTCGCGAACTTCGTGGTCGAGCGCCTGGCCGACGCCGCGGTCGACCAGCTCGGCCTCGACCCGGTCGAGTTCCGGCGCCACAACCTGATCAAGCCCGAGGATTTTCCGTATTTCATCCCGACCGGGAACCTGTACGACAGCGGCAACTACCCGGCCGTGCTCGACAAGGCGCTCGAGCTCCTGGACTACCAGGGGTGGCGCAGGAAGCAGGCGGAGGCGCGCCGCCAGGGCCGCTACATCGGCATCGGCATCGCCACCTGCCAGGAGCGCAGCGTGTTCAGCGCGACCGAGTTCTGGATGCTGAACGAGGAGCCGGGCTTCGCGCTCACCAGCTCGCCCGAAGGGGTCAGCGTCAAGATCGATCCGACCGGCAAGGCGGTGATCTCGCTCCAGGCGCCGTTCTGGGGCAACAGCCCGGAGACCGTGGCGACCATGGTGCTGGCCGAGCACCTGCAGATGGACCCTGCCGACATCTCGGTGACCTATGCCGACACCGATCACGGCCTGAACGGCACCGGGCCGGGCGGCAGCCGCTACACGGTGATGGTGACCGGCGCGCTGGTCGGCGCTGCGGACAAGATCAAGGACAAGATGCTCCGGGTCGCCGGCCACATGCTCGAGGCGGACGTCGGCGATCTCGAGTTGCGCGATGGCAAGGTCGGGGTCAAGGGCGCGCCCGGCATGGCGAAGACGATCGCCGAGATCGCGCTCCATGCCCACTACTTCCGGCTGTCGATGCCTGATGAGCCCGACCTGGTCAGCGGGCTGGACGCGACCGCGGTCTACGATCACCCGCTCACCACCTTGCCGTCTGCCGATCGCAAGGACCTCGGCATCTTCTACCCGATCATGGGCCACATGTGTCACATGCCGGTGGTCGAGGTCGATCCCGCAACGGGCAAGGTGAGCTTCCTCGACTACGTCGCGGTGCACGACTGCGGCACCATGGTCAACCCGATGACGCTCGCCGGCCACGTGCGCGGCGGCACGGCGCAGGGGATCGGCACCGCGCTGTACGAGCGTTACCACTACGACGACAACGGCCAGCTGCTCACCGCAAGCTTCATGGACTACCTGATCCCGACCGTGCACGAGCTGCCCGCGGACGTCCGCGTCGGCCACGTCGAGACGCCCTCGCCGTTCACCGAGTTCGGCATCAAGGGCGGCGGCGAGGGCGGGCGCATGGGCGCGCCGCCGGCGATCGCCGCGGCGATCGAGGACGCGCTCAGGCCGCTCGGGGTCAAGATCGACGCCCTGCCGGTCACGCCCGCCCGCCTGCGCGC